>NZ_CP175657.1:2404375-2727500 GCF_051602715.1 Pilosibacter sp. YYHA0881
GCTCCGGCCCGATGAGATCGAGTGCCGGATCGGAGCAATCAGTGAAAAGGGATTGAGCCTGCTCCTGTTTATGGATGCAAGAGCAGCACAGAATATCCTGGATGAGACGTTCACACCATTCGGATGGCGCAGGACCCACCAGGAGATCGGAGGAAGGCTGTACTGTACGGTAGAGATATGGGACCAGGAAAAGAAACAGTGGATCGGCAAGCAGGACGTTGGGACGGAAAGTTTTGCGGAAAAGGAAAAGGGAGCCGCTTCGGACTCCTTTAAAAGAGCCTGTTTTAACTGGGGGATCGGGAGGGAGCTGTATTCGGCTCCCTTTATCTGGCTCCCGGCGGACCGGGTATGCATCCGCCACGACGGGAAGCGGTATGTCACACCAGAGCGTTTTATGGTGGGATCCATCTCCTATGACGGGAACCGGGAGATCTGCGGACTGGAGATCCGGAATTCGGCCAACCATGTGGTGTTTGCCAGACGGATGCTGGAGCCGTCGCAGCCAGGAGGGCCGGATCCCGTCCAGGAGAAGGCTGCCGGGACTCCGGGAAGGGGTGGAAGAAGCCCGGCAGAGGCAGCCAGAACGCAGCTTACTGCAAAGATGAAGCGGGATATGCAGAAGGAGCTGGAACGCACCGGGGTTCCCCTGGAGCGTTATCAGTTGGAGGATATCAGACAGATGACGCCGGAGCAGTATCAAGATGCCATGAACGGGCTGAAACGGACCCCATCCCGGGCGGCTGCCTGAAAAACAGAACTATGAGGAGGGAAGCGTATGAGGAAACGGACACAGGAGGAACGGATCCTGGACATGATAAAGCGGCCGGTGCCCAGGAAGCGGGTGGGGATCGTGCATCTGGAGATGGTCCGGGAAAGCAGGACCCTTTATGGAATGAAACGGTTCCAGAATCCCAGGGAAGCGGCGGAGATGGTACGTCCCTTATGTGAAAAGGCAGACCGGGAGATGGTGCTGGTACTTTCCTTAAACGGAAGGCTGGAACCACAGGCCGTGGAGATCGCAGCGGTCGGCGGGATCAGTTCCTGCAACGTGGATATCCGGAGCCTGTTTAAGCATGCCCTGTTAAACAATGCAGAATTTGTGATCTGCATCCATAACCATCCTTCCGGGGATCCGGGTCCAAGCCGGGAGGATGAGGAGATCACCGGGCGGATCCGGAGTGCCGGGGCGCTTCTGGGGATCGAACTGGTGGACCACATCATCCTCGGGGAAGGGGATGCGTATTACAGTTTCAGGGATCATGGATGGTTGTGCGGGGATGGCAGGTTCCCCGCAGCATAAACAGAGTTATGAGGAGGAGTAAAATGACAGAGATGAAAGCATTTGCAGAACAGATCGCAGGAACTATGAACATGGAAGAAAACGGGAGCAAGAAGTTCAGGATCTGGGAAAAAAGGAAGATCAACGGAACCGTGTCCTTTGGGATCTTTTCTGCCGGGAACGGGGGTGGTGCTTCCCCGGTCGTGTACCTGGAACCGTTTTATGATGCGTACCGGAACGGGATGCCGTTAGAGGAGATCACCGGGCAGATCCGGAAGGGTCTGGATGGTGGGGAAAGCCCGGATCCGGAGGCTGTTCGCATCCTGGAACGGTTTGAAACGGCGGCGGGGAGGCTGGTGTTCCGGCTTGTGAACGCGGACATGAACCGGGAACTTCTGGATCAGGTGCCGCATGTCCGTATCCTGGACCTGGCAGTGGTATTTTATGTCTGGCTGGGAAAAGGGAACGGGGGAGTCCTTACGGCAATGGTCACCCGGGAGGCGGCAGACCGGTGGGGAGTCACGCCGGAAGGGCTCTGGAAGCTGGCTTCTGTCAATGCAAAGAGGGAGATGCCGCCAGTGCTTCGGGGGATCGGGACCATGCTGGAAGAAACGATGGCGGGAGAAGGCAGAACGCTGCCCGGAGAGAGCCAGGCGGGATCTTCCGGGGAGGATTTCATGTATGTCCTGACTAATCGGGAAGGGATCTGGGGAGCCGGATGCATCCTGTATCCGGGGGAACTGAAAAAGGCTGCCTCCAGGTTAGGCGGAGACCTGGTCGTGCTGCCTTCCAGCGTCCATGAGACCCTGCTCCTTGTACGGACCGGAGAAGAGGATCCGGAGGAGCTTGGGCGGATGATCTCCGGGATCAACCGGGAAGTGGTAGCCAGGGAGGAGTGGCTGTCCTTCCAGGCATACGGCTACAGTCGGAAAGAAGACCGGCTCATGCTGCTTTCAGAGATGCCTCCGGCAGGACAGCCGGAAGGCGGGCGGGGCTGGTCCTGTGCGGACCTGGTCCAGGCGTGACAGCCAGCAGAAAGGAAACAGGAAAAAAGCGGATGGGGAACGGCAGAAAGCGGTTCCCCCTTGAAGGAGGATGACAATGTATACAACGATCTCAACGAAAAACATGGACCGGAACGAATGGCTGAAAATAAGAAAGACCGGATTGGGAGGTTCTGATGCAGGGGCTGTCTGCGGGCTGAATCCTCATGTGAGCCCCATGGCTGTATACCGGGACAAGGTATCCGATGAAACCGATATGGGTGACAATGAGGCAATGCGGCAGGGACGTGATCTGGAGGAGTATGTGGCGCAGCGTTTTACAGAGGAGACCGGGCTAAAGGTACGTCGCTCCAATAAAATGTACCGGAGCACGGAATATCCCTGGATGATCGCAGACGTGGACCGGATGGTGGCTGGCGGCGGGGCCGGCCTGGAGTGCAAGACGGTCAGCGTATATAAGAAAGACCAGTGGGGGGATGGCGGGATACCGGTCCACTATCTCCTGCAATGCTACCACTACATGATCGTGACCGGCTGCCGGACCTGGTATCTGGCCGCCGTGATCCTGGGACAGGATTTCCAGTACCGGAGGATCGAATACGAGGAGGAGATCGCACAGAACCTGATCGCCCTGGAAGCGGAGTTCTGGAACAACCATGTGCTGCCCCGCCACATGCCGGATCCGGATGGATCGAAGTCCTGTGATGCGGTGCTGGAGGAGTATTTCTGCCAGCGGGGAAAGGCAGAAACCATTGAGCTGGTCGGGTTTGACCAGAAGTTAGAGCGCAGACAGGAGATCGAGGAGACTATGAAGCTTCTGGAGACGGAAAAGCGGCAGATCGACCAGGAGATCAAGGTCTTTATGGATGGGCATGAAACGGCTGACAGTGGCCGTTACCGGGTCACCTGGAGGGAGGTGATCTCCAGCCGACTGGACACGAAACGGCTAAAGGAAGAAAAGCCAGACATCTACCGGGAATTTCTGCAGGAGAGCAAAAGCAGCCGGTTTACAGTGAAGGTGGCATAGAGAAAGGATTGGTTATTTTGAGAAAGGTATGTTACAATGGAAACAGTGTAAAGAGAGGGATAGCCAATGGAGTTAAAGCGAGATATTTATGAAAAATTACTGGATTGGAAAAAGAGGGATTCCCATAAGGTCCTGGAGCTTCGGGGAGCAAGGCAGGTTGGAAAAACCTATATCCTAAACAAGTTTGCACAGGAAAATTATAAGACTTTTCTATATATCAATATGGTGCAGACAACCGGGGCAGAGTTTCTGGCATGCCTGGAGAAAGCTGCTGCATGGGAGCCGGGAATGCCGCGGAAGGAACAGCCGCTCCACGACGCCATGCGTCTCTTTGATGAACGCTTTCAGGATACGAAGGATACAATCGTTGTTATTGATGAGATTCAGGATTCAGCGAAAGTCTACTCGCTGATCCGGCAGTTTGCCAGGGAGTTTTCCTGTGATTTCATTATAACTGGAAGCTATCTGGGGAAGACACTTTCCAGAGAGTATTTTCAGCCAGTTGGTGATCTGGATATTATGATACTGGATACGCTGACATTTGAAGAATTTCTGGATGCCGAGGGAAAAAGAGACTTATACAATTCTGTAGATCTATATGGAAAAAGTTCTCATGAAGCATACGATGAACTAAAGCGGTATTATGACCTTTACTGTCAGATCGGGGGCTATCCGGCAGTTGTGAAAACCTATCTGGAAACAAGGGATATGGAAATCTGCCAGGCAGAGCTGGATCGGGTGATCCATATTTTTACAGAGGAATCCCAGGGATATTTTGACAATGTTCTGGATATCAATCTTTTTGGCCAGCTGCTTCCGGCAGTTGCACAGACAATGATAAGGGAGAAAAAGGGTTCTGTGGATCTGATCACTGAATTGTCCAAGATCGTTTATAAGCAGGAAAGCAGCCGGTTGAGTAAAAAGAGCATAAACCAGGCGATTGCCTGGCTGTATCGTTCCCACATTTTGGATTTTTGTGGAAAAGCCAATGACTGCAACCCGACCGATATATCAGCGAATAGCCGTTTCTATTTTTTGGATGTGGGAGTATGCAGAAGTTTTCTGGATATGGCCGGAGCAGATCTGCCCACACTCCGTGGTATTGTGAATGAGAATTTTGTTTACATTGATCTGTTAAAACGGGTGCGTTCCAGAAAAATCTCTGGAACAGCGCCCATGTTTGGCCTGTATAAAGAAGGCGAGATCGATTTCCTGGTCAATAGCCGGGAAAATTATAAAACTTACGGTGTTGAGGTGAAATCTGGAAAGACAGAGGGAAAAACGGCACAATTACTGTTGAAGGATGAAAAAGTAGAGGCAGTTTATTTTTTGAAAGGTGATACCTACGGAGGAATTGCTGACAGAAAAGTCACGGTACCCATTTATCTGGTAGGGCGTATGCAATTTGATTTCGTGAAAGAGCATACGCCAGGAAGCTCCTAAAATTGGATATCGGTATACGCTGTGACGGGAAGAATGGTTGAAAAGATATACAAAAGGGGCTGATCGATTGGGGGAGATAACAGCGGGATCCCGGAGGGAACTTCGGACAATAAAAAGGGATTCTGAACGGATAGTGTACCAATAGTGTACCAAACCGGAAGGAGAGGGGGGAGAATGCTGATAAAATAAGGGTTTGCAGCTGATTTTCCTGTGGTCTGCAACACCCTGATCACCGGTTCAAATCCGGTTCGCGCCTCTTGAGGAATCACAGAAATGTGGTTCCTTTTTAGTGGAAAGAGCCGTTTTAGAACAAGTTGGTACACTATAAATCGAAAGATAAAGGTATAGATAAGAGCAGGTGTTCAAACTTTAGAGAGTTTGTTCATCTGCTTTCTCTATAGATGAGGATTTGATAACCGCATCCAGTAGCTGTACCTTCTGGTCGGAAGGACAATTCAGTTTTTTAATATGCTGATTGACCAAACTTGTGTGGACACCGGCAACACGCTCTGCCAATTCACGCTGACCTTCTATGGTTTTAGGATAATGGACAATTACATTGATTGGAGCACTCTTTCTTGCGATACCACGCAACTCCCTCGTTATTTTAGTCTATGCTAATTGCTTCATTTCATAGTTGTGCTATCATCGAGGAAAATGACAAATTTTTAAAGAAATTACAATCTGTAGAATTGTTAAAAGAAGAGGATATCTACGCATTAAAAGAGAAAATACATATGAACAGAACTTATGATGTTTATATGAGATTGTAATTTGATAATTCTACAACTTTAACTCTTGTCAAAAAATAATATATGCTTATTAAGCAGTCATGCATTTTGGTGTGTGGCTGCTTTTTTAATAAGAACATGATTAAAACACGGGATAATAATTGCTACTAAAGCATATAATATGATTATAGAATATAAAAATGCAACAATTCACAAAAATCTATTCCGATTCCCACTGATATATTGATTTTTGAAGTCTATCTGGATATAATGGAATAGAAAAATGCAACATATTGCAAAAATCTTTCGCAAGGAGGTTTTAAGATGGAAATTCGCAGAGATTTTTATTTGAATAAACTGATAAAAAGAAAAAATAATGGAATGATTAAGGTAATTACCGGTATTCGTCGATGTGGAAAATCCTATTTGTTGAATAATCTGTTTTATCATCACTTATTGGAAAGTGGAGTTGATACAGACCACATTATCCGTTTTGCCTTTGACTCAGCTGAGGATCTTTATATGATTGGCGAAAGCCTAATTCAGATTGAAAAGGAAAAGCGTGGAGTTGATCCTGAAAAATTCATGGCATATGTCCGTTCCAAAGTTGTAGGTGAAGGAATGTATTATCTGCTGCTTGATGAAATTCAGATGTTGGATTGCTTTGAAGCTGTTCTGAATGGTTACCTTCGTAAAGATAATATGGATGTATTTGTGACCGGAAGTAACGCAAAACTCCTGTCCAAAGATATAGCCACTGAGTTTGCCGGTCGTGGTGACGAGGTTCATATGTATCCCCTGAGCTTTGCCGAGTTTATGACTATTTACAACGGTGATAAGTATATGGGATTATCTGAATATATGCTATATGGCGGTATCCCTCTGGTTGTTCTTCGAGAGGGAGCAAACGATAAGGCAGTTGTATTGCAGAATCTGTTCAATGAGATTTATCTTCGAGATATTACCAAGCGTAACAGAGTAAAGAACATCGGAGAACTGGAAGATCTTCTGAACATTCTTTCCTCTGCCATTGGTTCGCCGACCAATCCTGAAAAATTGAAGAATACTTTCAAGACGGTAAAGAAATCCAGAATTACTTCCGCTACCATTAAGAAATATCTGGATTATTTTGAGGATTCTTTCTTGATTGAATCAGCACAAAGATATGACATTAAAGGAAAAGCATATATTGAAACACCAAAGAAATATTACTTTTCCGATCTTGGACTTCGCAATGCCAGAATCAATTTCCGACAGTTCGAGCAGACCCATTCTATGGAGAATGTAATTTATAACGAACTTCGTATGCGTGGCTACGGCGTGGATGTAGGTGTAATACCGATTGCGGAACGCAATCAGGAAGGTAAGGTTATCCGCAAACAACTTGAAGTTGATTTTGTATGCAATCTTGGTTCTTCCAGATACTATATCCAGTCAGCATATTCACTTCCTGATGAAGCGAAGCGTACTCAGGAAATCAGACCGTTCAGAAAGATTGATGATTCTTTCAAAAAGATTGTTGTTACCAAAGACATCGTTCAGCCACACTACGATGAGTATGGTATTTTGACTGTGAACATTTATGACTTCCTTCTTGATCCGCAGATTCTTGAAAAATAAACAATGTAAACTCATGTTGCGGGATGTAAAGCTGATGTGGTGGAGTTACTTGATAGTATTAGGTACAATGAAATCACAAAAGCAAAGTCCAGCTAAGAAATGTCAAGAGGTGATATGAAAAAAGGTAACCTTAACAGACCATTCCGATATATTGGATTGGTCGCGAACGAAATATTGAGAGTACCGTGTTGATTATGCGGCTTGCAGTATCTTGTCTGGATGCTCCGCAGCGAATTGCTGGCAGTGCTCTTCCGGGGTGATGATCTCGAAAGGTTTGTTATCCCGAAGCATGGCAAAGATGATGCTGCAGATCTTATGCATGACAGCGCCCATTGCTGCCGGTCTTTTCTTGCCGGAGCACTTCCGGGTGTAGTAGTCGTAAACTACAGGATTCACAGGTGTGCCGCTCCCTTTATCAACCTTTACGTTATTGAGTGTGACCATGTGAAGAACCCGTCTGGCAAGGTTGGAACCGCGTTTGGACATATGGATTTTTCTTTTGTTTCTATTAATACTGAAGATGATGACGAAACAGAGGAATTGGTGGACTTTTCCGATGTGGATTATGAGGATGACCGCCTGGGAAAAACTAATATTTTGGATAAATTTGCAAGAGAGCAGTATCAGCAGTATATTTATATTAATATGATTGGGGAGTCAGGAGAATATTTTCTGGAATGTTACGAAAAGGCGTATCATCGAAGAAATGTACAGGACGAGGCAGAAAATGGCATGGCCGCAGTACTGAAGACGTATGCTCCTAACTTTGTAGACAGCAGGGAGACAATCGTTGTTATTGATGAGATACAGGAGTCTCCGGTGATCTACAGCCGAATCCGCGAATTTGCCAGGGAATTTTCCTGCGATTTTGTTGTAACAGGAAGTTATTTGGGAAAGACACGGGAAAAAGAATTTTTCCTTTCCGCTGGAGATACGGATACTCTGGTTATGGGGACTCTGTCTTTTCCAGAGTTTTTGGGGGCATTTGGAAAGAGGGATCTGTATGAGACCCTTACTCTGGACGGGAAGGACGATCATGCCAGGTATGATGAAATCAAGGATTATTTCGATTTATACTGCCAGCTTGGCGGTTATCCAAGAGTTGTCCAAAACTACTTGGAAACCGAAGATCTGAGCCAAAGCCGAAGACTAGTGGAGCGGATTATCGATATTTTTATCAAGGAGTCATCCAGATATTTTGAATCCGAACTGGATATTGAGATATTCGGGCAGTTATTCCAGGCAATCGCAATTATGCTTTTAAAGGAGAAGAGAGGTACGGAAGATCTGGTAACAGACTTATCCAAAATCGTCTTTAAAGAAGAAAGTGGACGGGTTTCTAAGAAGATGATAAATCATGCCAGAAGCTGGCTGTATTTATCTCACGTAATCGGTTATTGCAGCAAAAGTATTAATTGCGATCATTTAAGCATTGTAGATAACTGCAGATATTATTATATGGATTTGGGAGTGGCTGCTTATTTTCTGAGAAAGACCGGAGAACCAGATACAGCTATAAAAGGAATTCTATGCGAAAACTTTGTGTATTTGGAACTTTTGAATCGGTTGAGGAACACAGACAGCATTGCAGGAACCGTGCCATGGTTTGCCGTATACCAGCAGACGGGTGGAGTACTGGATTTTTATGTCAGAAGTCTGCTGGATTATAAGAATTACGGATTGGAAGTAAAAGCAGGAAAGAGCGCAGGAAATACAGCGTCCACTTTACTGGAGGCAGGCTTACTGGATTTTCTGTATTATCTAAAGGGTAATACCTACGGTGGAATTACGGAGGATGGAAAAATCCAGACAGTACCGCTCTATTTGGCTGGTAGGATCAGGTTTGATAAGGGAGTGTGATTCTTACAGGGTTACCGGAAGGGGCCGAGTATACGGTGACTGAGTTAGATGCGAATACAGATGGCTATATAACAGATCCATCTGGAGGGGCCATATGAACCTGTTCGAGCAGACGTTTAGGAAAATGTAAATATTCCGGAAAAAATGGATGTGGTGGAAATTACGGATACGCCTGTCGGATCAGATGTAACAGAGAATGTTAAAATACCTAAAACCGGAGACGCCAACCGGGCATGGCTGTGGGGACTTTTAGGTATCACATCATTGATAGGATTATGTTCGGTATGCATTTATTGGATCTTTAGAATAAAAGATACACAAAAGAAGTAAAGTAAGAAATTTTATAAAGGTGCCGCAATGTATCATATTTAATGATTGTGCGGCACCTTTGCTTTTATTTTTCAATTTTTTCTGTTTATTCTTCCCATCCCTCTAATTTTATTTTATAATAGACATATTGAGGGAGGGGATTACAACTACATGAAGACAAAAGAACGACTGCAAACGACTCTGGACCGCCTGCCCTACGGGCCGGAAGGCATGCCGGAGGACCAGAAGGTAAGCAAAAAACTCCCGGAGGGCGTCCGGTCCCGGGAACTGTACGAGGACATTGTCCGCATCGCCGGGCCCAGCTTTGTGGAGCTCCTGCTGACACAGCTCACGTCCATGGTAGACCTGATGATGGTGGGCTCCATGGGCGGGACGGAGAATCTGGAAATGGGGACCCAGGCACTGGCGGCCGTGGGATTGACCACCCAGCCTAAATTCCTGCTGATGGCCGCATTTGTTTCTATGAATACAGGCGTCACGGCCCTGGTGGCCAGAAACCGAGGCCGGGGAGACCAGGAAAAGGCCAACCTGGTGGTGCGCCAGGGACTTCTGTTCACCTTCTGGGCAACGGTGCTCATGTCCATCCTGGGCGTCGTATTTGCCCGGCCAATGGTGATATTTATGGGTTCCACCGAGGAGACGGTAACCATATGGGCCACCCAGTATCTTCAGATCCAGATGGCCGGTTTCCTCACCATGGCGCTGACCAGTACCATAACGGCGTCGCTGCGGGCAGTGGGGGATTCAAAAACGTGTATGATCTACAACATGATCGCCAACGGCGTCAACGTTTGCTTTAACTGGCTTTTGATCTACGGAAACCTGGGCTTCCCGGCCCTGGGCGTTGCCGGCGCCTCCATTGCGACGGTGATCGGGCAGTTCGTGGCCTTTGCCATTGCGATCTCTGTGATCCTTAAGGGGAACGGATTCCTGAAGCTGGAATTCCGGAAGGGCTTTAAGCCGGACCGGGGAGTCCTGGGAGATATCCTGAACATCGGTCTTCCGGCTATGGTGGAGCAGCTTCTGATGCGCGCGGGGATCATCATTTACGCAAAGACTGTGGCGTCCCTGGGAACTGTGGCGTATGCGACCCACCAGGTCTGCATGAATATCCAGGCCCTGTCCTTTATGACAGGACAGGCGTTTGCCGTTTCGGCCACGACCCTTATGGGGCAGTCTCTGGGAAAACGCCGCTACGATATGGCCCAGGCCTACACGAGCCGCACCAGGACCGTCGGCTTTTTGTTCTCCCTGATCCTGGCCGCCATATTTGTCCTGTTCGGCGGCAATATCGTTGGTCTCTACAACAGCAATCCGGAGATCATACGGATCGGCGGGCACATCATGCTGATCGTGGCATTTTTACAGCCGTTCCAGAGCTCCCAGTTCATCGTTGCCGGTGGACTGAGGGGTGCAGGAGACACCAGGACCACGGCCATGATCACCTTCGTCACAGTGCTTTTGGTACGTCCTGTATTTGCCATCATCCTGATCCGCATGGGCCTTGGCCTTTACGGAGCCTGGTACGCCCTGGCGGCTGACCAGCTTCTCCGGTCGGCCCTGGTCCTTGCCAGATACCAGAGCGGAAAATGGAAGACCATACGGCTCCGGAACGAGGTGTAGACCGGATACAGCTTAAGATTTCATAAAGAGCGGGGCTGCTGCAAAAGAGAAGGTTCTGAACCTCCTTTTGCAGCGGCTCCGCTTTTCAAATCCAGCCGTGTGATGTATAATAAAACTGTTATCTGTATAGAAAGGACAGGATGAGTATGAAGACTATGTTGGACCGCGGCGCAGGCATTCTGATGCCGGTTTCCAGTCTCCCGTCTCCTTATGGGATCGGTACGTTTGGAAAGGCCGCTTACGAGTTTGTGGATTTTTTAAAGAAAGCAAGGCAGAAATACTGGCAGGTACTTCCGGTGGGGCCCACCAGCTATGGGGACAGCCCCTACCAGTCATTTTCTGCATTTGCAGGGAACCCGTATTTTATCGATCTGGATACCCTGGTGGAGGAGGAGCTCCTTACAAGGGAAGAGATCGACGCCTGTTACTGGGGCGACGATGAGGCACAGGTGGCCTATGATACCGTGTTCTGGTACCGGTTCCCTCTGCTGAAGAAGGCCCACGCCCGCAGCGAATTCCATGAGGAAGAGGGCTATGAGAAATTCTATATGGAAAGCTGGTACTGGCTCAATGACTATGCCTTTTACATGGCGTTAAAATTCCATTTTGACAATCAGGAATGGCTGGCCTGGCCGGAGGATATCCGTTTCCGGAAAAAGGACGCGGTGGAGCGGTACAAAGAGGAGCTGAAGGAAGAGATCGATTTCTGGAAGTTCTTACAGTATAAATTTTTCCAGCAATGGAAAAAATTAAGGGCATACGCCAATAGCCAGGGGATCTCCATCATAGGGGATATTCCCATCTATGTGGCCCTGGACAGCGCAGACGTGTGGACCCATCCGGAGCTGTTCCTGCTGGATGAGGAAAACCTGACGCCTCTGAAGGTGGCGGGAGTGCCGCCGGACGCCTTCAGCGAAGACGGACAGCTCTGGGGAAATCCCCTGTACCGCTGGGATGTACAGGAGAAAACGGATTTTGCCTGGTGGAAGGAGCGGATGAAGGCGTCGGGACGGCTGTACGATGTGGTCCGCATCGATCATTTCATCGGCGTGGTCCAGTATTATGCGATCCCGGCGGGAGCTGAGGACGGAAAGGCCGGAGAATGGCTCAAGGGCCCTGGGAAAAAGCTGACGGACGCCATCGGCCAGGTGATCGGAGACACAAAGGTCATCGCCGAGGACCTGGGGATCTTTGTTCCGGAGGTAAAGGCGCTTCTGGAGGAGACCGGTTATCCGGGCATGAAGATCATCGAATTTGCCTTCAGCGGAGACCGGTTCAATGAGCATCTTCCCCATATGTATACGCCAAATTCCGTGGTTTATGGAGGTACCCATGACAACGAGACGCTGGTCGGATATTTTAAGCCGGAAGAGCGTCAGTGGTGGGAGTTACAGTATATTGCCGATTACATGGGAGTTTCCCACCAGGACCAGGTGGTGGACCGGGTCATGTTCACGGCCTACGGCTCTGTGGCCAGCGTAGTGATCTTCCAGGCCCAGGACGTTCTGAAGCTGGATAACTGGGCCAGGATGAACACACCGGGAACGGTGGGGAGCAACTGGAGATGGCGTATGCGCTCCGGTGAGCTGAACCAGGGCCATGCGGATCATCTGGCCTGGCTGGTGGATACCTTCGGAAGGTTTTAGGGATGCGCCGGGAGGGGCGATGGATAGCAGGAGACTGCTGAAGAAGGAAAAACGCTCGGGATCGCTAGGATCGTGAAGAAAATAACGATATCTGAAAAATCTGAAGATGACTCCTTGACAAAGTGTGAATGAATTTATATAATAGGGCTTTCCCGTTGACAGAAAACTTTTAAAAGGAGTGCATGGATCATGAATAAGAACACAACAGATATCACATTATCAGCTTATTTTAATGACATTGTCATCGGATATTATGAGGATGAGGCGCTGGTAAAGCAGCTTGGCAGGCAGCTGGGCTTTGATGTGGACATGGATACGTTTATGGCCGTATCGTTCCAGTACCCGTCCGATATGAATGTAAAACCGGAGGACTGGGAAAGGCTTACGGATGCCGCCCAGGCGGTGATCGGGCTTTCGGAGATCAATAGAAGGATCACGGGAAAGCAGATCATCACCTGCGATTCCGGCGTATGTGTGATCCTTATTACCCATGATAAGGCAGAAATGCGCCGGATCCTGGATGCGGTGAAGGCTGTGGCTGCCGAAGAGGTGGGGAAGATCATTTCCGACCGGAGGATCCGGGTGGGGATCGGCACCATCGAAGGCGGGATCAAGGGCATCCGGCATACGTACAGCAATGCCCAGGATGCGGTAAAGGCCGGAGAGATCTTTAAGAAGGACCGTGTGATCCTGGAATATATGGGCATGGAAATATACAGCAGCATCAACCAAATGGTGGTAAGCTTCGGAGACCGGCTCACGAGAACGGTCCTGCGGCAGCTGGGAGAGACGGAAAAACGGGTCCTTTCCCAATATTATAAATGCAAGGAGGATGCTGCGCTGACCGCAGAGGAGCTGGGGATGACCCAGGAGGAGGTAAAGAACAGCCTGGCCCAGGTGAAGGTCAATACGGGTCTGGATGTAAACGATACCGAGGACAATTTCAAGCTCCATTTCATCACCATTGCCAAAAAAGTGCTGGAAAATGACGAGAGGATCCGGAGGAACCGCTGATCCTGGGATGGACCGTTCAGGGGCAGCAGCCGCTGGCCGGTATTTCCGGCGGCTGGCAGCGGAAACTGGCAGTGAAGACAAAAAGTGAAAAGGAAGCCGCCCGGCTGGGAGATCGACCCGCCGGACAGCTTCCTTTTTATATATTATGGGGTAAGGTATGAACAAGGATTATGCGGCAGTCTGCTTGTTTTTTCTTGCAAAGAAGATAAAACCAAAGGCTGCAAATCCGAACATCATGGCAAAGCCGACGCCGCA
Source organism: Pilosibacter sp. YYHA0881 (assembly GCF_051602715.1). Lineage (GTDB taxonomy): Bacteria > Bacillota > Clostridia > Lachnospirales > Lachnospiraceae > Alitiscatomonas > Alitiscatomonas aceti. The sequence continues at coordinate 2,418,208 of NZ_CP175657.1, forward strand.
GGTGAGGCCGATGCCGCTGGTCAGCCAGATGGGGGTGAGGCCGACGAACACGTCCTTCCAGGACATGATGGCGGAGTAAACGCCGTGGGTATCGCCTGCGCTGGACAGGGAATCCGGGTCAACGGCTCTTACCAGGGCAAGACCGGTGGAGGTGTTGCCGGTGGCGGCGCCGAAGGCCATGCAGGCCTTCTCAAACCACTCCTCACGGCAGAAGCGGTAGGCCAGATAGAAGATGAGCGGAACTGTAAGGACAGCCAGGATCACGGTGTAGATCAGCACCGGCACGATGTAGGTGGAAACAAATTCCATGTCCAGGGTGGCCATGGCCGTGAAGACGGTGATCTCCAGGCAGAAGCCGCTGGCCATCTTGATGGTCTTTAAGTCCACATAACGCTCCAGCTTTGTCACCTTTAAGAGCTGCCAAAGGATCGCGCCGCCGAAAATTCCGTGGAGTACGCTGGGAAGCTCGTTAAAGAACGGGATGTAAGCGCCCAGGAGGCCAAAGAGCTTGCGGCCGATGAAAAGGGCGGTCAGAAGCCAGGCTACCTGTAAGGCCAGATGGTTGATGCTGATGCCGGTGGTGACGGTATGGCCGGAAGCCACACGTTTTTCCTCCGGAAGAACGCCGCCATAGAAGTAATCGGGCTGCTTTTTAGGCTCTTTTACATAGGTTCCCCAGCCCTTCCGGATACCGAAGTTGACCATGATCATGCCCACTAACATGGCGACGATGAGGCCAAGGGTGGATAATACCATACCTACGGCCATGTTTCCCTCGATGCCCAGCTTCTCAAAGGCTGCGCCGGCGGCAGCGGCAGTTCCGTGGCCGCCGTGGAAGGAGAATACGCCCATGACGCCCCAGCCATCGGGAAGACCGGGCCATACCTTCTGTAAGAGCCAGCCCAGGAATACGCCCAGGCCCAGCTGCATTCCATAAGAGGTCATAGTCATACAGGAATAGTCCAGATAGGAGCCGATTTTTTTCCGGTTGATGGTCACGCCGAATACGGTGGCGGCCATTACGATGTCGATCATGACGCTGGGAATGGAGCTGAAGCTCTCGGGAACCTCAACGACGCCCAGGACCTGCTGACCCAGTAAAAGGAGGATCAGTCCGCCGATCAGTGACGACGGAAGGAACAGCTTCTGGAGCGGCTTGCACAGCTCGCGGACAAAGAAGCCCACGAGGAGGAACACAGCCAGCACCAGGATATCATTACACAGTGATGCAACAGTCATTTCTTAAATCCCTCTGCTTTCGTATTTTCTGAATGTTTATTAAAGATTAAACATTCATTAAAAATCAAACATTCCAGCCGGTTTTGTATCCGGTTTTTTCGTGTCGGTATAGGTTTTCGCGGTCTTATAGTCCACATCGTTGATGGGCCATGTGGGAGCCTTGCCTTCGTAGACCTCCTGGATGCCCATGGCTGCGAAATAGGATGCGCGGTGGGCAGCCTCTGTGGTGTTTCCGCCGATGTGGGGATAAATGATCATATTGTCCAGGGTTAAGAGCGGGTTCTTCGGATCCACCGGCTCCTTCTGGATGGCGTCCAGACCGGCTCCTGCGATGATTCCGTCTCTGCATGCCTCATAAAGGGCGGTCTCATCCACGCAGCCGCCGCGGGCCGTGTTGATCAGGAAGGCAGTGGGCTTCATCATAGCCAGTCTTTCTTTATTTACCATGTTCTTTGTCACCGGAGTGTTGGGGCAATGAAGGGAAACGTAATCGCACTCCTTGAAGATCCGGTCCAGATCACGGACTACCTCAACGCCTTCGGGGAAATCACAGGCCGGCTTATAGGGGTCGTAGGCCATGACGTTCATCTCAAAGCCCAGGGCGCGCTTTGCAACGCGGCTTCCGATGTTTCCGCAGCCGATGAGGCCCAGTGTCTTGCCGTTGATGGTGTTCTTTCTTACCTTTAATTTTGCCTTGTAGAAGTCGTCTACCCAGGTCTTGTGGAGAACGGTCACGTTGCGGCTCATTTCCAGGATCAGCAGCATGGCTGTCTCAGCCACAGAGGTGCTGTTGGCCACCGGAGCGTAAAGGGCCTGGACGTTGTTGTCATGACATGCCTTCACATCTAAGGCATCAAAGCCTGCGCCATGGCGGACAATGACCTTTAAGTTGGGGTTGGATTCAATGATCTCTCTGGAGATCGGTGTGATGCGGACGATCATGGCGTCCGGCTGGTATTCCTTAAAGTCTGCCAGAACATCCTCTGGCTCAAAGCCGCGTCCATCGATGATGGTATGGCCGGCATCCTCTAAAAGCTTCCGTCCCTCGGACATGATCTCCTGCGGCAGTAAAATTTTCCAAGCCATAGTATAACCTCCTAAAATTTTTTGTGTATTTTTTTGTGCTTCACGGACGTGTGTCCTTCTGGTTGTCATTATATGGGAATCGCAAAGCAAAATCAAACAAGCAGTTTTGGGCAATATAACAAAAAAATGTTGTGAACATCTCTTAACACATAGAAGAAAACGGATGAAAAGAAACGCACATGGGGGAAACATAAGAGGGAACAATAAAATTTTGTTAAAATATGAATAATATATTGTTTTTCCTTTGTTAATACTTGAAATATACTGGAACTAAATAAATATAATAGGAGGGGAAGCCATGAAGGAACCGATCAGCAGATATTTCCAGATGGGAACGCTCACCTGGATGTCGTTTCCAAGTCTGTCAACGCTGGAAGCTGTAAAAAGAGTTGCCGCAGATGAGTATTTTACCGCCGTAGAGGTCCGGAGCTGTAGGGATGACGCGGAACGGGAGGAGGTACGGAGGGTCCTGGAGCAGGCACATCTGACCGTTTACTATGGAGCGCATCCGGACCTTCTCTCTATGAAACTGAATCCCAATGCCATGGACGAGGCGGAGCGCCAGAGGGCAGAAACATTTTTAAAGCACGCTGTGGATGAGGCATCCTACCTGGGCGCCAGGGGAATGGCCTTTCTGGCTGGAAAATGGGAGGAGAAAATGAAGGAGCGGGCGTACAGCCAGCTTTTAAAGACCACGATCCAGGTCTGCCGTTACGCGGAGGAAAAGGGACTCAAGGTGGAGCTGGAGCTGTTTGATCATGATGTGGACAAGGCGGTGCTCATGGGACCGGCTTCCTATGGGGCTGCCTTTGCGGCAGATGTGAGGAGACAGTGCGGAAACTTTGGCCTTCTGGCGGACCTGTCCCATATGCCGCTGACCCGGGAGACGGCCAGGGAGGTGATTCCGGCGATCCGGCCATATCTGACTCACCTGCATTTTGGAAATGCCGTTACGAAGCCGGGATGTCCCGGATACGGAGATAAGCATCCAAGAATGGGATTTCCGGGAGGCTGCAACGATGTTCCAGAGCTGCTGGACTTTTTACAGGTGCTGAAGGAGGAGGGCTTTTTCCGGGAGGAGGATCCCCTTCCCATGTCCATGGAGGTAACCGTGATGGACGGAGAGTCTGAGGATGCAGTACTGGCCGGCACCAAGCGGGCATTCAACCGCGCCTGGGCGCTGCTTTAAACAAGGAGGATGAAAGAAGATGAAGATCGTTATTTTAGACGGCTATACGGAAAATCCGGGAGACCTGACCTGGGAGCCGCTGGAAAAGCTTGGGCAGGTGACGGTGTATGACAGGATTTCTTATGAGGAGTCTCCGGAGATCGCAGAAAAGATCGGCGATGCGGAGATCGTGGTGACCAATAAGACGCCGGTGTCCAGGGAGACCATGGACCGATGCCCGGGGATCCGGCTGATCGCCGTCATGGCGACCGGCTATAACATTGTGGATTATACTTACGCCCGGGAAAAAGGGATCCCGGTGGTCAATGTGCCCAGCTACGGGACCCAGATCGTGGGTCAGTACGCCGTCAGCCTTCTTCTGGAGATCTGTTCCCACATCGGATACCATTCCGAAACCGTAAAGGCCGGAAAATGGGAAAAGAATCCGGATTGGTGCTACTGGGATCATCCGATGATCGAGCTGTATGGAAAAACGGCCGGGATCGTGGGCCTGGGCCGCATCGGCCAGGCTACGGCGAAGATTTTAAATGCCCTGAATATGAAGGTGATCGCCTATGATGCCCATCAGAGCCCCCAGGGAGCGGAGCTGGCGGAGTATGTGGATCTGGATACGCTCTGGGCCCGGTCCGACGTGATCTTCCTGCACTGTCCGCTGTTTCCGGAGACCCAGGGGATCATCAATCGGGATACCATTGAAAAAATGAAGGACGGCGTGATCCTCATCAACAATTCCAGAGGCCAGTTGGTGGTGGAGCGTGATCTGGCAGATGCCCTGAACAGCGGGAAGGTTTATGCTGCGGGGCTGGATGTGGTGTCCACAGAGCCCATCCGGGGGGACAATCCTCTTCTGAGAGCCAGAAACTGCATCATCACGCCCCATATTTCCTGGGCCGCCCGGGAATCCAGGGAGAGGATCCTGGATACCACAGTGGAAAATATCCGGGCATTTCTCGGCGGATCCCCGGTCCACGTGGTCAATTAAAGGGCCTGGGACGTCCGGGGAGGACGGTCGCGATGCCGGCAAATACTTCTTTTGTAATGGAAATAAAATCCTGGGCATACTGGGGCAGAACGCGGTCCTTGTGGGATGCAATGACGATCCGGTGGCCGATGAGCTCATTTTTCAGGGTCAGGGGAAAGGCATTGGCCTCTGGATAGGCCGAAAGAAAGGCCGGGAGCCTCGTCTGGGTACAGAAAAACGCCCCGTAGTCATAAGGAAACAGGGAAATGAACAGCTCCGTGGACTGGGATTCCAGGAAGATCCTGGGCTTGACCCTGGAGGACAGGAAGCACTGGTCGATGGTCCTTCTCAGCTTCATGGAGGGATGGGGGAGCAGGAAGGGAAGTCCGGAAAAACCACTCAGATCCGTGCCCTGCTCCGAGCGGTTTTTCAGCACGCTCCAGGTATCGGGATAATACTTTTTCAGCAGATGGTCGGAGCAGACCATGTAAATATGGTCGTTGAGGAGGGGCGTGGAATCTAATTTTGGGTTGTCCTGGTACATGACGCCGATGAAGAGATCCAGCTCTCCGCTGCAGAGCATTTCCTCCATTTCGCTGGAGGATTTGCCGCACAGCTCAATGGAGATATTGGGCCATTTTTCATAAAACTGTGGAAGGATGCTGGGCAGGCAGATCTCTCCCCGGTAGGTGGGGATCCCCAGCTTCAGGCTGCCGATGCTGTTGGCGGATATATCCGCCAGGCGGTTCATAAATTCGTGCTCTTCTGCCAGGATCTTTACAGCCACAGCGTAAAGCTGCTCGCCCTCATAGGTGAGAGCCAGCTTTGGCTTCCGGTGGAACAGGGAAACACCGTAATGCTGTTCCAGACGCTGGATATGCTGGCTTAAATTCTGCTGGGAAATATAGAGCTTCTGGGCCGTGTTGGTGACATGCAGCTCCCGGGCCAGCTCCACGAAATAGTAGAGGGTCAGCAGATTCATAAAATTACCTCCGATCTGAACATGGTAGTGTCAAAAACTACCTACTTTTTATTGTTTAAATCTATTAAAAACCTCGATTTTACGGGAAGTTTCAAATAAAAAGAGCATTGACCTCCCTTTTCTGGTATAATGTCTATCGCCAAACAAACATCCCCGAAAGGAGCCAATGCTCATGGACATTATACTATACTTACTTTCTCTTATTCAATACCAACATCAACAAATTTGCTGGCTTTTAAATTTTATCTGCAGATATATCCCTCTCAAACAGTGGGCGTTCGATGATTCCCATTCTCCCAAATATCAGAAATTCAAAGTAGATGAACTTCCTGTCATTAAAACCTTTATCAAACAGGACTGGCAGTTCCTCCTTGAATACTATCAGTGGAAATATCATAAGCCCCTGAAGCCCGTTCAACGCCGGAACGGAAAAACCATCCCTGATGATACCGTATGCCCTCTGTGCGGCGCTCTACACCATTTCATCTATGACAACAATGGCGGCAATGGCCAGTATCAGTGCAAGGTCTGTGGACAGACCTTCTCTACTGGTGACTCCGTAACTGCTCCGAGCCGCTTTTTATGTCCTCACTGCGGACATTCTTTAGTTCCAAAGAAAGACCGGAAATTCTTCCGTAAGCACAAATGCGTGAACCCTAAGTGCCCTTACTATCTCCATAATCTCGCAAAAGTAGACCGCAAAGATTTGGAAGACGATAACGGCAAAACCAAATACAAACTTCATTACATCTACCGTGAATTCACGGTGGATTTCTTTGCCATGGATTTAAATTCACTCCCAAAGAATGCTTCTTCCCTGAAATTCTCCAGGCACAACGCACACGTCATGTCCCTCTGTCTGACCCTGCATATCAACCTCGGGCTTTCTTTAAGGAAAACTTCCCAGGCTCTCAAAGACCTTTATAACATCAGCATCTCCCACCAGCAGATCGCCAACTACTGCAAAACTGCTGCTGTCTGTATCAAGCCCTTTGTCGATCATTACGGCTACAAAACAGGCGATGTTTTTACTGCTGACGAAACCTATATCAAAGTCCGGGGAATCAAAGCGTATATCTGGTTTATCATGGATGCCGCAAGCCGTTCCATTATCGGTTATCAGGTCTCTGACAGCCGAAGTGTCGGTCCCTGCATCCTTGCTATGCGGATGGCTTTCCGCCATCTGGCAGAACTGCCAGAAAACTTTCAGTTCATCGCAGATGGATACAGTGCCTATCCATTAGCTGCCATGGAGTTTGCCAGAAAATTTAAAAATAACTTTAAATTCAGCATTACACAGGTGATCGGCTTAACCAATGATGACGAGGTTTCAAAGGAATTCCGTCCCTACAAGCAGATGATTGAACGCCTGAACCGCACCTACAAGGCCTCTTACCGCACCACAAATGGATTTGATAATTATGAAGGTGCCAACTACGACTTAGCCTTATGGGTTGCTTACTATAATTTCCTGCGTCCACATAAACACAATCAATATCAGGTCCTGAATCAGGTCGATATGCTGAATCAGGCTGACAATATGCCAGGTAAATGGCAGCTGCTTATCTTTCTGGGACAACAGACCATCTTAAACCTCCAAGCCGAAGGCTCTAACTGTTCTTAGATTCCAAGCCTGAGGTAACATAACCAGCCACCGAAAGCACTGCTTTCGGCCTGCCCTTGAGGGCACGCAGAAGAACTGCTACACTGCTGTATACGACGGATGAATTTCTAACTGTTCTTGAGTTCTTCGCCGTCGGTGAGTCGCCTACAGCAGTTCTTTTGCGTGCTGTCAAGGGTGGCGGAAGTCTGCCCCAGACTAAAATATCTGCAATTTTCAAGGTTCATCTGAGTCTTTTTCTTTTGACTCAGTTTTTCATAGTTTACTTGACACTACCCTGAACATATACTGCTTTCATTATAATAGAAGAAAAAACAGAAGTAAAGAATAACAATATTTCTTTGTGGATAGCAAACAGATACATTGTTTGCTATTGTCATAATTCTGTCTTACAATGAAACCAGATCAAGGAGCTGCGGCTCCCGGCACAGAAAAAAAGAGCTTTCAGACAAGGAGAAAATGATATGGCAGTAGGAAAGAGAATCTATTTAAAAAGAAACATGCCGGATCCGGAAGTAATGGAACAGTTTAAAACGATTCCCGCTTCCAACACCTGCGACGTAATGGGAAGAAACGCGGCCATGAATCCGCGGATCCATCTGGTGAGCAGCCCCAAGGCCCAGATGATGGTGGGACCGGCTCTTACGGTCAAGGCAAGAGGCGGAGACAACCTGGCCCTTCATGCGGCTTTAAACATTGCAGAGGCTGGAGATGTGGTCGTGGTTTCCAATGAAGAGGACAACACCCGTTCTCTGATCGGCGAGATCATGATGGCCTATCTTCGCCATGACAGAAAGGTAGCCGGCATCGTCATTGACGGACCTATCCGTGATATCGACGAGATCGGCCAGTGGGATTTCCCGGTATATGCCACAGGGACAACACCCGGCGGCCCTTATAAAGAGGGACCGGGCGAGGTGAACGTACCTGTTGCCTGCGGCGGTATCAGCGTAAATCCGGGCGACATCATTCTGGGGGACCCGGATGGCGTGATCGTCATCCCGAGAAAGGACGCAGCACAGATCCTGGAGGACGCTAAGAAGTTCCAGGAGGCGGATGAGAAGAAGCTGGAGGCTGCAAAGAACGGCACCGCCAACAGAGCATGGGTGGAAAAGACCCTGGCTGCAAAGGAATTTGAGATCATCGACGGCGTATACGAGCCATAATAGTACATACAAAACCTTCCTAGAAAACGGACTGCGGCAGATTCTGTAAAGGATCCTGCCGCAGTCTGTTTTTATGGTTTTATATGTTAAAAGATATTGACTTTTTTTTTCATTTAGATTATATTACAAATGCCCGTACAGGGGCATTTGTTTTACCGAATAGTTAGATAATGCTAATCAAAAAGAACCATGAAATGGATAAAAGGAGATACAAATGAAGCTGAGCAGACTGCCGATCGGAAGCACGGCTACGATCCTCTCTGTGGGCGGAAGCGGAGCGCTCCGCCAGCATTTCCTGGATATGGGACTGATCCAGGGGACAGAGGTGACAGTTGTAAAATACGCGCCAATGGGGGATCCCATTGAGCTGAGGATCCATGGATATGAGCTGACCATCCGGCTGGAGGATGCGGAGAACATTGAGATCAGCGAGCCCCACCAGCCGGTGGATGTACAGAAGAAATCACAGAAAACAGAAAAACATCATCCGGGCTATGGAGAGGGAGGAAAATTCCATAACCGGAAGGAGGAAAATCCTCTGCCGGAGGGAGAGACCCTGACCTTTGCCCTGGTGGGGAATCAGAACTGCGGAAAGACCACGCTGTTCAACCAGCTGACTGGATCCCGGCAGCATGTGGGCAATTTCCCAGGTGTTACAGTAGACCGGAAGGACGGTGTGATCCGCGGCTATGACAATACGCTGATCACAGACCTTCCCGGGATCTATTCCATGTCTCCGTACAGCAGCGAGGAGATCGTCACCAGGGAATTTGTGATCCAGACAAGGCCCAAGGGGATCATCAATATCGTGGATGCCACCAACATCGAGAGGAACCTGTATCTGACCATGCAGCTGCTGGAGCTGGGGATCCCCATGGTGGTAGCCCTAAATATGATGGATGAGCTCTGGGAAAACGGCGGTTCGGTGCTGGTCAACGAAATGGAGGAGGCCCTGGGAGTTCCGGTGATCCCCATTTCCGCCGCCAAGGGAGAGGGGATCGAGGAGCTGGTCCGCCATGCGGTCCATGTGGCCAGATACCAGGAAAAGCCTCTGGAGATGGACTTCTGTAAAAAGGAGGAAGGGATCCACCGGGGGATCCATGCAGTCATGCACTTGATCGAGGACCATGCGGCCCAGGCACAGATCCCGGTGCGGTTTGCGGCCAGCAAGGTGATGGAGGGCGATGAAAAGATCCTGGAGCGGCTGAAGCTGACGGACAATGAGAAACGGATCCTGGATGAGATCGCCAGACAGACTGAGGAGGAGACTGGAATGGACCGGGCGGCCGCAGTGGCCCAGATGCGGTTCGACTACATCGGAGAGGTCTGTTCCGAGACAGTGATCAAGCCCAGGGAGAGCAAGGAGCGTACCAGAAGCCGCCAGATCGACCGGTTCCTGACGGGAAAATATACGGGGATCCCGGCCTTTATCGGGATCATGGGGCTGGTATTCTGGCTGACCTTCAATGTGGTCGGCGCGTTTTTACAGGGGATCCTGGAGACGGGGATCGAAGGGCTGACCGCCATGGCAGACACGGCTATGACAGCCGCAGGCGTCAACAGCGTGGTCCAGTCCCTGGTCATCGACGGGATCTTTGGCGGCGTGGGCGGCGTTCTGAGCTTCCTTCCCATTATCGTAACACTGTTTTTCTTCCTGTCGCTGCTGGAGGACAGCGGCTATATGGCCAGAGTCGCCTTTATCATGGATAAGCTCTTAAGAAAGCTGGGCCTTTCCGGACGGAGCATCGTCCCCATGCTGGTGGGCTTCGGCTGCACGGTGCCGGGAGTCATGGCCAGCCGGACCCTTCCGTCGGAGCGGGACAGGAAGATGACCATTCTCCTGACGCCGTTTATGAGCTGTACGGCCAAGCTTCCGATCTACGCCTTCTTTACAGAGGCCTTTTTCCCGGAGCACCAGGCTCTGGTGATGATCGGGCTTTATGTGCTTGGGATCTTCATGGGGATCCTCATGGCACTGATCTTTAAAAAGACCTCCTTTAAGGGAGAGGCCGTGCCCTTTGTGATGGAACTTCCCAACTACCGGATGCCGGGAGCAGCCAATGTGGGCCATCTTCTGTGGGACAAGGCGAAGGATTTTCTCCAGCGTGCCTTTACGGTGATCTTCCTGGCTACCATTGCCATCTGGTTCCTTCAGAACTTTGACACGGGCTTTAACATGGTGGCGGACTCACAGGACAGCATCCTGGCTCTTCTGGCGGGCGTGCTGGCCCCGGTATTCCTGCCGGTGGGCTTTGGGGACTGGCGGATCGTCACAGCCCTGATCTCCGGCTTCATGGCCAAGGAGAGCGTGGTCTCGTCCCTGACGGTGCTGTTTGGAAGCATGGAGGCGCTTCAGGGAACCCTTACGGTTCCGGGAGCCGTTTCCCTGCTGGTTTTCTGCCTTCTTTATACGCCCTGCGTGGCGGCCATCGCCTCGGTGAAGCGGGAGCTGGGCGGAAAATGGGCGGCTGCTATGGCGGCCGGCCAGTGCGTGCTGGCGTGGATCGTGGCCTTTATCGTATACCAGGCGGCATTGTTCCTTTAATATCATAAAAAGCCCTCTCCGAAAGCCGACAGGAATGCGGCGGACGGAGGGGGCTTTTGGCTTTAAGCGGGCTTTATTCCGGGACCAGGAGGCGCTGACAGGCCAGCTCACAGCGTTTTTTGTCATGGGCCAGGCCGATACAGAGGATCTCTCCTTTTAATGGGGCGTAATACTTCTTTTCCAGTATCTGCTCCAGAGCCTCATTTTTCAGCCGTTCCAGGTCGGTTCCCTGTTTAAATTCAATGATCACATGAGGATTTTTTCGATGGAGCGATTCCAGAGTGATATCGCTCCGGCCGTATCCGTTTTCCAGATTGCTCGTTACTTTATAGCTTCCGCGCATGGTCATGCACATACCCAGGAAAAGCATGTGGTAGGCATTTTCTTTGGCATCCAGGTAACTGGTACAGGAAATGACGATTTTTCGGTAAAGTTCCAGAAAACGGTCTGTATCCCTGTGGAGAAGACAGGAGAACATCTGCTGAAGCTCCAGACCATCCATTCCTCCAAGTTCAGTGATCAGGACCTGGAACTCGGACATTACCTCATCATTGGGGATGCGGACGATCACGGTATTTTCGTCCAGCCGTTCCAGCGCCGTTAAATATCCGGAATTTACTAAAAGTCCCCATAGACTGTACGTGCTTCCGCGTTCGATATAAGAGGTTTCCAGGGTAAGCCAGACAGGAATCTGGTTTCCTGAGGCCAGGCGGTCAAAGTCAGTCCAGAAATTCTTATCAGCCTCAGACAAAGTCCTTTTAATAAGGTAATTGGAGGATGTATTGACCCAGTATCCATGAAGCTCGCCAGAATCGGCATAGTTTAAAAGAGACCATGGATTATAAATTTCGATTCCGCCAAACAGATAGCCGTCATATTTACTCTTTACCTTCTGATTTAGAGAAAGGCTAAAATCTTTTAAAAGCTTTTCCGTTTCGGACGATGTAAATCCGAAATAGGAAGCGTACTGACGATGCAGGACTGTATAGACGCGGACGTTATTAAACTGGGAAAATATACTTTCTTTTGCAACCCTCTGGACTCCGGTCAGAAGGGCCTGTCCCAGATCGGGGTTTCCTTTCATAGCGCTTCCAAAGAGATTGGAAAAAAAGTTTCCAACAGAGTCATGATACCCGTATTCATAGCTGGACATGACGGGCTGATCGTATTCATCGATCAGAAGGAGAGGGGGTACTCTGTACTGTTCCCGAATGATCTGGCAGAGCAGCCGGATGGAATCTGTAAACAGGGCGGGCAGGGAAGCAGGATCCCTGAGGACATCGATCATTGCACGGAAGTCCTGGGCCAGCAGACTGGCCTCATCCAGTTTTCCTTTCATATTTTTTTCATATCTCATATATTCCAGATAAATCTGCTTTTTCATAAGAAGCAGCATTTCCTGGGCGGTCGTTCCCTTGCAGTCTTTCAGCGTAAGAAAAATAACAGGGCGTGAATTGATCTGGCTGGCATATTCCGTATCCATAATGGAAAGTCCCTGGAACAGCTGGCGGCTATCCTTTGTAATATCAAAAAATTCACGAAGCATGGTCATGTTCAGAGTCTTTCCAAAACGTCTGGGCCGGGTGATCAGGGTCACTTTATCTCCAGTGTCCAGAAAATCCCGGATCATCAAACTCTTGTCTATGAAATAAAGATTCTGTCTCCGTACTTCGGCAAAATCATCATTTCCAATGGGAAGTCTTTTTTTCATAAGGGTCCGCCTCCTTTTCTAGGAATAGTTTAGCACAGATGGGGGTGTTTTTGGAAGATGTAATTGATGGCCACAGCTATTTCGTGCAGTCCTTCGAGAGCTCGAGGAGAATTCCAGGAGATTTATCGACCTGACCAGAGAAGTTGGGAAAGCGATCCAGGGCGGATAAAAAAGTCAGAATTTCGTAAGAGAAAATGCCGGAAATGCCGGAGTTTCGCCGGACTCTGTTTCTTGACAGCCGTTCTCCCAGACGATATAATGTCTCTGTATATAACGGCGGCGGGGCAGAAAGAGCGATTGGTTCCGGCGGCGTGTAAATAAAGAAGACAGAAGGGGAATCAATATGGATCAGGGCAAGCAGACCAAGGAAAAAGCGGAGAAACTGGCAGTGATGAAGAAACTCAGCACATCGAAGGAGCTTTTTGTGCTCATGTCCCTCTGCACGAAGATGCCGTTTGTAATGTGTGACCCGGAAACCTTTGACGATGAGGTTTTCTTATATGAGAAAGAGGAAGATATCAAGCGTGAGGGACAGCGGTTCCTGGATCAGAAGATCCCGCTCCAGATTGCAAAGATCGATAACAAGCAGTTCCTGCATTTTTACAGCAACCTGTTTACCATGGGCGTCAACTGCCTGGTATTCAACGGCTATATGGAGGACGAGTATAAGCTGCAGCTGGCGGATCTGGTGAACCGTCCGGGACAGAATTTAAAGGAGGGGCAGATCTGGGTGGAGAATCCGGGCCTGCATCTGACGGCGCTTTATTTTATGCAGGAGGTCCGCAGACAGAAATTTGAAAAGCTCCCCAAAGAGCTCCAGGAGCTCCAGGAGGAGATCCTGGCAGATTATGGAAAGGGAACCTACCTGGCTCCGTTCAATGAGGAAAACGGCGTGCCGCTGTTAAAGCAGCAGAACGGGGATTCCTATCAGCCGATCTTTACGGACATGCTGGAATTCAATAAGTTCAACCGGGAAAATTTCTTTAAGGCGTCGGTGATGACGGCGGATAAGATCACAGGAGCCCTGGCCAAGGGTGCCAGGGGCGTGGTGGTGAACCCCATGGGAGTAAACCTCCAGCTTCCGATTACAAAGAGAGCCGCATCGGGTCCGGCAAAGCCTCTGGACCCGGCAAAGCTGGCTGAGGCGGCAGTGGCCGAGGCGCTGAGGGAGCCGGAAAAGCCCGAGGTTCCGCTGGGGGACCTGGGAAACAGCGGGGAATGATCTCCCGCAGAAGGGAAGGATTTTAATGAGGAGAAATGAAAAGTTTCTGACCGCCATGGCGGCGGCCTTTATGACCACGGCAGCCGTGTCCTTTTCATCGATGGCGGCTGTGGACACGGATTTCCACCGGTTCGTGGTGGGGACCATTATCAACGGCGTACCAGTGTCTGGAATGACCACGGCTGACGCCGAGGCGTACATAGAGGGGTATTTTAATGGCGGCTATACCCTGGAGATCGAGGATACTGAGGGAGTCCGGGAGGCGATCACCGATACATCCATTGGCTATACCGTGGACGTGACCGGGGACCTGGAGGCCATTTTGAAGGAGGAGAACGACGGCGGCAGAGTCAGCGGTCCCGGCGTGGAGCACCGGTATACGGTGGACGCAGAGCTTAAGTACGACGAGGCAGCCCTCAGGGCGCTTCTGGAGAACATGGCATTTGTAAAGAACGCCTCTCCCACCAGCGACGCCTATATTACTCCTTATGAGGAGGGAAAAGCCTTTTCCATCGTTCCGGAGGTCCAGGGAACGGAGATCGATATGGATAAGCTCATGGCAGCGGTAAAGGATGCCTTGAATTCCCAGACCCGGCTTTTGAAGGTGGAGAATCTGGACTGCTATAAGACGATCCAGGTCACTGCGGACAATGCGGATCTGAACCAGATGTGCGCCAATTTAAACCGGTATAAGGACATCAATATCACCTATGTATTCGGCGACCAGCAGGAGATCCTGCCGGGACTGGAGGCAGTCAAATGGATCGACGGCGTTTCCGGGTCCACAGTCCAGGTGAACCAGCAGAAGGTGGCGGAGTATGTGAAATACCTGGCTGATAAATACGATACCTATGGAAAGCCCCATACGTTTACCAGCACGTCCGGACGCCAGGTGTCTGTAAATGGCGACTACGGCTGGCAGATCAACCAGGCAGAGGAAGCGGTGGCTCTGACCAGGATGGTGCAGAACGGCACCAACCAGACCAGGGAACCGGCATACAGCCGCACAGCGGCCAGCCGGACCGGGAACGATTTCGGGACCACATATGTGGAGGTGGATATGGGCCTCCAGCACATCTACATGTATGAGAATGGGACTCTGATCGCAGAAGCGCCCATTGTCACGGGAAACGTGGCCAAGGGCTGGACCACGCCGGAGGGGCTTTATACCCTTTATTATAAGGAAAGGGACCGGGTGCTGCGCGGGCCGAAGCGGGCGGACGGAACGTATTCCTACGAGAGCCCTGTGTCCTACTGGATGCCCTTTAACGGCGGCATCGGACTCCATGATGCCAGCTGGCGCGGTAAGTTCGGCGGCGAGATCTATAAGAATAACGGCTCCCATGGCTGTATCAATATACCGCCGAAAACGGCAGCCGTGATCTATGAGCATGTATACAAAGGAATACCGATCCTCTGCTTTTATTAGGCGGGAATAAGAGGGTGTCCGCAGGAAACTGCGGGCACCCTCTGTTGCAGAAAATACGGGAAGAGGGAAGATTTCCCGGATGACAGGATCGAAGGAGGCAGCAAGGTGAACGAAAAGGAAAAAGAGCAGGAGCAAAAATATCTGGAGGCAGTGGACGTTTCTTATTCTTATGGTCTGGCCAAGGCCATGGAGAGGATAAAGAGTAACCCGGTACTGGGGTTCCGTACCGCTGGATCCAGGGCTGAGTATGAGACTGGAGAAATGCTGAGGCAGGAGATGGAGCGCATCGGCTTAGAGGATATCCATAAGGACCGGCTGTGTCTGGACGGGTGGGAATTTGAAAAGGCGGTACTGCGCTTTCGGGACGCAGAGGGAGCGGAACATGTCTTTCAGCTGGGGGCCTATCAGACCCAGTTTTTGACCGGGGGCTTTCAGAAATTTCCGCTGGTCTATGTGGGGCGGGGAGGAGCCCAGGACTATGCAGGCCGGGACGTGCGCGGCTGTCTGGTTCTGGTGGACATTAACCAGAGGGACGAGTGGTGGATCAACTTCCCTGTGTACCAGGCCCATTTAAAAGGAGCGGCAGCAGTGATCGCGGTCCAGGACAACGGCTATGGGGAGATCGACGGAGAGGCGCTGAACGCCCAGGACATTGCTGGTCCTAAGGATGCTCCGGCGTTTTCCATTTCCCAGAAGGACGCGGCTGTGTTAAAAGAGGCGCTTCAGAAGGAAGAACGGCTTACGGTGGAATTTGACGCCAGTTCCCGGATCCTGGAGCAGACAGAGTCCTACAATATCTGGGGAACGATCCCTGGGAGAGAGGAGGACATGATCCTTTTAAGCGCCCATTATGATTCTTATTATGACGGGTTCCAGGACGATAACTGTGCGGTGGCCATGATGCTGGGGATCGCCAGGGCTCTTCTGGAAACCGGATATCGGCCCAGAAAGACTCTGGTGTTCTGCGCCATGGCGGCGGAGGAATGGGGGATCGTCAATTCCAAATACGATTGGTCCACGGGAGCCTGGCAGCAGGTCTTCAAGCTGCGGCCTGACTGGCCGGGGAAGGTCATTGCGGATCTGAATTTTGAGCTTCCGGCCTACGCTCACAATGCCTGGGACGCCATCCGTTCTACTTATGAATATGAGGACTTTTTAAAGGAATTTGTGGAAAAGCTGCCGGTGGATCCCACGAACGTATATCCCCAGGGGCTGCGGGTCCACTGCCCCATCGAGACCTGGTCCGACGATTTTTCCATGGCTATTTCCGGGATCCCGTCCATGGTCAATGAATTCAGCAGCGCCGGATTTATGGAGACCCATTATCATTCCCAGTTCGACCGGGACGAGTTTTACGACGAGGCGGCATACCGGTTCCATCACGAGCTTTACGGACTTCTTTTGATGGCCCTGGACCGGGTGAACGTGGCTCCGGTGAACCTGGAACGGACCTTCCGGGCCTTGAGAGAAAGTGTCCGCCCGGTGACCGGGCGGGAAGACGAAAATGCATTAAAGACCCTGATGGAGAAGCTGGAGGAGGGAGAGAGGCTGGCCCGGGAGGTCTACGAGGCTGTGCGGACGGCCAATGCCGGAAATGGGGAGCCGGAGCGGGACAGAAGGCTCCAGAGCCAGCTTCTGTATCTCTTTAAAAAGGCCCAGGGATATTTTGTGCGGCTCAACTGGCACGATGAGGTTTTATTCCCCCACGAGGCGTCCCAGACCAATCTGCGGTATCTGGGTGAGGCGGTCCGGCAGCTGGAGGACAAAAACGTCCGGGGCGCCCTGGAGGCCCTGTACCAGGTGGATAACAACAAATATGCCTTCCAGTTTGACGATCAGGTATACCGCTATTTCACTGAATATGTGATGAACCAGGAGAAGGAACGGCTTCAGTGGGGAGCCGGAAGGATCGTCCATCATCTGGATCTGTCAAAACAGATCCGCAGCCTTATGGAAAAGGAACGGACCAGGAATACAGGGGTGGAGCCAGAGCTGGAGGCATTGAAGGCCATGGAGCGCCAGGCACTGGGCTGCTTTGACGACGATATCCGGTATATGATCCAGGCTGTGGATACGCTGACAGAGGGCTTGAGAAAGGCGAAAGAGGAGTAGGAAAGAATTATGGAAACCAGTGCGTTGTATCGAGTACAGAGAGAGGATCTGCCCAGACTCCAGAAAATGCTGACAGAGTGCTTTGCGGAGGATCCGCTGTATCATACGCTGATCCCGGATCCGGAAACCAGGAAGCGGCTGATGCCGGAGCTGTTTGAGTGCGATCTGAATGAATTTTATGAGACCTGTGAAATCTATGCGGAGAGCCCGGAGTTAAAGGGTCTTCTGGTGGTCTCTGACGAGGCGGAGGAGTACGATCCCATCCGCTTTTATCTGACAGAGGCCTGGGCCTCCTTAAAGACAGACGAGTATCTGATCAAAGAAGACAGGAGCCTAAAGACCCTCTGGAATTTCATCCGGGGACGGGACTATCTGAATTCCCGGTGGACAGCCCAGCTCCACCAGGAAAACCGCCTGCACATCATTTATCTGGCAGTGAGCCCCGGGGCCAGGCATACGGGGGTAGCGGAGATCCTCATGGACGAGGTGATCCGCTACTCAGAGAGCCACCGGATGCTGATCTCCCTGGAGACCCACAATGAAAAGAACCTGTCCTTTTACAGCCATTTTGGCTTTAAGACCTTTGGGATCGTGGAAAAGGATATGGGACTGAAGCAGTACTGCCTGGTGCGGGAGCCGCAGCAGGCGCAGACTGGAGACCTGCCCTGGGCAGACACAAGGAAGGGATAGAAAACGGAAAACCTCCGGGGCTGGCAGGCCCCGGAGGTTTTCAGGTATATATTGAGGAATAAACTTGCCCTTACTGGCAAATGGGCAGCAAAGTAAGGAAATTATCTCTGAACACGGCCGGATCCGTCGCCGCCGGCTAATTTTGTAACCTCGTCCACGGAAACCATGTTCATGTCTCCCTCGATGGAGTGCTTTAAGCAGGATGCGGCAACTGCAAATTCGATGGTGCTCTGGGCGTCATAGCCGTTTAAGCATGCATAGATCAGGCCGCCGCCAAAGCTGTCGCCGCCGCCTACGCGGTCAACGATGTGCATCTTGTATTTTTTGCTGAAGTAGTAATCGGTTCCGTCATATAACATGGCAGACCAGTTGTTGTCGTTGGCGGAAAGGGACTCGCGGAGTGTGATGGCGACCTTTGTGAAGCCGAAGCGGTCGGCTAACTGCTTTGCCACGTCCTTGTAGCCCTCATGGTTTACAGTACCAGTGGTCACGTCAGTATTGGCAGCCTTGATGCCGAATACGTCGGAAGCATCCTCCTCGTTGGCGATGCAGACGTCCACATATTTGCACAGCTCGCCCATTACCTCGCCGGCTTTGGCCTTGGACCACAGCTTATTTCTGTAATTTAAGTCGCAGGAAACGGTAAGTCCCAGCTCCTTGGCTTTTTTGCAGGCCTCTAAGCAGATACCGGCAACGGTGTCGTTGAGGGCCGGGGTGATGCCTGTGAAGTGGAACCAGTCGGCGCCTTCAAAGATCTTTGCCCAGTCGAAGTCCTCCGGGGAAGCCTCGGAGATGGCGGAATGGGCACGGTCATAGATGACCTTGGACGGTCTCTGGGAAGCGCCCTTTTCCAGGAAGTAGATACCCACACGGTCGCCGCCGCGGGCGATGTCCTTTGTGTCTACGCCGTATTTTCTTAACTCGTTGACAGCAGCCTGGCCGATCTCATGCTTCGGAAGCTTTGTAACAAAAGCGGCGTCCATGCCATAGTTTGCCAGGGAAACAGCCACGTTGGCCTCTCCGCCGCCGTAGGTGGCGCCAAAGCTGTTGGCCTGAACGAAACGGTAGTAGCCCTCGGGAGCGAGACGGAGCATGATCTCACCAAATGTAATAACTTTCTTTGCCATGATAAAATTCTCCTTTACTTCTGAACTAAATGTACTGCGAATCCGCCGATCTCATCCTCCAGATAAATGGCGGTCAGCTTGTCGCCTTTGAATTTTGCGGTTTCTTCTTTGAATTTATAGCCCATCATTTCCAGATAATTTTTCGCACGCGCAACGGAGTTGGTGGAAACTGCGATGTGGCCCTTTGCGCCAAGGCCCGGCGCTTTCATACATTCTACGGCTGTTCCGGCAAATACGGAGCTGTTTCCGGACTTCTTTGTGAAGCCGAAGAGGCCGTCGAAGGCAGAGGCTGTCTGGTCTGCCTGCTCCTCGTTCTCGCAGTTGATGCCGATATGGGCCAATTCAAAGCCCAGCATGGTCTGGACGGCCTCCTTTGTCAGATCGCGGATCTTATCGAATTCTCCGGCTGCAACCAGATCTTTTTTCACCATCCAGCTTCCGCCGCAGGCCAGGATCTTATCGAAGGCCAGGTAGGAATTGATGTTCTTTGCGTTGATGCCGCCGGTGGGCATGAATTTCATCTGTGTATAGGGAGCGGCCATGGCCTTGATCATGTTGATGCCGCCGGCCTGTTCAGCCGGGAAGAACTTTACCACATCAAGACCGAGAGAGATGGCCATTTCCACGTCGCTGGGATTGGAGGTGCCGGGGGTTACCGGGATCCCCTTATCGACACAGTATTTTACTACTGTGGGGTTCAGACCGGGGCTTACGATGAATTTTGCTCCGGCATTCACTGCGCGGTCCACCTGCTCAGTGGTGAGGACTGTGCCTGCGCCCACTAACATGTCCGGGAATTCCTTTGCCATGATACGGATGGATTCCTCAGCGGCAGCGGTACGGAAGGTAACCTCTGCACAGGGCAGTCCGCCTTCGCAGAGAGCCTTAGCCAGGGGGGCAGCGTCCTTGGCGTCATCAAGGACCACCACCGGAACGATACCGATCTTCTGGATCTTTTCTAAAACTTCGTTCATATTTCGTTTCTCCTTTGCTTTATTTAATGGAAAGGGATATAAAAATTCGGGTCACAATTCTGTCATGCGGTACAAGGTTTCACAATATGAAACTCAGTTCCGTATTGCGATATTTACTAAAATAAATTATACTCGCCGGCCTTTAAAAGTCAATAGGAAAAAGTAATTTTGTTATCCTTCCCTTACACAGAAAAATGTGATAAAATGAACGCTGAGATAACCGGGAGGACGGGGTCGCCGCCGCGCCCGGAATATGCGGATGCCGGGGAAGGAGACCCGGCGCCGGGGATATATGGAGCTGCGGGCCGGACTGGCCGGACGCCTGGGGCCGCAGCTGTCATGAAAGGACGATTATGGATCTGAAATTTGAGAATTTCCGTGCGGAGCATGTGGAAACGCTGGCAGGATATTATGGAAAGCGCCATGACCGGACCTGCGACAGCACGATCATGGACAATTTTCTCTGGGGAGGCTATTACCACATCCGTTTCTGTGAACGGGATGGAAAAGCTGTCCTCTGGATCATGAACATCGACGGAAAGGACTACGCTGCCCTTCCGGTCTGCGGCCTGGAGGACCTGCCCCATTATTTTAAAGAGCTGGAGCAGTATTTTAATGAGGAGCTCCATCTGCCGCTGGAGATCTTTCTGGCGGATGAGGAGGCGGTGGAGTATTTAAGGCTCCCAGAAGACCGGTATTCGGTGGAAGAACTTCCGGATGCCAGGGATTATATTTATAGTGCGGAGTCACTGAAGGTTTTATCCGGGAAAAAGCTGGGGAAGAAGAAAAACCACATCAACTATTTAAAAAGAGAGTACGCCGGCCGGTATGAGTACAGGACCCTGTGCTGCTCCGACGGTCTGGATGTGTGGCAGTTCCTGGATAAATGGAGAGCCCAGAAGGGACAGGAGGTGGAGGGCCACCTGGACTATGAGGTGGAAGGGATCCACGATATATTAAGAAACTGCAGTGCGTTCCATGTACACATGGGCGGCATTTACATCGACGGCCGGCTGGAGGCCTTTGCCATCGGCAGCTACAACGAAAAAGAAAAAATGGCCATTATCCATATCGAAAAGGCGAATCCGGAGATCCGGGGGCTTTATCAGTTCATCAACCAGCAGTTCCTGATCCATGAATTTCCCGAGGCGGAGATCGTGAACCGGGAGGACGACATGGGGCTTCCGGCGCTGCGCCAGGCCAAGCTGTCCTATGAGCCCATGGAATTCGCCAGAAAATTCAGGATCCGGCAGCTGTGGCCGGAGGAGGGCCGGGGGAAGGAAGAAAACAGGTTATGATCCGATATCTGGAAGCAGAAGAAAAAGGAAGGACAAGAGCGCTCTGGAACGAGGCGTTTCCAGAGGATTCCGTATCCTTCGGAGACTATTATTATAAGGAAAAAACAAAGGACAACCGGATCCTGGTCTGTGAGGAGGAGGGGCGGATCGTGGCCATGCTCCAGAGGAATCCCTACGCGGTCTCCATGCGGGGGGATGTGAGGACCTGCGACTATATCGTAGGCGTGGCAACGGCGGTCAGCGAGCGTCACAAGGGCCATATGAGGAGCCTGCTGCTGACCATGCTGCGGGACATGCAGGAGGAGCGGATGCCCTTTGCATTTCTGATGCCTGCCCGGGAATCCTTGTATTATCCGTATGATTTCCGGTTTGTTTTCGACCAGCCCCGGTGGGTCCTGGGCTACAATAAGGATCTTCGGAGGACGCCTCTGGAGGGGAGCGCCCTGTATAAGGAGCTGGCCGACTGGCAGAATGCCTGGCTGAAGCGCCAGTATGAGGTGTTTGCCGTCCGGGATCCGGCTTACCTGGAACGGATGGAAAAGGAGCTGAAGAGTGAGAACGGCTTTGTGAACCTGATCTATGAGGACGACTGGTTCATCGGCATGGAAAGCGAATGGGGGCTTAAGGAACGGGAGCTGCGGTATCTGTATACAGGGGAGCGCTACCGGACCCTGGCGGGTACAAAGCCGGCCATCATGGCCCGGATCGTATGTATGCCGGAATTTGTAAAAAATATCCGCCTTTCAGAGGCATGTCCGGAGGATGAGGTGACCGTTGAGATCGGGATCCATGACCTGTTTATTCCCCAGAACCAGGGTGCATGGATCTGGAAGTTAAATAAGAGCGGCTCTGAGATCATCCAGGAATCCCGGTTCATTGCCAAGGGAAAACTGGAGGTGTTCACCATCGCAGAGCTGACCCAGTGGCTGTTCGGGTATGCCCTGCCTGAGCAGGTGGAAAACGTTCCTTACGGCCAGTATATCGAGCCGTTCCACGGAGTTTTTCTGGACGAGGTGGTTTAGGGGCCGTTCCGGGGCCGGGGGGATCCATTTCGGGTGTTCAGCCCGGGGAAAGGAGTGCCAGAGATGACAGAACGCGAAACTTTGAAGCAGTGGCTTTCTGAGAGTGAGAATATCGTATTTTTTGGCGGTGCAGGCGTGTCCACCGAGAGTAAGATCCCGGATTTCCGGAGTACTGACGGTCTGTATAACCAGCAGTATGCATACCCGCCGGAGACCATTCTGAGCCACACCTTCTATATGGGAAGAACCGAGGAATTTTACCGGTTTTACCGGAATAAGATGCTGTTCCCCGATGCGGAGCCCAACCGGGCCCATAAGGCCCTGGCAAAGCTGGAGCAGGAGGGAAGGCTCCGGGCAGTGATCACCCAGAATATCGACGGCCTCCATCAGAAGGCCGGGAGCCGGGAGGTGCTGGAGCTGCACGGCTCGGTGCTCAGGAATTACTGTACAAAATGCGGAAAATTTTATGGCCTGGAGGCGGTCCTGGAGTCAGAGGGCGTTCCCAGATGTACCTGCGGCGGCGTCATCAAGCCGGATGTGGTCCTCTATGAAGAGGGGCTGGACCAGCATACGCTCCAGAAGGCCGTTTATTATATTTCCAATGCCGATGTCCTGATCATCGGAGGAACCTCCTTAACGGTGTATCCGGCGGCCGGGCTCATCGACTACTATGGGGGGAAAAAGCTGGTGCTGATCAATAAATCCGTGACGCCCATGGACAGCCGGGCGGATCTGGTGATCAGCGGTCCCATTGGAGAGATCCTGGGAGACGCGGCCGGAGTTTAAGCTCCGGGACAGAAAGGAGTGACCGGGTATGTATCAGCCGTCAGAACGGCGTTATGAAGGAATGGAATATAAGCGCTGCGGAAGGAGCGGCCTTAAGCTCCCTGCCATGTCCCTGGGACTGTGGCAGAATTTCGGGACTGAAAAGACTCTTAAGGAGCAGGAGGAGATCCTGTGCCATGCGTTCGACCGGGGCATCACCCACTTTGATCTGGCCAACAATTACGGCCATCCGGCCAGGGGACTGGCAGAGGAGAACTTTGGCCGGGCCTTAAAGGATTGTCTGGGACCGTACCGGGACGAGCTGGCCGTCTCCACCAAGGCCGGGTACGATATGTGGCAGGGGCCCTATGGAAACTGGGGCTCCAGGAAATATCTCATGGCCAGCCTGGATCAGAGCTTAAGGCGCATGGGCCTGGATTACGTGGATATTTTTTACCATCACCGGCCGGATCCGGAAACGCCCCTGGAAGAGACCATGGAGGCCTTAAGCGATATGGTGCGCCAGGGAAAGGCTCTGTACGTGGGAATCTCCAATTATAATGCGGAGCAGACTGCTGCGGCAGTGAAGCTTTTAAGGGAGAACCATACGCCGTGCCTGATCCATCAGGTGCGCTACAACCTTCTGGAGCGCCAGGCGGAGGACGGCCTGTTTCCCGTCCTTTCAGAGAATGGCGTGGGCTGCATCTGCTTTTCGCCTCTGGCCCAGGGTGCGCTGACGGACAAATACCTCCGGGGGATCCCGGCCGGTTCCCGGGCGGCCCGGGAGGGGAGCACCGTGGCAGCCAGATATCTGGATGCGGAGACGCTGGGAAAAATAAAGAAGTTAAACGACATTGCCAGAGCGGGCGGCATGACCCTGGCCCAGATGGCCCTGGCCTGGATCTTACGGAGGCCGGAGGTGACTTCTGTTCTGGTCGGGGCCAGCAGTACGGCCCAGCTGGACAGCAGCCTGGCAGCTCTGAAGCTCCCGCCTCTGGGAGAAGATGTGCGGAAGGAGATCCGTGCAGCGCTCGGGCAGTAAAGGACGGGCAGGAAACATAGGGAGGGATCCGATGGAGTATGAAGTAGGAGATATCGTCAAATTAAAAAAGCCCCATCCCTGCGGAAGCCAGGAATGGGAGATCCTGAGGGTGGGCGCAGACTTCCGGCTGAAATGCCTGGGCTGCGGCCATATGGTCATGGTGACCAGGCGGCTGGTGGAGAAAAATACCAGGGGCCTGCGTAAGCCCGAGAAAAAGGAATAAAAAAGAGGGGCTGTTGTAAAAGCGCGGATTCGGCTTTACAACAGCCCCTTTTGCATCAGGCTTTTTTCTTCTTTTCCTTTGGAGTCATCTTAATGATCCCGGCCTTATAGAGCACAACGGCGCAGAGTACCGTGAGGACCATACAGATCAGCACCACAAAGCCCTCCATTCCTGCCAGAGGGAACACGGCGTTGACGCCGAACACCACTAAGAGCGGGAGGATCATGGTCAGCGGCTTTCCTTTGGCAACATAGTCGCCGCAGTCGTTGTTCACGAAGCTTAAAAAGATGCCGCCGAACAGAGCCGGGAGCAGATAGGTGGTGGCCGTCTGCACCGTGGGGCTGGTGAGGATGGGACGTAAGGGCACCAGGAGCAGCACGCCGCCGGCGATGATCAGGGTGGTGACGATGGAGGACACGGCTACGCCGATGGTGGCCACTGCGTCTCCTTCTTCTGTACCGGAGGCTGTGTCGGACATGATCTGGGCATTTACCACAACGGGGACCTTCAGGTTCATGACATTGCCTGTCAGAAAGGTGATATACGCGGAGGAGCCCAGGATCGGGGTATAGCTGAATACCTCGGCGATACAGGTGGGAATGAACACGGCCAGCAGGCCGCTGCCTGCGGTGATGACCTGGGCCGCGCTTTCCGGCCATACGTCGTATACGCTGGAAATGACCGCCGGGATCCCCAGCATGAGTATGATCCCGATGATGATGCCGATCCGTCCGGTCCGGTGAATACTGTCTTCGTATTTTTTATCCATATTGTGTTCCTCCTAAATTAACCAAGTATCCTGATCCAGACCAGCGAGGACGCCATGCCCAGGAGCAGGGTGTTTGCCATGACAAAGTTCCTGAGCCACAGGCATTTGAACCGCTTGATGATCTGTAAATGGATCAGAACGATGATGCAGGACGTAAATACAACGGCCAGGTGTACCTTGCCCTTCATTAACTGCATGGGAAGGAAGGCCTCGATGATGGCCAGGGAAAGAACGCCGGTGATCAGGGCCCCCAGTTCTCCGTGCTTGCTTCTGGCCTTGGTCAGCCCCATCTGGATCCGCTTGCCGAATAAAAGGATGGCAATGAGGCCGCCCATGATGCAGATGCTCATAACGAACATAACGGTGCCGACCACAGAGGCATCTCCGGCGGCGTTTAAGGCTGCCACGGACTCATAGCCGGTTCCGGTGGCCACCATGTCGGCTGCCATCAGCTCGTATGTGACAGAGCCCACCACGGAAAGGCGGAACCAGGACCAGGGCACGCCCAGGACCGACGCCAGGCTGAAAAGGCCGATGACGATGGAAATGGACGGAACGACAGAATAAATGGCGGAGGAGGTGATCACCAGCTTGAGCTTTTCTCTGGTGATCCCCAGCTCCAGGGCGTGTTTGTAGGCTTTTTTCAGCGTGATCAGACAAAACAGGATAATATAGGCGATTCCCAGCCCCACTAGTCCGTAGAGCAGGGGACTGTTCATAATTTCATTAAAGGTCATCTGTGTTCCTCCTTCATTACATGGCGTCCACATAGGTAAGGTCGTCGGGGATCGGGGATACGTAAACGCCGCCGGTCTCCTCCAGCAGCTCCTTTTTGGCCTGGTCAGCCAGGGCCGGGTCGTCAAAGATCCTGGTGCAGGCCAGTCCAATGGCCTTTGCGGCTGCAAGACAGGCTTTTCCGCCGATGGAGGTGCCCACCTGGGCGGTGTACTGCCAGGTGTGGTGTCCAGTGCCGGGGATGGCTGCGGAGGCGGTAAGCTGGGCGGTGGGAACCAGGTAGCTTACATCGCCCACGTCGCTGGAGGCGGTCAGCACCTTCTGGCGCATCAGGGGGCTGTAAGGGATCACAACGGAATTTAAGGGCCGCTTTTCGAACTCTTCCGGCGTCATTTTGTGGAGGACAGCCATCTTCTGTACCATAGCCTTTTTGGCGTCCTCCGGCAGGATGGCCAGGAATTTTCTGGCAATGGCGTAATCCTCCTCGTCAAATTCGGGGCCTCCCATTTCCACATAAGCATCGGAAAGCACCTGGAAGGCGGTGGGGTTGGGGATCACGTCGCTTAAGCCGCCCAGGACTCTGACCTTGACCTCGGTCTCAGTCATAAGAGCCGCTCCCTGGGCGATCTTTTTGATCCGGGCCAGGATCTCGCTGCTCTGGGCCAGCTTCGGAGCGCGCATAAAATACAGCAGGGAGGCATGGTCCTGGACCACATTGGGAGCTTCGCCGCCGTTGTCCAGATAGGCGTAATGGATCCTGGCATCGCTGATCACATGCTCTCTCATGTAATTGACGCCCACATTCATCAGCTCGCAGGCGTCCAGGGCGCTCCGGCCTTTTTCCGGGGCTGCACCCGCATGGGCGGAAATGCCGGTGAAGTCAAAGCGGACCTTATAGTTGGCTACCATGCGGGTCCCCATGGGAACGTTCTGGTCTGCCGGATGCCAGGTGAACATCATGTCCACTCCGTCGAAGCAGCGGGCCTTGGCCATAAAGCCCTTTCCGAAGCCCTGCTCCTCTGCGGGACAGCCGAAAAATACCAGAGTGCCGGTTTTTCCGCTCTGCTCCAGATACGCCTTTGCGGCCATGGCGGCTCCCACGGCTCCGGCTCCCAGGGCGCAGTGGCCGCAGCCGTGTCCGGTGGTATGCCCCTCATCCGGCTCCGGCGCGGCAACGCCGGCCTTCTGGCTCAGGCCAGGAAGGGCATCGTATTCGCCCAGGATGCCGACCACGGGAGAACCGCTTCCCCAGACGGCTTTAAACGCCGTAGGGATCCCGGCCAGCTCCTTAGTTACTGTAAAGCCGTCGTCCTCCAGGGCTTTTATGATGGTCGCCGCGCTTTTCGTTTCCTGGTAGCCCAGTTCGGCATATTCCCATACGGACCGGTTGAGCCCGGTGATAATCTGTGCCTTTTCACGGACGGCATCACGGATGATTTGTGCATTATCCATAAGAATAACCTCCTATTCCTGTAAAACATTGTATCATTTTGAAAATAAGTATACTGTCTGGATGGATAGATCACAAATATGTTTTATTTATAGGCGGCTATAAATTCCAGCGATGGACTTTAAAGTGAAGAAGAGATATAATAGAGAACAGCAAAAAGGAGGGGGAATGCATCATGACCATACAGCAGCTTCAATACGTTCTGGAGATCGCCCGGTGCGGCTCGGCGTCCAGGGCAGCAAAAAATCTGTTCCTGTCCCAGCCAAACCTGAGCAGCGCCATAAAAAACCTGGAACAGGAGCTGGGCTTCCCGATCTTTGAGCGGACTTCTGCCGGAATGAAGCTGACGCCTGCCGGAGCCAGGCTGGAGAAGGAAGCGTCGGTGATCATGGGACACTTAAAGGGGATCGCTGACGCGGGAAAAGAGGAAGGGACCTCCTGCCGGTTCCGGCTGGTCTATCCCATGTACCATCCGGCCTTTGAAGCCTTCCAGGATCTATGCCGGGATTACCAGGGGTATGATAAGATCGATCTGTCCTGTGCGGCAGGCACCGGGAGAAAGATGCTGGAGCTTTTGCACCAGGATCTCTGCGATCTGGTGGTCACCATCGATACCAGGGGCCATTACGCGGATTTCAACCGGTACTGCAGTCTGTTCCACCTGGAGTATCGGGATGTGGCAAAGGCGGTCTTTGCCGTACAGCTGTCCAAGGACCATCCCCTTTTAAAGGAAACTCCCTTTGACTTTTCAAAATTGAAAAACTATCCCTATGCAGCCTATATAGATGGAAACGGGGGAAACCTGAACTGGACGCCCTGGTCCAGTGTGGTGAATCCGGATAAGCTGATCCTGGTGGAATCCAGCGTTTCCAGGCTTTCTCTTGTGGCCAGTACCAATGCCTTCAGCCTGGTGTTCCCCCATTCCAGGGAGTACAATGAGGCCAACGGCGTGGTAACGGTGCCTCTGCCTTTTGATCCGCTGGTCTTAAGCTATATATACTCCCGGGACCGGGGATTAGGAGAAACAGGCGAGGCGTATGTGCGGCATCTGAAGGAGCGGATACGGGAGCATTTTGGGGAGGATGGCTGAAGTTGACGAGAAAAAAGGTAATAATTGCATGTACCCGCAGGCGGGTATCGGAAACCATAAGGATTCAATTGACCGAATTGATTGGGGAATATGCGGACGTAAGCCTGCTGGTAGTCAGTGAGAATTCCATTAGTGGAATCAACTGTGATTTGGTGGTTGCGATCAGCGATGAGGTTGCCAAGTGGATTGCCCCATTCCTTATGGAGGGGACGGAGATCATCGTTTTAAATCTGACAATCCCGAGGGATACTTATGACCGTTTAAAGGGAACAGAAGGGGAGTCAAGGGCGATTGTTGTAAATCACACACGCGAATTTGCAATGGAGACGGTGGCCCTTTTGTATGCCCTGGATGTGAAGAATATTGAACTGATTCCGTATTATCCAGGCTGTGCAGAGGACTATTCGGATATTACTCTGGCAATTACCCCCAACGAATTAGCCATTGTACCGCCGTATATAAAAAGAATCATTGATATAGGAGAACGTCGCCCGGATCCTTTGACACTTATTGAGATTTTTAGCCGTCTGGACTGTCTTCAGAGTGAGACGATTGAAAGGATTTTTGCATATGGAAAAAATGTGATCTCTGTAAACCGGGGAATCGCGGAACTCACAAGGAATGGACACGGATCAGGATTAAATCTCAGGCAGTTTCTTGAGGGAATACCAGAAGCGGCTTTTTTTCTGGATGAGAAAAAGGAAATTGTCCTGCTGAATTCGATGGCCCAGGAGTTTTCGGGGAGGTCATATACATACACACTTCAGAGAAATATTTATAACCTGATCCCGGAACTGGAGATGGTGTCCAGAACTAAACAGGATATAGAAGATGTGCTTCTGCTGAGAGGTGGGAAAAAATATCTGGTTACATGGAGATATTTTTCTAAAGGAGCCTTGGAAAGCAGCCTTCTGACTATTAAAAATTTTGAAAGAATCCGGGTTCTTTATGCAAAATATGGGGGAGAGAAAAGTGGCAGAAGTGAATTAAAATACAGCTTCAGCGATATAATAGGTTCCAGCAAGGCGATGGAGGCTTTGAAAAACAAGGCAGCAAGGTTTGCCAATACAGACTTCCCAGTACTGATCCAGGGAGAAAGTGGAACGGGAAAGGAGTTGCTGGCCCAGGCGGTCCATCAAGCATCCCAAAGAAAAAATGGCCCCTTTATTGCGTTTAATTGTGCTGCTCTGGCAGATTCACTTCTGGAAAGCGAGTTATTTGGATACCAGGAGGGAGCTTTCACAGGAGCCAGTAAAAAAGGCCGGGCTGGGATTTTTGAGATGGCAAGTGGAGGAACTTTATTCATGGATGAGATCGGAGATATTTCGCTGAATCTCCAGGCTAAAATTCTTAGGGTACTTTAGGAACAGGAGGTGGTACGGGTTGGAGGAAGTCAGGTGATTCCTATTGATGTACGGATCATATCCGCAACCAACTGTAATCTTCAAAAGCTGGTAGAGGAGAAAAAATTCCGATTAGATCTTTATTACCGTTTGAATACCCTGATTCTCCAGACAGTTCCGCTGCGGGAAAGACCTGGGGATATATCGGACATGCTTCTTCACTTTTTTAAAAAGAACAGGATTAAAAAAAATATTCACCAGGACGCAATGCGGTTTATGGAACAATATGACTGGCCTGGAAATGTTCGGGAACTCCAGAACGTGGTTTCTTATCTTTCTATCCTGGAAGGGGAGAATATTCATGCTTCTGATTTTCCAGAATATATGATGAGAAATGGAAAGAAGAGTGGAGATGATCCGGTTGCCGGAGTGGAAACAGAAACAGTGATCCTTGAATGTCTGGACTGGTATAGAAAAGAGGGGAAAAAGATTGGAAGGAAAGGGCTGGCAGAGAAAATAAAGGAGTATGGGGTTTTTCTGACAGAAGCAGAGCTTCGCCAGTGTCTGGAACAAATGAAATCAGCAGGGCTTGTTGAGATATATAAAGGTCGTGGAGGCACACAGATTTCAGAAGGTGGAAGAGAGAAACTGGGAAGGAAAAAGATATAAATAGACATAAATGGATTAATAAAATGGTTTAATTGGTTTTTGCAATCAATTAAACCATTTTTTGCGCGTAAAAATATCTGAAAATGTCGAAAATAAAGATAGAGGCAGGAAACAGATATAATGAAAATGGCTTGGCATGGGAATTGCTGTATTTTAGATTAGCAGCAGGCACTATAAAGCAGGTGGAAAAAGGAGGACATCTGTATTGTCTGACAATGGGAAGGATTCAAAAGAAAGGATGGGTTACTATGCAGGAAGCAAAAGAGAAGGTAAGTGTACAAAAGGCGCTGCTTATGGTAGGAGTGGCCTTACTAGTGATCATTATAGGAAAGCTGTTTTTGAAGCTGGATACGACGCTGGTTTTATTTATTTCATCAACAGCAGTCAGCATAATTGCGGTTCTTTTCTGCGGAACCAGCTGGAACAAAATTGAAGAGCAGATCTCCATAGGAATTAGACAGATGGGAGTTCCTGTAATCATTCTGATGGAGATTGGAATGCTGGTGGGGGCCTGGATGATCTCAGGAACGATACCAACGATCATGTACTATGGTATGAAGATCATGAACCCCAGATTTTTTCTGGTGCTCACATGTATCACCTGTTCTGTTATGTCTGTGGCTTCTGGAACATCGTGGGGAACATTGTCTACTCTTGGAGTAGCGCTTATGGGCGTAGCCCTCGGTCTTGGTATTCCCCTTCCTTATGTGGCAGGGGCGATTGTAGTGGGATCCTTTTTTGGAGATAAGATGTCCCCGTTATCAGATTCTACAATCGTGGCAGCAGCCTCCTGCAACGTAGAATTAACAGAACATATCCGCCACATGCTATATACAACAGTTCCAGGTTATATCGTATCCCTGGTTCTTTATCTGATTTTAGGAATGCAGTTTGGCGGCGGTACGATCCAGAACGAAGAATATACAGTTATTTTAGATACTCTTCAGGCAAACTTTGTAATAAACCCGATCATGGTTATTCCTCCGATCATTGTTCTAATTTTAATATTAATGAAAAAACCATGTTTGCCTACATTTGCAGCTGGAATTGCATCTGCAATTGTCCTGGCAATCGTATGTCAGGGGACAGATCTTTCTTCGGCTATGGCAGCAGTTGTTTCTGGTTATAAACAGGAAACAGGAACAGCACTGGTAGATGGACTTTTAAACCGCGGAGGAATCAGCAGTATGCTTTCTACCGTGGGCCTGGTTCTGGCAGCAGGCGTATTTGGCGCTCCCATTAAGGCCACAGGGGCAGTAGAGGTGATTTTTTCAAAGGTAAAAAGCTTTGCAAAGACACCCAGACAACTGATGATCCTTTGCACGATCATGCATCCTGTATTTATTCTGATCGCGGTAACTTATTATGTAACGTACCCCGTTATGGGAGAAATGGTAGGTCCGATCTACGAAGAATATGGCCTGCATAAAAAGAATCTTACCAGGACCTTTGAGGATACAGGAACGATCAGTGCTCCGCTGATCCCATGGGGAATGGCGGGAGCGTTTATTACAACTACTCTGGGTATAACGCCAGGAGAATACTGGATGTACATGCCTCTGACGTGGATGTGCGCCCTGACAGGAATTGTACTGGCAATTACCGGAATTGGTGTTGCGCGTACAGACGGAACCATGATAACGCCACTCTTTAGGAAAAAAGCGAAAAAATAGAAGGGGGACAGATGGAACATGACCAGCGAGGGAATGACATGGATCAAAGCAAATGAGAAATTTCTTGGAGAAATCAGCGACACGATATGGGGATACGCGGAAACTGGATTAAAAGAATACAGATCTTCGGCATACCTGGAGGACATATTTGAAAAAGCCGGTTTTACAGTCAGAAGAGGCGTGGCAGGGATGGAGACCGCTTTTGTGGCAGAATATGGATGCGGTCACCCTCATATCGGGCTGTTGGCAGAGTATGACGCCCTGCCTGGACTAAGCCAGGCAGTATCCCATGAGCAGAAGATCTATGAAAAAGTCCCCTGCGCTGGCCATGGATGCGGTCATAATGCCCTGGCTGCCGCTGTGACAGGAGGTGGCCTTGCGATTGCACAGGATATACAAAAGGGACAGGTTAAAGGAAAAGTCACTGTTTTTGGGTGTCCCGCAGAAGAGCTTCTGATCGGAAAGGGACGGATGGCGGAAGCCGGACTCTTTGATGAATGTGATGTCCTTTTGTCCTGCCATCCGAATGACGTGAATTATGTATGGGCAAGAACCAGTAATGCGGTATGGTCGGGGAAGTTTTCGTTTACGGGAAGAACTGCCCACGCCGCTATTGATCCCTACAATGGCCGGAGCGCTCTGGATGCGGTAGAACTGATGAATGTTGGAGCCAATTATTTAAGAGAGCATGTTACTCCGGATGTGCGTATCCATTATGTTATTACCAACGGCGGTGAAGTGCCCAATGTGGTTCCAAAGAGCGCCCAGGTCTGGTATACCATACGTGCCCAAAACAGAGAAAGTGTTCAGACTTTAAAGGCGAGGATACAGAATCTGGCGTTGGGAGCGTCGATTATGACAGAAACCACTTTTGAAACAGAGACAGTTTCGGACTGCTCGGATGTGCTTCGGAACAAGGTCCTGGAACAAGTCCTTCTGGAATCCATGAAAGAGACGGGAGCACCTGTCTGGACGGAAGAGGAGTATCGGTTTGCAGAAAGAATTTCTGAAAATGTAGCAGAGGGATTAAAGAGAAAGGCGCATTCGGAGTATCATCTGGATGGACAGGTGTACCGGGGACTCCATACAGGAATTTACGATGGGTTCTACCGGGAAGGAGAGACAATGGCAGTTTCTACGGATGTGGGGGATGCTAGCTGGCGCGTGCCCACGGGCGTATTTTCATTTGCATCTACGGTGATAGGGTCACCGGGCCATTCATGGCTGTACACATCCTGCTGCGGTTCTTCTATCGCCCGGAAAGGTGTCAGCATGGCTGCACAGGTACTTTTGAGAACGGCAGAAAAACTGTATGAAGACCATAAACGGATCATCATGGCAGCAGAGGAGTTTAAGAAAGAACAGACGGTACGGGAGGAGATGTTCTAAATGGTAACGATTAAAGAAAAAGTTTTTACAGATGTATTGGTGATCGGCGGTGGAGGAGCTGCCTGTACAGCGGCGGTGGCTTCTGCCCGGAAAGGTGCAGATACGGTTCTGGTTTCCAAGGGAAAGATTGGAAACAGCGGAAATACAATTATGATCGGCGGCTCTTACGGCATGGACGGAGAAAGTGCTTTTTATGAATATCATATTCCAGAGGCGGATCCATCCTTCACAAAGGAAGACTTATTCCGGTCCATCTGTAATGATGGATTTAATTTAAGCGACCAGAATATGGTGGAACAGTTTGTGGAGGAAAGTCCCCGTATTGTGTACGAGGTGAGGGAGTGGGGGCGAGAGGCTGGACAGCATTATAAGTTTTACCGCCCGGGGAACTGGGATGTATCGGGAAGAGGCATGGGACGTTCTCTTTTAAAGGGAGTAGAGAAAGAAGGCTCCATTCGTCTGTATGAAGATGTTATGATCATAGGACTTTTGAAAAATGGAGACAGGGTGACCGGGGCTGTGGGAATGGATTTATATGAGGGATGCCTTCTGCAGTTTGAAGCTAAGGAAGTAGTCCTTGGAACAGGTGGGTATCAGCCCTATTCCCTGAAAAATACGAATTCCGATATGACTGGAGACGGTCAGGCCATGGCTTATCGGGCAGGAGCCCGGCTGGCAGATATGGAATTTATGCTGTTTCTGATCACTGCTGTGGAGCCCAATGAGATGCGTGGCTCAATCCTTCCAGTTATATGCACATTCAGGGATGCGTTTGATTATGATCCCGTGGACCGGTTCGGCCAAAAAATAGAAATTCCCAATCAGTTGAGAGAAATGGAAAAAACGAGCGAGATGTGCAAGCTGGTACATATTTATTATTACGGAAAGGCTATAAGGGAAGGACGGGGAACGGAGAATGGAGGCATCTATTTCGATTTCCATCGTTTTACAGACCAGGAAATTGATCGGATGTTTGATGCTCTGATGGATCACTTTGACGGTTTTTATCCCAGGGGAAAGTACCATGGAAACGATATTCTGGAATATAAAAGGCTGGTAAAAGAAAAGAGACGCATTGAGGTGGGACTTTCCAGTGAATATAGCGTGGGAGGGATTCTGGTAGACGAAAATATGGATACGGGTGTTCCAGGTCTTTTTGCGGCAGGCGAATGTGCCAGCGGTGTCTTCGGCGCAAACCGCGTAGCTGATGCGGTGACGGAGATGCTGGTGCAGGGATATAAGGCTGGCACCGTGGCGGCAGAACGCGCGGCTCTGGAAGAAAAAGTGGAGAGCAGCCGAGATTCGGTAAGCATGATAACGGAGGGGATAAAAAGAAGGCTGGAGCAAAAGGGGGGATGCCGTCTGGGGGACCTTATTGCGCAGATGGAAAGTGTTTCCGATAAGACTCTGGGGCTTTGGCGGAATGAAGAGAGCCTGAATACAGGACTCCAGGCATATGACAGACTGGAAAAAGATCTGGAAAGCGTGGAAATCGCGGATAAAACCCTGGTGTATAACAGAGAGCTGATCCGTATGCTGCAGGCGGAAAATACTCTTTTATGTTCCCGTGTGGCGTCTGGAATGGCCCGAATGAGAAAGGAAAGCCGTGGACTTCATTTACGGGAGGATTACAGCTATATTGACAATGAGCACTGGCAGAAGCGGATCATCAGCCATCTGGACAGTGGAAAGGATGTTCTGGAGACAAGAACTCCGATCGTAACAAGGGTACCACTGCGTCCGGAAAAAAAGGTAGATTACGAAACGTTTATCCTGGAAGAGGATCTTGGAATGGCAAATATGGAGGAGAAATAGATGGAAGTAAAAATTTACCGGTGGAATCCAGAGACAGATATGAGTCCCCATTACGATACGTTTCATGTGGAATTTCATAAAGAAGCGAGGAAAACGGTCATGAACCTTCTGGAGGAAATCGGGGATACCCAGGATGGAAGCCTGAGCTTTTATATGCATAGTGCATGTGGACAGGGGATTTGCGGACGATGTGCTGTTAAGGTTAACGGGAAGGTACGTCTTGCCTGCAACACAGTTCTGACAGGGGAAGACATTGTGCTGGAACCGGCCAATGAAAAAGTAGTGAAAGACCTGGTGGTAGAAAATTGACAGATGTGGAGGAAAACCTATGCATAGCGAAAATGAACTTGGATATCAGACTAGGTCTGATGGGTTTGGAATTTTGTATGGGGAAATAGCTGGTGCTCTGATCGAGCGATGCGGCAGAAATGGAATGGGGATCGTGCGCAAAGCGGTAGCAGCTTATGGAAAGAAAAAGGGAAAGAGGCTTCGGGAGCAGTATATGGGAAGTGGAGTGAGGACGGATCTCCATAATCTTATGGCAGCTGAGGATGGGTGCTGGAAGGATCCCCGGACCTTAAAGACAACTGTAAGGGATACGCCAGAAGCACAGCTATGGGAAATATACAGCTGTCCTTTAGAGAAAAACTGGAGAGACAGGGGCAGAGAGGAAGCCGGGCGGCTTTATTGCGAGGAGTATCTGCATGCTCTTATGGATGGATACGGAGAAGGGGCTGGCCAGGCGAATGTTTCAAACAGCAAAACGTGCAGGAGAGATGACAGATGTGTTATGGCTATGTATTGCCGTACAGCCAACCAGAATGAAACACAAAAGGGAACTGGCGATGGGAATGGTATCATAAGAGAAATTCCAGTTGAAGAAAGCACTCTTTTATTATACAGGTGCTTTATAGAGGTAATGAAAGAGGAAAAGGACGCAGAGGTGGTGGCTGCTGTCACGTATGGAATAAAAAATGGCGCAGAGATCATGGCGGAAACCTTAATAAAAAAGGCGGATCATGTGGGGAGAAGTCTGGATGAGGATTTCCTTATGGAATTTTTTCCGTTTTGCCGGATGGAGGAGCTGAGGGAAGATCGGATCCTCAGACAGTGTTTCCTGCATGTATTTGACGAATGTCTGCAAAAGGGAGGCTGGTTATGAAGTATACATTGAACGAAATGCAGATTATGAATCTGGCAGATCATTATACATTGCTATATGCATTTCTGGGCAAAAGTCTTTTGGAACAGTGCGGAGAAAAAGGAGAACGGGCATTAAGGGAGGGAACACGCCGGTTTGGAAGAGACCGGGCAGAGGCCTTAAGAGCACGCCATCTGGATGCGAATGTAAAGATCAATATGCATAGTCTGTTTGCCGTAGGAGCAGATCTTCCTCCAGATCCCCGTTTTAAACGTGAACTCCAGGAATTGAATCCCCAGGAGAGGGTATCGCATACGCTGTACTGCCCGATGGCTGCCCTGTGGAAGGAATATGGGGTAATGGAAATCGGACGTATTTACTGTGAGGAATTCCATCGGGCCTGTTACGGACATTATGCATTTGGATACACGAAAGTAAATCTGGCGAAGACACAGACTCAGCCGGAAGATGAATATTGTGCATTTAATGTGGTACTTCGGCCGGAGACACTGCCGGAGGAACTTCGGGCAGTATGTTTTGAGGAGTATGATCCGGAATATTCCGGGCCAGTGAAGCAACTGGCCCAGGCACAGGGTAAATCCGGATTCGGAACATTATTTATTAAATTGTATTTTCATATTGCCCAGGCAGCGGAGGATATTCTGGGAGATATGGGAAGGTCTGCGGTCTGTAAAGGGCTGGAGGACATGGCAGAAGAATGCGCAGATCGGCTCCTTTGTGCTGCAAGGGAGCAGGGGAAAGAGATGAGTCTGGACTTTATAGAAGCAAATTATCCGCTTAGAATGGATATGGATGGTGAGCCGCTCTGGAGTATTTATGGGAGTGGCGGGTGGAAAGAGGAAATGAAGAATCATTTCTGCAATAAGGTACAGAGAATATGTTTGGATAATGGGCAGCGCTTATTTTAAGGCTGCCTGTTTTCTGTGACGGGAAATGGAAGATCAGCTTAAAATGAAGAAAAAACAAAGAAAATACTTGCATTTTCCTCATATATTTGCTATGATGATTACCTGTGACATATTAATTCCTTGCTCTCGTTACTGAAAAGCGGGGGCCAGAGACCACAAGGAGGGAAAGAAACTATGAACAAATACGAATTAGCAGTTGTTCTGAGCGCAAAGCTTGAGGACGATGAGAGAACAGCCGCTCTGGAGAAGGTGAAAGGCTATATCACCCGTTTCGGCGGAACTGTTACAGATGTGGATGAATGGGGCAAGAAAAAGCTTGCTTACGAGATCCAGAAAATGAAAGAGGGATTCTACTACTTCATTCATTTTGAAGGTGATTCCAACTGCCCGAACGAGGTAGAGGCACATGTCCGCATCATGGAGTCTGTGATCCGTTACCTTTGCGTAAGACAGGACGCTTAATAAAGAAAGTGTGATTATATGAATAAAGTTATCCTTATGGGTAGATTGACCAGAGATCCCGAAGTGCGTTATTCCCAGGGCGAGCGTTCCATGGCCATTGCCAGATATACGCTGGCCGTTGACCGGAGAGGCAGGAGAAGCCAGGATGGAGACCAGGGTCAGACTGCGGATTTTATCAATATCGTAGCCTTTGACCGCGCCGGCGAATTTGCTGAAAAGTATTTCCGCCAGGGCATGCGCGTGCTGGTGTCCGGCAGGATCCAGACCGGCAGCTATGTAAATAAGGATGGCCAGAAGGTCTATACGACCGATGTGATCGTAGAGGACCAGGAGTTTGCCGACAGCAAGAACCAGGGCGGCGACAGCGGCTTTGGCGGCGGAAGCTATGGCGGGAACAATAACCGCAGCAGCTACCAGCAGGGGACAAGACCTGCTCCGTCCAGTGCCATCGGTGACGGATTTATGAATATTCCTGATGGAGTCGAGGACGAAGGACTTCCATTCAATTAATTCTGACAGGAGGTAATTAAAAATGGCATTTAATAAAGACGGCAAATCCGATTCTTCCAGAGTAAGAAGAGGCGGCATGCATAGAAGAAAAAAAGTCTGCGTATTCTGCGGCGATAAGAACGGCGAGATCGATTACAAGGACGTAAACAAGTTAAAGAGATACGTATCTGAGAGAGGTAAGATCCTTCCCAGAAGAATCACCGGCAACTGTGCAAAGCACCAGAGAGCTTTAACTGTTGCGATCAAGAGAGCAAGACACTTAGCTCTTATGCCCTATACATGTGAATAATATTTGACATGCAGCAGCCCTGGAAACCTAGTGTTTCCGGGGCTTTTTTTAGCAGATCAAAGCTGGAGAGCCATGTTTTTCCGGAAATGCAGATATTTTCTGTCTTTTTGCAAAAAATCTGCCTTGCCAAGTGAAAAGAAAAGTATTATACTCTCCATGTATCAGTACAAAAGTATTAGAAGGAGGAACTGTTCATGCAGGTGACGAAAGAAACACTTATGGGTGAGCTGCTTCGCTATGATATTGATACCGCACAGATTCTGATGGGTGCAGGGATGCACTGTATTGGATGACCGTCTTCACAGATGGAGTCTCTGGAAGAGGCCTGTATGGTACATGGAATTAACTGCGATCAGCTTGTGAATATTCTGAATGAATACCTTACAAAGAAAAACGCGTAGTTTTATGCCATAAAAAGGCTGCCGGTTCATATTCCGGCAGCCTTTTGCATATTTTTTTATTTATGCTCAGATCTTTGCTAAAGCTGCCAGGGTGTTCTGCTTCACGATCACCTCATAATGCTCGGCATAATAGGCCTCGGCCGCCGGGTCCTGGCGGAGCCGGGTCCCGTACTCGGAAAGAAGATTACAGGTACGGCTGAAGGAAAGCTCATCGGAGCTTTCTTTTTTTAATACCAGATAATACCTTCCGCTCTGCGGGTTTTTATAGAGGACGCTGGAACCGGAAAAAACGGATCCGGTTTCTCTGGCGGCGGCACAGACCTGGTCTAAGGAGTCAAACTGATAGAAGCGGATGTATCGGGCGGGATCCGGAAGCTCTCCGTCGGGAGCCTTGGCGGCCTTCTGGGCCTGTGCATTTTTATCAGATACAGCCGGGGCGGCTTTTGCTCCTTCACCCTGGCCGGGGTTCTGGCTTCCCAGGAGGCTTAAAAGGGCATCCGCGCCGTCCAGGAGCTCTGCGGTCAGATTTCCCACAGAGGGATCGTCGTCCTCATCGGCTGCGGAAAATTTAGAGAAGCGGGTGTCCAGCTCCTCGGGATCCTCGATCTTTGTGATGATGAGCATGACGCTGTCGTTGGCCATGGGGATGGCCTCCACCATCAGCGGGATATCCTCTGCCTCAAAGCCCACCTCCCTGGAGGCGCGCTGGATCATTTCGCGGAACAGGTTTCTGGCCTTTTCACTTCCGTAAGCCAGCTCATTCAGATTGACGTTCCGCACACTTAAGTCAAAATTGCTGAGGGTACAGCGGATCTGGTTTTCATTGATACGTTCTATTTTCATTGGATCACTTCCTGTCTGTATAGATATATGTGAATGGCGAAAAGATACACTTTTACGTTTATAATATACTATATCCTATTCCGATTTGGCAATGATATGTGGAAAAATTATTAAAATTTTAAGGAATAGAAGAATCCTGTTGTAAAAGGTCAGATCTTGTATTAAAATAAAGATCAGAGATTGTATTGCCGAAGGGAGGTGCAAAGATCGGAGAACACGTTCTGTTTGGTAAATACCGTCTGTGCAGGAAGCTGGGCGCTGGCCGCTCCGGGAATGTCTTTCTGGCCTGGCATACAGAGCTGGAGGAATACCGTGCGGTGAAGATCGTTCCAAAGACCATGGCCGACTATGAAACCTTCAGAAAGGAGGCCCTGTTCTTAAAAACGCTCCGCCATCCTGGGATCCCTCTTGTATACGACGTGGAAGAGGACCTGACAAACAGTTATCTTATCGAAGAATATCTGGAAGGCGAATCTTTATATGCCCTGGTGAAACGCCTGGGCAGTCTGTCAATGAAAACGGCGGCTGAAATCGGAATTCAGGTGTGCCGTTTGATCCAGTTCATGAATACAGCAGATAATCCCATTTTATATCTTGACCTTCAGCCAAAGAACCTTCTGGTCTGTAATGGAGCAGTGAGGCTTATTGATTTTGACCACGCGCAGTATGCAGAGGATGTGACCGCTTTCGGGGAACGTTATGGGACCATAGGGTTTGCAGCGCCGGAGCAGTACCGGGGAGAGCCCCTGGACTGCCGGACGGACGTTTACGCCATTGGTGCGCTCTTATATTATATGTGCCGGGGAGAACCGCCCGGGAACGGCTTTTGTCTCGGGGACAGAAGCGGTACCTGGGAGCTGGACCGGATCATCCGCGGGTGTATGGCCGCAGAAAAGGATGGGCGCTACCAGAACGCAGGGAAAGTGGAGCAGGCGCTTTGTGAATTAAAGACCGTTCTATCAGAAAAACATGCAATAGAATCTCTGACCATCGTATTTGCCGGGGCCAGGCCTGGGATCGGAACGACCCATGCAGCCTTTGGCATATCAACTTTCTTGACCCGAAACGGGTATCCAGCATTGTATCAGGAAGAATACGATACGGATGCTGTCCGGCTGTTCATGAGAAATACAAAAGCAAGACCGGACGGCGCCGGCGTATTCCACATCGGATCCTTACATATCCGTCCATACTATGGCAGAACAGTAAAAATGCCATATCGTTATTTTCCAATTATCATTAAGGACATAGGAACGGCCTGGCAGGGACAGGAGACGCTGCCGGAGGCGGACTTTTTTGTACTGGTATGCGGAGGGAAGTGGTGGGAGACTGCCCGCACACTGGCTGCATCCAGATACTTTTTAAGCCGCGGAAGGTGCATCCTCCTGTTTAATCATATGTCGGAGGACCTCCGCATGAAGCTGCCGGACGACCTTAAGGGGGTTCCATGTTTTTATCTGCCGTTTTTTGCAAATCCACTGAAGGAAGATCGGGATGCTGCGGCCTGTTTTAGGGAGATCATGACCACTGGAACAGGAGGAATGAAAACATGGGAAAGAAAAAAGAGACGCAGGGGCTTCTGGACCAGAAGACCAGGCTCATAGGGATCGCGGCGGCAGGACACAGCGTGGGCTGTACGCATTTTTCCATTATGCTGCTCAATTATCTGGCCGGTTACAGGAGAAGACGGGCGGCTCTTATGGAGTGGAACAGCACAGGCGACCTGGAACGGCTGGAGAAGGTCTGCACGGGAATGGTGCGGGAGAGCTCTGCCTACCGGGTCCTGGAGGCAGATTATTTTAAGCATGCCGGTCCCAGGGAGCTTGCCATGGCCCTGGGAGCCGGGTACGACGATATTCTGATCGATTTCGGCGTGCTGGAGGAGGGAGATACCGCAGAGTTTCTGCGCTGTGAAAAACAGTTCGTGGTGGCCTCCTTCAGCGAATGGCAGCAGGAAAATCTCCGGGAGTTCGCCATGGAAAGGGAGCGGACGGAAAAAGAGAGCTGGCAGTATCTGGCCGTTTTTGGCAGCGATGAGACCAGAAAAGAGTTTTGGAGACGTTTTGGCATCCTTTCCAGACGGATTCCGTTTTCAGCGGACGCTTTTTCTGTTACAGAGGAATGCGGAATATTTTTTGAAAAGCTGGTCTGACCAGGAAGAATACGCCGGCGGCGGGGAATATGTCACAGAAGCCCTCCAAAGGGTCCGCCGGCAGGAAAAGGGGAAGGGAATATGGAAAAAGATGTACGCGAGCATACGGAGGAGAAGGCGGGCTGCCAGGGGGCAGGCGAAGGAACAGAGGACTGGAAAGAGAAAGAAAAGCAGCAGTATCTGGGCGGGCTGAGGCGGCTTTCAGAAAAAGGGATCGCCATTTATGTGGACGGCCGGGTCTCCGGTCCGCCGGAATGGGAAAAGCTGTTTGAAATACGCGACGATAATATGTTTTATATGGGAGATTATGTACAGGCAGAATCCGGAGGGCTGAAGGAGGTACGGTTCGACAAGGTGTATCTCAGCCGGGAGGATCTGAAAAAGCCGGAGGAATAAAAATACTTAAGGAAGGAAAAGGGGGGATGGGAAGAAAAGGGAGGAGCCTGCGTGGCCGGAAGATGCTGTTCTGCCGAATATGATGCTTTTGGATGCGCAGGCGGCGGGAGGGATCTGATACAAAATCGTTACAAAAAATTAATAAACAAAACCATACCCCTATGATATAATCGGGGATATCAGAAGAAAACCAACCCATGGAAGCCGCCGTACACGGCGCGGGTCATCGGAAAGGAAAGAGAGCGCAAATGAAAAAAATAATGCCAGTGATCGCGGCCCTGGGGCTGATCGCAGTGTGTGTACTGGGATTTTTCGGGTACAGGGCGGCCAGAAAGTATATCCCCACAAAGGAAATGGCAGATCTTAAGAGCTTTTATGGGGTGAGCGGGGAGGATACGGCGATCCTTTATAACCAGGAGCTCCAGGAGGCCAGGGGACTTTATATGAACGGCCAGACCTACCTGCCCATTTCCTGGGTCAACGAGCACATAAATAAGCGGTTCTACTGGGACGGTACGGAAAATATGCTGGTCTACGCCCTGCCGGACCAGATCGTTTATGCCGATGGGGAAACCCAGGGGGCCAATGGGAAACCGCTCCTTCTGGACAGGGAGGACGGCGTCTGGCTGGCCCTGGGGCTGGTCAATAATTATACGGACGTGGAGATCCTGGCCTTTGACAGCGGGGACGTGAAGCGGGTATTTGTCACAGACTGGGGAACCCGGAATATGGCCGCAGTGAAAAAGTCTGGAAAGGTCCGGGTCCGGGGAGGGGTAAAGAGTCCCATTGTGACAGAAGTGGAGAGGGATATGCAGGTCGCTGTCCTGGAATCCATGGAAAAGTGGTCAAAGGTGCAGACCCCCGACGGCCACCTGGGCTATATCCAGAATAAATGTCTGGATACGCCGGAGCCCCAGGCCTTTGAAGGGACGGCCGAGCTTCCGGAGTATTACGGCACGCCCATGGATGAAAAGGTAGTCATGGCCTGGCACCAGGTGACCAGCCGGGAGGGCAATGCCGGGCTAAACAAGCTCCTGGAAAAGACAAGGGGCGTCAATGTGGTGTCTCCCACCTGGTTTGCATTAACGGATAACGAAGGAAATTACAGCTCCCTGGCAGACCAGGATTATGTAAAGGCGGCCCATGATAAGGGGATCCAGGTCTGGGCGCTCCTGGACAATTTCAGCGGCGATGTCCAGTCGGAGAAGCTCCTGGCCTCCACCTCCACCCGGAAAAAGCTCATTGACAGCCTAATGGCGGATGTGGAAAAATATGATCTGGACGGCCTCAATATGGATTTTGAGGGACTGAAGCAGGAGGCGGGCGTCCATTATGTGCAGTTTTTAAGGGAGCTTTCCATCCCCTGCCGTCAGAAGGGCATCGTGCTGTCGGTGGATAATACGGTCCCGGCAGAATTTAACAAGTTTTATGACCGTAAGGAACAGGGGATCGTGGCAGATTATGTGGTCATCATGGGCTATGACGAGCACTACAATGGCGGCGCCCCCGGCTCGGTGGCGTCCCTGGGATACGTGCGGGACGGGATCGAGAATACCTTAAAGCTGGTTCCCAGGGAAAAGGTGATCCTTGGAGTTCCCTTCTATACAAGGGTATGGACGGAAACGGATGAAGGCGTAAAATCCTCGGCCCTGGGGATCGAAGAGGCAAAAGCATGGATCGAGGCCAATCATGTGGACCTTTACTGGCAGAAGGAGCTGGGGCAGTATTACGGAGAGCTTCCTCTGGAAAACGGGATCAAGATGGTCTGGATGGAGGATGAGGAATCCTTAAAGCTGAAAATGAACCTGGCCCGGGAGAATGACCTGGCCGGTGTTGCCTGCTGGAAGCTGGGCCTGGAGGACGAAGAGGCCTGGACCGCCATTGGCTGGGATTGATCCCCGGCCCTGAAAAACAGTTCTTTTTTCGTCTCCCTGCGGATATACTATTAAAAAACGCATTTGGGGACAGGTGGAATGAAGAGACTGGCCATGGAGGAGCTCTGCGGGCTCATCCTTCTGCTCATGGTATTTCTGGCGGCAAAATATGGGAGCGTCCAGGTGGTCTCCGCCCAGGCGCAGAAAAAGGAACAGCCGGTGGTCGTGGTGGACGTGGGCCATGGCGGCAGGGATCCCGGAAAGGTGGGGATCGACGGAAGTCTGGAAAAGGACGTGAACCTGGCTATCGCTCTGAAGTTAAAAACATATCTGGAGCAGTCGGATGTAAAGGTGGTCATGACCCGGGAAACGGACACGGCTCTTTATGGGAAAGAG
Organism: Pilosibacter sp. YYHA0881; assembly: GCF_051602715.1. Taxonomy (GTDB): domain Bacteria; phylum Bacillota; class Clostridia; order Lachnospirales; family Lachnospiraceae; genus Alitiscatomonas; species Alitiscatomonas aceti. The sequence goes on from NZ_CP175657.1 coordinate 2,462,938, forward strand.
GACTCCAGAAAAAAGATGGCGGATATGAGGGAGCGGTGCCGGATCATCGAGGAAAGCGGCGCGGATCTGGTGGTCAGCATCCACCAGAACAGCTATCACCAGGAGGAGGTTTCCGGCGGCCAGGTCTTTTACTATAAGTCGTCGGAGAAGGGAAAACGGCTGGCAGAGATCATCCAGAAACGGTTTGACTATGTACTTGGGGAGCAGAACCGCCGCCTGGCCAGGGCCAACGGCAATTATTATCTTCTGCTTCATGTGAAATGCCCCATTGTGATCGTGGAGTGCGGCTTTTTAAGCAACCGGAAGGAGGCGGCCCTGCTGCAGGATCCGGAATACCAGGACCGGATGGCCTGGACGGTCCACATGGGGATCATGGAATATCTGGGAGGAAGTGCGTAATGGCGCAGATGGAACTTGCAGTTTTAGATTTTATCCAGGAGCTTTTCCGGAATCCGTTCATGGATTCCCTGATGCCGGCGGTCACCAGTCTGGGAGATGCCGGCTTTCTCTGGATCCTTCTGGGACTGGCTCTTTTATGCAGCAGGAAATACAGGAGGACCGGGGCGGCAGTACTGCTGTCCCTGGCGGCGGATCTGGTGATCTGCAATCTGCTTCTTAAAAATATGGTGGCCAGGGTCCGGCCCTGCGACTTAAACCCGGCAGTCCAGCTGCTGATCGCCCGTCCGTCGGACTTTTCTTTCCCGTCGGGCCATACGGCGGCAGCCTTTACGTCGGTCTTTTCCCTTTACCGGGAAAACAACTGGCTGTGGAAGCCGGTCCTGGTCCTGGCGGCGGTCATTGCGTTCTCCAGAATGTACCTGTACGTCCATTTTCCCACGGACATCCTGGGAGGCGTGGCCGTGGGCTGGGTATGCGCCCTGGCGGGACAGGCCGTATCCAGGCATTTATTTCCTTCAGTATGACCAGGAAATAGTCCTTGCTTTTTTATTTCCCCTGCACTATAATAGCCTTGTAATTAAATATGTTCTTCGGGGCGGGGTGAGATTCCCCACCGGCGGTGACAGTCCGCGACCTGCCAAATGCAGCTGATCTGGTGAAATTCCAGAACCGACAGTATAGTCTGGATGAGAGAAGAAATTGTGTGACTTGGAGTTTATGGCCCCGGACTTATTTTATTGGTCCGGGACTTTTTTATTTACGCGGTCAGCGAGCCGGAGGCAGCCAGTCCCCGGTCCTGCCGGAAAACTCCATAGGTTGCAGCAATTCCTCTGTACACGGGCAGGCCTTTACAGTCCGGCCTGGCAGCTGAAAGAAGGACAAAAACAGTACAAGGAGGAACTACATTTATGAACCAGAAAAAGAGATTATCTGTAAAAACTGTGGTGCTGATCGGCATGTTCGGCGCCCTGGCGGCCGTTCTGGAGACCTTCCAGATCCCGGTGCCCTTTGCACCGCCGTTTTATAAGCTGGATTTCGCCGAGACTCCGATCATGATCGGCGCCTTTGCCCTGGGACCGGTCCCTGCTATCCTCATGGAGCTGGTGAAGAACCTGCTGAAGATCCTGATCAACGGTACGACGACCATGTACGTGGGAGACCTGGGGAACTTCATCGGCGGCTGCGCCTTTGTGCTTCCAGCCTCCATCCTGTACCAGAAGCACCGCACCAGGAAGATGGCCATGGCAGGCCTGGGACTTTCCGTTCTTACTGGCGTTCTTACGGCCATTGTGGTGAACTGCTTCTTAACGCTTCCGCTGTACGCCAACCTGATGTTCGGCGGGATCGAAAATATCATCTCCATGGGAACGGCCATTAACCCGGCCATCACCAACCTGCCCACCTTCGCCGTGTTTGCCATCGTTCCCTTTAACCTGTTAAAGCTGGGAATGAACGCAGGGATCACGGCCCTGGTGTATAAAAAGGTCAGCGTGATCCTCCATGTGGGCGCGCCTGTACGGGAACCGCGGACATCCGTGGAGAAGGGATGATCCTATGGTACGGTATTACAGAGAGCTGACGCGGCTTGAAATGGAAGCTGTGGATAAAGAGGAGACCGTAGTACTGATCCCCATCGGGGCCCTGGAGCAGCATGGAAACCAGTGTCCCCTGGGTACTGACGAGATCATTTCCGAGGCCGTGGCCAGGCGGATCAGGGAGACCCTGGACCGGGAGATCCCCGACTATCCCATGCTGATCTTCCCCCCGGTTCCTGTGGGCCTCAGCACAGAGCATGTGAATTTCTGCGGCTCCATCACTTTAAAGCCGGATACCTTTTACCATGTGCTGGAGGATATCTGCCGGGGGCTTTTCCGCCACGGCTTTAAAAAGATCGCCATGCTGAACTGCCACGGCGGAAATACTCCCATCATCCAGGTGCTGAGCCGGGAGCTGCGGAGCGAGCTGGGGCTGGCGGTCTTTATGATCAACTGCGGCGTGTTTTTCGGGAACCAGGCGGTGAAGGACACGGTGACGCCTGGAAACGTGTGGGACTTCCATGGAGGCGAGATGGAAACGTCCATGATCTTAGCGGAGCGGCCGGAGCTGGTGAAAATGGAGACGGCCCAGGCGGGGATCCCGAGAAAATTCATGGGAAATAGAAGCCTTACGGTCTACGGCCCCATTACCCTGGGCTGGGTATCCGAGGAGTGGGAGACAGAGGACGGAACGCCCATCGGCATCGGCGGGGACCCCAGAGGGGCCACGGCAGAAAAGGGCGAGCAGATATACCAGAGCTTTGTGGGATCCATCGTGGACGGATTAAAGGAGATCCGGCGGTGGAAGGACCAGTAGGCACAGGCCGGAGAGGTTTTCTCTCTCCGGTCTCTTTTTATTTCATGGGAAATGTGATAAAATGCCCATAGCGGAGAGACAGGAGGAAGAAAACGATGGACGACGAGAAAGCATTATGGAAAAAATGTGCCGAGTTCCACGGCCATGAGTGCGGCGGGCTGACCATTGGCTATAAAGCGGCCCTGTACGCAAAGGAGCTGCTGGATCTGGATTTTTCTGAGGACGAGCAGGTGGTGTGTATTTCGGAAAACGACGCCTGCGGGGTGGACGCCATCCAGGTGATCCTGGGGTGCAGTGTGGGAAAAGGGAATCTTTTGTTCCATATCTGTGGAAAACAGGCGTTTTCCTTTTATGACCGGGGATCCGGAAGGTCCGTGCGGCTGGTATTAAAAGAAAAGCCCAGAGAGATGACAAAGGCCGAGTCCTTTGCCTATTACCAGGCCTGTGAGCCCAGGGAGATGTTCGATGTGAAGGAGACCTTCCTTGCGCTGCCCCGGAAGGCGGAGATCTTCGGATCCGCCCGGTGCGGCTGCTGCGGAGAGATGACCGGGGAAAAATGGCTCCGGGAGGCAGGCGGGAAAAAGCTGTGTCCGGACTGTCTGGCACGTCTTTCCGGGAAATAAGCATAAGAAAAACATCCGGACACAGTCCGGCTGATCTTGGGAGCAGAAAATGAAAACAAAGGTGATTAAAATAAAAGATAAAACAAGACCGGAGGACGGGGAGCTTCTGGAGGCAGCAGAGATATTGAGAAGCGGCGGCCTGGTGGCCTTCCCCACCGAGACGGTCTACGGCCTGGGAGCCAACGCCCTGGACGAGGCGGCGGCAAAAAAGATCTATGCGGCCAAGGGGCGTCCGTCGGATAATCCGCTGATCGCCCATATCTCGTCCATGGAGGAGCTTCCGGCCCTGGTGCGGGAGATCCCGGAGGCGGGAAGGAAGCTGGCGGAAAAATACTGGCCGGGCCCGCTGACCATGATCTTTCCGAAAAAGGATGTGGTGCCCTATGGGACCACAGGCGGGCTGGATACGGTGGCGGTCCGGATGCCGTCGGATCCGGTGGCGAACCGGCTCATAAAGCTGGCTGGTATTCCGGTGGCAGCGCCCAGCGCCAATACCTCCGGGCGGCCGAGTCCCACCCGGGCGGAGCATGTGATCGAGGACATGGACGGGAAGATCGAGATGATCCTGGACGGCGGCCAGGTGGGCATCGGCGTGGAATCCACCATTGTGGACGTGTCCGGCCCGGTTCCCACTCTTTTAAGGCCGGGAGCCGTCACTCTGGAGATGCTCCGGGAGACCCTGGGCCAGGTGGAGGTGGATCCGGCGATCCTGGGGCCGGTGAAGGGCGATGTGAAGCCCAAGGCGCCGGGGATGAAATACCGGCACTATGCTCCGAAAGCGGATATGGTCCTGGTGGAGGGAGCCATGGAGGACGTGGTGGACTACATCAACCGGGAGGCGGCGAAAGCCATGGGAGCCGGAAAGAGAGTGGGGATCATCTGCACCAGGGAGAGCAGGGACCTGTATCCCCAGGGACTTCTGGAGGTCATCGGCAGCAGGAGCCAGGAGGAGACGGTGGCCCACAACCTGTTCGCGGTGCTGCGGGATTTCGATGACCGCCAGGTGGACTGTATTTTTTCCGAGAGCTTTTCCGAGGACCAGCTGGGCCAGGCCATCATGAACCGGCTCTGCAAGGCAGCGGGATATCATATTGTGAAATGCGGCGGGCCGTCGGAGGAATAGGCGGCATACCGGTAAAAATGGAGGGCATCATGTCAGAAAAAAGAAAAGGCTATATTACATGGGACGAATATTTCATGGGCGTCGCAAAGCTGTCGGCCATGCGTTCCAAGGATCCCAGCACCCAGGTGGGGGCCTGTATCGTCAGCGAGGACAATAAGATCCTGTCCATGGGCTACAACGGCTTTCCCAAGGGCTGCTCCGATGATGAATTTCCCTGGGGAAAGGGCGACCCGGACGATTACAACGATAAATATTTATATGTGACCCACAGCGAGCTGAACGCTATTTTAAATTACCGGGGCGGGAGCCTGGAGGGGAGCAAGCTGTACGTGACCCTGTTCCCCTGCAACGAGTGTGCCAAGGCTATCATCCAGGCCGGGATCCGGACCATTATCTACGAAAGCGACAAGTATGCCGATACCCCCGCCACCCGGGCGTCCAAGCGGATGCTAAATGCGGCGGGAGTCCGGTATTACCAGTACAGCCCCACGGGAAGAAAGATCGAGTATTATGTGTAAAAAATTTCTGCTGGCGGCAGTGAACGCCAGATATATCCACTCCAATCCGGGCGTTTACAGCCTGCGGGCCTTTGCAAAGGAACGGCTTCCGGAGGCGGAGATCCAGATTGCGGAGTATACCATCAACCATCAGATGGATCGGATCTTACAGGACATTTACAGGAAAAAGCCGGATTTTGTCGGCTTTTCCTGTTATATATGGAACATTTCCCAGGTGTATGAGCTGGTCAGGGACTTAAAACAGGTATTGCCGGAAACGGAGATCTGGTTGGGCGGGCCGGAGGTGTCCTATGACAGCGGCAGGATCCTTTCCCAGGAGCCGGAGATCCGTGGGATCATGCGCGGAGAGGGGGAGCTGACCTTCTCCCAGGTGGCGGAAGCGTACCTGGCAGCGGAGGACCGTCTGGCGGCAGAGGATCCAGAGGACAGGCTCCTGGCCCGCCTGGAGGGGATCCTGGGGATCACCTACCGGGACGGCTCCGGAGAGATCCGTGAAAACGGTCCCCAGCGCCTCCTTTCTATAGATGAGATCCCATTTTATTATAAGGATATGGCAGGCTTTGAAAACAGGATCGTTTATTATGAGAGCAGCCGCGGCTGTCCCTTTTCCTGCAGCTACTGCCTGTCCTCCATCGACAAGTCGGTGCGGTTCAGGAGCCTTTCTCTGGTGAAAAAGGAGCTGGATTTCTTTCTGGAAAGGAAGGTCCCCCAGGTAAAATTCGTGGACCGGACCTTTAACTGCCGGAGGGAGCATACCCTGGGGATCTGGAAGCATATCCTGGATCATGACAACGGTGTCACCAACTTTCATTTTGAGGTGTCGGCGGATCTGTTCGACCAGGAGGAGCTGGAAATGATCGGCCGGATGCGGCCCGGACTCATTCAGCTGGAGATCGGCGTCCAGTCCACCAATCCGGATACCATCCGGGAGATCCGGAGGAAAATGGACCTTACGAAGCTTGAGGCCGCTGTGGACAGGGTCCATGGATACCGGAATACCCACCAGCATCTGGATCTGATTGCCGGACTGCCCTGGGAGGGGCTGGATTCCTTTTTACAATCCTTTGACGACGTGTACCGTATGGAGCCGGACCAGCTCCAGCTGGGCTTTTTAAAGGTGCTGAAGGGCTCTTATATGGCATCCCAGGCCGGGGCCTACGGCCTCCGTTACCGGATGACGCCGCCCTATGAGGTATTGTCCACCCGCTGGCTCTCCTATGGGGATGTGATCCGGTTAAAGGCCATGGAGGAAATGGTGGAGGTCTATTATAACAGCGGCCAGTTTTCCAATACCTTAAAGCTTCTGGAGCAGGAATATCCCTCTCCGTCGGAGCTGTTCCTGGATCTGGCCGCGTATTATGAGGACCATGGCTTTGCCGGCCTGAGCCACAGCCGAATGGCCAGATATGAGATCCTTTATGGGTTTATAAAGGAGAGGGAGGAAAGGAAAACGGGCCATGGACAGACCGGGGAGGCCGCTTCGGACACATGCCTTTCAGCCTTTCGGGACCGGCTCATGGAGGATCTGTATTTAAGAGAAAATGCCAAAAGCCGTCCGTCCTTTGCCATGGACCAGGGGCCCTTTAAGGACAGGATCCGGGAGTTTTTCCAGACCGAGGAGCAGGAAAGAAGGTGGCTTCCGGCTTATAAGGATCATGACAGCCGCCAGATGGCGAACATGGCCCATTTAGAGGCCATGGAGGACGGGAGCTTCCTCCTGTTTGATTACAAGGAACGGGATCCTTTATGGAAAAATGCCCGGACCTTGCGGTTCACATATGAAGAAACATGTGCAGGCACAGAAAGAGGAGAGTATGAGAGAATCAAAGAAGGCCAGAGCAGAACGGGTGGACGCCATCCTGGCGCGGCTGGACGCGGAGTATGGCACCGAGTACCGCTGCTATCTGGATCATGAAACGCCCTGGCAGCTCCTGATCGCCGTGATCTTAAGCGCCCAGTGTACCGACGCCCGGGTCAACATCGTCACAAAGGAACTGTTTAAAAAATACAGGAGCCTGGAGGATTTTGCGGCGGCAGAGCTTTCGGAGCTGGAGCAGGACATCCACTCCACGGGCTTTTATCACATGAAGGCAAAAAATATCATTTCCTGCTGTAAGGATCTGGTGGAAAAGCACGGAGGCACCGTTCCCAGGGAGCTTTCGGAGCTGACGGCCCTGGCGGGAGTGGGAAGAAAGACGGCCAACGTGATCCGGGGCAATGTATACGACGATCCAAGCATCGTGGTGGATACCCATGTGAAGCGGATCTCAAAAAAGCTGGGGCTCACAAAGGCTGATGATCCGGAGAAGGTGGAATATGAGCTGATGGAGGTGCTGCCAAAGGATCACTGGATCCTATGGAATATCCATATCATCACCCTGGGCCGCACCATCTGTACTGCCAGAAATCCCAAATGCAGCCAGTGCTTCTTACGGGAGCTGTGTCCGTCGGCAGGAGGTATGAAGGGATGATGGCAGAGCGGGAGAGGAATATAGTGAATGCGGCAGACTCCTATGTGGCCATTGATCTGGAGACCACAGGGATCGGGGCAAAGCGGGAAAAGATCACGGAGATCGGCATGGTGAAGGTGGAAAACGGAGCGGTGACAGATACGTACCATACCCTGGTGAACCCAGGCCGTCCCATACCGGAGCACATTACGGAGCTGACCGGGATCGACGACGATATGGTAAAGGACGCTCCCATGATCCAGGACGTGATCGGGGAGGTCATCGCCTTCTGCGGAACGCTTCCGGTCCTGGGCCACCAGATCATGTTTGACTATGGCTTTCTGGTCCAGGCGGCGGTCAATGGGAAGCTACGGTTTGAGCGGTCCGGCATCGACACCTTAAAGCTCTGCCGGAAATTCATGCCGCCGGAGGAAAAGAAGAACCTGGCGGCGGCCTGCGCCTATTTCCATGCGGCCCAGGACACGGCTCATCGGGCCCTTTCAGACGCCATGGCGGCCCACGAGCTGTACCAGGCCATGAAGCGGCTGCATCTGTCCGGCAATGAGGATGCTTTTGCGCCCAAGGTCCTCCAGTACAAGGCAAAAAAGGAAAGGCAGGCTACCCAGAGGCAAAAACAACACTTGCATGATCTGCTAAAATATCATAAAATAGAGTTGACTGTCCCCATAGATTCCATGTCGGGAAATGAGATCTCCAGAGTGACCGACCGAATTATCTTTACCCATGGAAGGATTCCGGAAAATGAGAGGGGCAGGGATAAGAAACCGGAATAAAGATAAAATGAAATAAAAGAGGTGAAAGTCATGATAAATATGAATAATAAAAAAACAAAGAAGATCATCTCCACCATCGTTGTGGTCCTGGTGGTTGCGGCTATGGTGATCCCCATGATCCTGGGCTCCTTAATGTCTATGATGTAAAAGGAGAGGGATATGAGAAAATATGTATGGAGTACAGGTACGGCTGCGATGATGGCGGCCGGCCTGTTTTTTGCAGAGCCATTTCCTGCCCAGGCTGCGGAACCCATGCCGGCGGGAGTCTCCGTGGACGGAGAGAGCCTGGAGGGGCTCACTGAGGCCGAGGCGGAGGAGCAGGTGCAGAGCCGGGTGGACGAGAAGCTGGCCCGGGAGGTCGCGCTGACCATCGGGGAAATGTCCTTTGCGGCCAGCTCCGGCGATCTGGGCATCGCCTGGAAAAATGAGGACCAGGTGAGGCAGGCCTTAAAGGATGCAGAGGTCAAAGGCAATCTGATCCAGAGATATATGAAGAAAAAGGATCTGGAAGCGGAGCCGGTGGATCTGGAGCTGGAATTTTCCGCAGATCCGGAGAAGATCTCTGCGTTTGTGGATGCGGAATGTAAGGACGCGGTCCGGGAGGCCTCTGATGCCTCCATTACCAGGGAAAACGGTGAATTTGTACTTACCCCGTCAGTGGTGGGGACCACCGTGGATCCGGAGGCCACAGGGGCAGCCATCGGAGAGGCTGTGAGCCAGGCAGACGGCGTTTCGGGAACGGTCTCTGCTGCTGCAGTGGTGACAGAAAAGCAGCCGGAGATCACCACAGAGGAGCTGTCCTCTATTAAGGACGTGCTGGGGACCTTTTCCACCAGCTTTAAGACCAGCGGCGCTTCCCGTTCCACCAATCTCCAGGTGGGAGCGGCCAAGATAAATGGCCGGGTGCTGATGCCGGGGGAGGTGCTGTCGGGATATGAGTGCATGCAGCCCTTTACGGTCGCCAATGGCTACCGGGCGGCCACGGCCTATGAGAACGGGCGGTCTGTGGACAGCATCGGCGGCGGCGTATGCCAGATATCCACGACCCTTTATAACGCTTCTCTGCTGGCGGAGCTGGAGATCGTCCAGAGGCAGAACCATTCCATGACCGTGGGATATGTGAAGCCGTCCATGGACGCGGCCATTGCCGGAACGTATAAGGATATCAAGATCCGGAATCCATACGATACGCCCATTTATGTGGAAGGGGTCACCTCCGGAAAGACGCTGACCTTTACCATTTATGGAAAAGAAACAAGACCGGCAAACCGGACCCTGAAATTTGAGTCTGTGACGCTCCAGGTCATGGGAGCCGGAGCGCCCATTGAGCAGGTGGACAATTCCCTGGCCCCGGGAGCCAGGGTCAAGGTGGACTCCGGCCATACGGGTCTTAAGTCGGAGCTTTATAAGTGCGTATATGTGGACGGAGAGCTGAAGGAGCGGACCCTTTTAAATAAGGATACGTATAACGCCTCCAGGCCCATTTACCGGGTGGGACCGGCGGCTCCGGCAGTAACGGATCCAGGTGCAGCGGTGCCTGGAGCGGATCCGGCGGCTCCGTCCGGCGGGACTTCAGAAACGCCTGCGGGAACCACACCTCCGGCAGTGCCGGAGACCCCGGCGGCGGAAAATACGCCTCCGTCGGAGGTTCCGCAGGGGCCGGGCTATACGCCTGGTCCAGGGATGCCCGGAGACCCGGCTGGAAACAGCAGTCCGGGAGGAAATGAAGGACCCGGCCAGAATGCGGGTCCTGGAGGTCCTGGAGCAGAGAACGGCGGCGGAGCGCCTGGCCCCGGCGGTGAGCCGGGACCTGGGAATCCAGCCGGACCGGGAGCATAGGAGAGTCGGAATGAGAAAGATCGAGCGGGAACCCCATGGCAGGGGACGCTTTGTGCCGGGCCAGGATCTGGTGGTGGCCGGATGCATCGGCAAGGCGGGAGCTCTGGCTGCCATGGAAAAGAAAAAAGAAGCGCTGGAGGCCAGATTCCATGGCGTATTTCTGGACCGTCTTAAAACGGCGGCGGAGAGATCTCTGGATCTGCCCCAGGAATTTTTTGAGGATCCTGGCGTAACTGAATGGGAATATGTGGAGGAGGGCGGCATTCTGGCCGCCCTCTGGAATATATCGGGGGCCTATGAGCAGGGGATCTCATTTTCCCTTCTGAAGATCCCGGTGAGCCAGGAGATCATAGAGGTATGCGAACTATTTGATTTAAATCCCTACCGTCTCCGTTCGGGCCATTGTATGCTGATGGTCTCAGACCATGGATGGGATCTGGCGGAACGGCTCAGGGAAATGGGAGCCGAGGCGGCGGTCATCGGAAAGGTGGAGCGGGGGATCGCCAGAAAAATGACGGGTCTTGGCAGCACCGGGTTTCTGGAGCGGCCTCAGCCGGACGAGGTATTAAAACTGGGATAAAAAAGCTGTCCGGAGGAAGATACGGGGAAGGCCTTCGGAAAATATGTGATGGATCGGGGACGGGGAAACCTGAGGATATAAGGAGGCGCGTTATGCGTGAAAAGATTCTGACCATTATGGAAAAAAACAGCCGGATCGATCTGGCGGACCTGGCCGCTCTCCTGGGAGAGAGCGAGATCGCGGTGGCCAATGAGATCGCCGATATGGAGAAGGAAAATATCATCTGCGGCTACCATACGATGATCAACTGGGACAAGACCGGGGAGGAGCTGGTGACTGCCCTGATCGAGGTAAAGGTGACGCCACAGAGGAATATGGGATTTGAAAAGATCGCGGAGCGGATCTACCAGTACAGTGAGGTGAATTCCGTTTATCTCATGTCCGGAGCGTATGATTTTACGGTGATCGTAGAGGGAAAGACCATGCGCCAGATCGCCCAGTTCGTTTCGGAAAAGCTGTCCACCATGAATTCTGTCTTGAGCACAGCAACCCATTTCATCCTGAAAAAATATAAGGACCATGGAACCGTCATGTGCGAAAGACCAGAAGATGAAAGGATGATGATCACCCCGTGAGAAACCCGTTATCAGAAACCATCACAGCCATCCCCCCGTCGGGGATCCGTAAATTTTTTGACATCGTAAGCGAGATGAAGGACGCCATATCCCTGGGCGTAGGTGAACCGGATTTTGACACGCCCTGGCACATCCGGGATGAAGGGATCTATTCCCTGGAGAAGGGGCGGACCTTTTATACGTCCAACGCAGGACTGAAGGAGCTGAAGCTGGAGATCAGCCGGTATTTAGAGCGGCGGTTTGACGTGGGCTATGACCCGGACCGTGAGATCATGGTCACTGTGGGAGGAAGCGAGGCCATCGATATTGCTCTCCGGGCCATGCTGGATCCGGGAGACGAGGTGCTGATCCCTCAGCCAAGCTACGTTTCCTATGTGCCGTGTACCATTCTGGCCGGAGGCGTTCCGGTGACGGTTGAGCTGGAAGAAAAGGACCGGTTCCGCCTCACAAAGGAAAAGGTGCTGGAAAAGCTCACACCTAAAACAAAGATCCTGGTGCTTCCATTTCCCAACAATCCCACCGGCTCTATCCTGGAGAAGGAGGATCTGGAGGCGATCGCCGACGTGGTCCGCGAGAAGGACCTGTTCGTGATCTCAGATGAGATCTATTCGGAGCTGACCTATGGGAGACATCACTGTACCATCGCGGCTCTTCCTGGGATGAAAGAGAGGACTGTACTGATCAATGGCTTTTCCAAATCCTATGCCATGACTGGCTGGCGGCTGGGCTACGCCTGCGCTCCGGAGGCGATCCTGAGGCAGATGCTGAAGATCCACCAGTATGCCATCATGTGCGCGCCCACCACCAGCCAGTATGCGGCGGTGGAGGCCTTAAGAAACGGAGACCGGGACGTGGAGGAGATGCGGGAGGCCTATGACCAGAGACGGAGGTTCCTGGTCAAGGCTCTGAGAGACATGGGCCTTGACTGCTATGAGCCCCAGGGGGCTTTTTACGTATTCCCCTGCATTAAAAAGTTTGGTATGAGCTCCGATACGTTTGCGTTGCGGCTTTTGGAGCAGGAGAAGGTGGCTGTGGTGCCTGGGACTGCCTTTGGAGACTGCGGAGAGGGATATCTGAGGATTTCTTACGCGTATTCGCTCCAGGACCTTAAGCGGGCCCTGGAGCGTATGGGCCGGTTTGTGGCCAGCCTGGAGGAAATGTAGAATGAATATTGTATTATACGAGCCGGAGATGCCGGCCAACACGGGAAACATTGGGAGGACCTGCGTGGCGACCAACACCAGGCTCCATCTGATCGAGCCCCTGGGCTTTAAGCTGAGTGAAAAGCATCTGGTACGGGCCGGTCTGGATTACTGGGACAAGCTGGATGTGACAGTATACAGTGATTTTGCGGATTTTTTAAAGAGAAATCCCGGTGCAAAGCTTTATATGGCCACCACCAAAGCACCGGCGGTCTATACAGATGTGAAGTATGAGCCGGACTGTTATCTGATGTTCGGCCCGGAAAGCCGCGGCATTCCGGAGGAGATCCTGGTGGAGTATCAGGAAACGTGCGTCCGGATCCCCATGTGGGGGGACATCCGGTCCCTGAACCTGTCCAATTCCGTGGCTGTCCTCCTTTACGAGGCGCTGCGGCAGAACGGGTTTGAGAAGATGACCATGGAGGGCCATCTCCACCGGCTGGAATGGAAGGAATAGGATTCTATATTTTAGGGGAGGTGCCGTATGCGTTACAGAAGACTGGGAAAGACGGAGCTGATGGTCAGCGAGATCGGCCTGGGAGCCGAATGGCTGGAGCGTCACAACGCGGAGGAATGCCGGGCAGTCATTGACCGGTGCGGGGAGCAGGGGATCAATATCCTGGACTGCTGGATGCCAGAGCCCAACGTGCGGAGCAACATCGGGGCAGCCATCCGGGGAAAGAGGGAGCGCTGGTTCATCCAGGGCCACCTGGGCTCCACCTGGCAGAACGGCCAGTATGTGCGGACCCGGGACATGGAGAAGGTGAAGGAGGCTTTTGCGGATCTCCTGGAGCGTCTGGGAACGGACTACATCGACCTGGGCATGATCCACTATGTGGACCGGGAGGACGAGCTGGACGCCATCGTAAACGGTCCGTTTTACGCTTATGCAAAGGAATTGAAGGAAAAGGGCGTGATCCGTCATATCGGTCTCAGCACCCACAACCCCAGAGTGGCGAAAAAGGCTGTGGAGCTGGGGATCGTGGAAATGATGCTGTTCAGCATCAACCCGGCCTTTGATCTGCTCCCGGCATCTGAGGACATGAATACATACTTTGCTGAGGAGTACGATAAGGCTCTGGGCGGCATTGATAAAGAGCGGGCAGAGCTTTACCGGCTCTGCGAGAAGAACGACGTGGGCCTTACGGTCATGAAGGGCTTTGCGGGAGGGCGGCTGTTTGATGCAAAGCGTTCGCCCTTTGGCGTGGCGCTGACTCCGGTCCAGTGTATCCATTACGCCCTTACAAGGCCGGCAGTGGCCTCCATCCTGGCGGGATATGATACGCCGGAGCATGTGGATGAGGCTGTTTCTTATGAAACAGCAACGGAGACGGAAAAGGATTATGCCAGCGTTCTGGCCTCTGCCCCCCGCCACGCCTACGACGGCCAGTGTACCTATTGCGGCCACTGTAAGCCGTGTCCTGCGGGCATCGATATCGCCATGGTCAATAAGCTCTATGATCTGGCCTCCATGCAGCCGGAGGTCCCGGCTTCGGTCCGTGCCCATTATGAGGCGCTGGAACGGACGGCTTCTGACTGTATCGGCTGCCGTGGCTGCGAGACCCGCTGTCCCTTCCATGTTCCCGTGGCAGAGCGGATGGAGAAGGCCAGGGCGCTGTTTGCGGAAGGGGAATAAAGCGGTATCCCTTTTAGACACAAAAGAAAGCTCCGGAGATGGGAACTCCGGGGCTTTTTGTGTGCAGCCATGATATTAAAATTTCATGCCAGCCTGCTGTGCTTTTCTATGATCCAATGCAAGCCCCATCAGCCGGTCTGTCTGATCGGCCATAAATAGAGGGATGTTCAGTACGTCATCGTCCAGCCGCAGGTTATCCAGGAAGAAACGGATGCGGAGTTTGACTTTATCCGGGAACAGCTCCTTGGATTCACGGGCTCTGGCCCTGCTTTCATCAAAGTTAAAATAAGCAGTATTTTCAAAGTAACGTCTGCCGGACTCTTTGAGGAACCAGGTCCTGTCTATCTGCTGGACTCCCTTCAGAATATAAAAATAATGATTGCCAGACAGGGAACCCTGCAATATAATGTCGATATGGGAAACCACAGAGCCAGGCGGCTTACCCTCTGATTTTTCGGAGGGGCTAACCCTCCAGACGAAAGAAAGGAGGGCCTGCCAATGTATGTTACATACTCTGACCTGATTCAGATTGGAATATTCATTGTTGCCCTTGTCGGTCTCATTTATGAGATTTTCAAGGGAAGAAAATAGCCGCCATTACTCGCAATAATGACGGCTGACCCTTTTCAGAGGGAATAAAGCATATTGTTGAGGGTAGGCCGTTTCTGTGGCTTTCCCTTTTTCTATCTTCAATATAGCACATCTTAAAAAGGATTACAAGAGAAAATAAGCTGTTGTTATCATCAGGTCACTTTCATAAACAATAATATATAGGGCAGGGGACCACCCGGATCAATACCTATGAAGGAGGAAGGCCGCAAAGGCTGTGAAAGAAGAAAGCTATGGTATTAAAATTTCATGCCAGCCTGCTGTACTTTTCTCTGATCCAATGCAAGCCTCATCAGCCGGTCTATCTGATCGGCCATAAACAGAGGGATGTTCAGTACGTCATCGTCCAGCTATTGCAGGGCATCCCCGCTGTCAATCAGGAATTCTGGGAACGCCATTGGACCGTTCTGCATGAAACTGACGACCTTAGGACATACTCATGCAACTATTTTTGTCCTTTATTGACGGGCATTTGTCCTGAATTTCCGATATACTCCCATATTTTTTGCACTATAAACATAAAAAATCATCACAAACAGGCTGAAAGGATGGTCAAACATAGTTTTGGTGTCAAATTCATGTAAGCAGATAGACTCTAACTAAAATCATGAAAATAGATTTATAAGAGCAAAATATTTGTTAGCATGAATATCAAAATAGCAGAACAAGGACAACGCGGTGCGGACCGGACAGTGTACATCGCCTTAACGCGGTCCGTGCGCTGGAAAAACATTCCAAAATAATGGCTCATCAGCAATGACCATTTGCGGATTGGGCGTCAGGAAAATGGAAATCTTTCCTTTTTGATGGAGACCACTAGTGATTTGATGATGAAAAAAGAATGTGGCAGAATAAAGACGATTATTTCATACTATTATTAATAATTCGTTATAATAAATCATATTAAGTTTTTTAAAACATATAAAACATCATACACACAAACAAAGATAAATATTTGGCGATTTTGTTGAAAAATACCAGCCATATATGATAGTATATGTACATATTTAGGAAAAGTAAGGAGGCAAAACCATATGGACAAAGCAAAACAGCAGATCGTGGAAACTGTCGACGCGGCCCGGGAGGACCTGCTTGCCCTGTCAAAAAACATCCATGACAACCCGGAGCTGGGCTTCCAGGAGTTTAAGGCCATGGGCTTTATCAGCGATACACTGGAAAAGCATGGATTTACGGTTCAGAGAGGCTACGGCGGCCTGGAAACATCCTTCCGCGCAGATCTTTGCGGAAGCGGCGAGGGGCCGACGGTGGCGTTCCTGGCGGAGTATGATGCCTTAAACGGAATTGGCCACGGGTGCGGCCATAACCTGATCGCCACCTGTTCCGTAGGCGCATTTCTGGGACTGGCGCCTTTGATGAAGGAGCTGCCGGGGCGGATCTCCATCATCGGTACACCGGCGGAAGAGGGCGGAGCCGGAAAGGTGAAGCTCCTGGCCAACGGAGCCTTTGACGATGTGGATTTTGCTTTGATGATGCATCCCTCGGGCGGTGGCTCCAACCTGGTAGGCCGGGGAGGCCGGGCGGCATGTACCGTAAGAGTGGACTTTACGGGAAAAGGAGCCCACTCCTCCGCTCCGCAGAACGGGATCAATGCGCTTAGCGCGGTGATCAGTGTGTTTAACCAGATCGACATGATGCGCCCCACATTTGATCCCCAGGATAATATCAATGGGATCGTTACCAACGGCGGTGCGGCGGCCAATATTATCCCGGCCAGCGCTGGCTGCGCTTTCTGTCTCCGGGCAGATACCATGAAGAGGATTGAGGTTCTGATCGACCTGATCAAAACGTGTGTAGCCAACGCGGAAAAGCTGACGGGAGCCAAAGGACAGGTGGCCTGGGATGATATTTCTGCTGAACGGTATCCCAGCCGGCCCATGTGTCAGGCGTTTAAGGACAATATGCATGAGCTGGGGATCGAAATGACCTGGCCGGACCCGAAAAAACAGTATGGCTCTTCGGATATTGGAAATGTGTCCATTAAGATCCCGGCGATCCATGATTATCTGTCCATCACGGATGATAAGACAATCCAGGCCCATACGGTGGAGTATACAGCTGCATCTGGTACGCCGGAGGCCAACGAGGTATGTCTGAAGGGTGCTAAGGGACTGGCTATGACCGGATACGATATTTTATCGGATCCGGATTTCCAGAAGGAGATCAAAGAGTATCACGATAAACAGATCCCGGATTTTTACAAACATTAACAAAAAGTAATGCAGACCAGGGGCGGAACAGGGTTTCTGCCTCTGGTCTTTGAGAAAGAGAGGGGCAGGGTATGGAGCTTTACCAACTGAGATATTTTGCGAGGGCGGCAGCTTATGAGAACATTTCCATGGCGGCCCAGGATCTTCATGTGACCCAGCCGTCCATCAGCAAAGCAGTGAAGGCATTGGAAAAGGAGCTCCAGGTGGAGCTGATGCGGAGAAATGGAAAATACTGTGAGCTGACCCATGAGGGCCGCCGGTTTCAGGCCAGGATCCTGCCAGTGCTGGCTGAGTTGGATGAAATCCCGGCAGAGATCCAGAACCGGAGAGCCAGGAAGCAGATACGGGTCAATGTATTGTCGGCCTCCTTTATGATGCCGTCCCTTATAAAAAAATACAGAGAGACTCATCCGGACGTTTTTTTCACTCTTCTGGACCGGAGGGAGGCGATCAACTGGGACATCTGTATCCGCAGTACGCTTCCAGAGGTGTTTTTCAGCAATGCTGTAAAACTCATGGATGAAAGACTGCTTTTTGCATGTAAAAAGGGGACAGAACTGGCAGAGAAGGAGCGTATCTCTTTAAGAGACCTGACAGATGTGGATTTTATTGTATTAAAAAAGGGAGGAAGCATCCGGGCGGTTTCGGATAAAAAGTTTAAAGAGCGTGGATTTATACCAAGAATTTCGTACGAGTGTGATAATCACTATATATTAAAACGAATGGTGGAAGAGGGGCTGGGAGTGGCTATATGGCCAGAGTATTCCTGGAGAAGGAAACTTGAAGAAGAGGATGATGGATCTGGTATATGCTTAAAACCATTAGATATTGCGGAATTTACCCGATCTTTATATTTGATACGGCAAAAAGATGTGAAATTAACGGAAAATATAGAAGAATTTATCGAGTTTACCATTGATTATTTTGATATGATAAAAAAATAACGGGTAAACTTTTAAAAATCAGAAAATATTCCTATTAAGAATGGATTGTATTCTCAAAAATTATTGGACAAACGAAGCATTCAAAATTATAATGAACTTATTAAAAAGCGCTTTTAAAAGGTCGAACCAGTAAAATGGCCGGGGTGTACGAACTCCCCTTTCTTTTGAAGGCGCTTTTGCGCGTTTTTAAAACAGAAGGGATGTGAGGGCAGTCGGCGGTGCAGTAAAAGGAGGCTCGTGAAAAGTATGATGAAAAAGAGATTTCGTGTAATGGCAGCGTTGATGGCAATGGCAGTTATGGCAGGAAGCCTGACCGGATGTGGTGGAAACAAAAATGCTCCAGCAGAAACGGGAAGTGCATCTTCAGGGACTGCGGCAGAAGGAAACAGCGGCGGAGCAGCAGGATCAAGTGAAATTAATGCTGCAAAACCGGCGGAAGGAATGGCATTAAAAGAAGATATCGTGATTGGAATGCAGTCCAAACACACAACTGTGGATGCTATGGATGCCAGCAATACCCAGCATAACTATATGTACCGTATGGTATATGATACACCGGTTCATTTTAATAATACAACAAAGGAACTGGAACCCTCTCTGGCAGAAGAGTGGTCCACAGAGGATGGTGGAAAAACATACATTTTCAAACTTCGGGATGGTGTAAAATTCCATAATGGAGAGACATTAAAGGCTTCAGACTTTGTTTTTACCTTTAACCGGATGGAGGGAACTACTTCCTGTAATGGTGTATTTCTAAAGGTAGAGAGCGTGGAAGCGGTAGACGATCTGACTGTAAAAATGACACTGGTAGATCCGAATCTGGATTGGCCTTATATGATGACTCTCCCAACTGCCAGCATTATGAACGAAAAGGCAGTTACGGATGATCCGGAGAAAGGACCGGCCGTAGGCACTGGTCCATGGATGGTTGATTCTTATGAGTTTGGAAACTATACAAAGCTTGTAGCATTTGAAGATAGCTGGAGAGGAGCTCCAAATGCAAAGAGCTTTACCTTCCGTTATATTCCTGAGGATTCAGCCCGTCTGATCGCACTCCAGAATGGAGAAATTGATATCTGTCAGACACCGGCTGCCATTGAGCTTGGAAGAATTGAAGAGGATCCGGCTCTGGATCTGATTTCTTACAAAGGCGGATCTCTGACATATATGGCTTTCAATACCCAGAAAGACCCTGCCAAAGACGAAAATTTACGTAAAGCAGTTGCCCATGCCATTGATATTGATTCCATCATCGCTGTTGCAGCGGAAGGCCGTGGAGAAAAGGCTACATCCTTCTGGGGATGGGATGAATTTGGATTCTATGATTGCGGCGGATATACAAGAGATCTGGATAAGGCAAAAGAATATCTTGCAAAGGCATTCCCCAACGGAAATGCCACCCTGGATATTTCTGTTGGAGCAGACCGTAAAACGATTGCTGAGATGATCCAGAGCCAGTGTAAAGAAATTGGCCTGACCATAAACATTGTTGAACTGGATTCTGCCGGAATCAGTACCACAACTACTAACGGTGAGCACCAGTCCTGTCTCTATGGTATGGGATTCAATATCTTCGGCGACGATGCAAGACGTATTTTACAGCCTGGCTCCGCAGTAAATAAGGCCCATTATGACAGCCAGGAGGTTATGGACTTATTAGATAAAGCAGTTGCAGAAGAGGATGAAGCAAAGAGACTGGATTATTATAAGCAGATTCAGGAAAATGTTTACGAACACGTTCCATATATTCCGATCTATTATGCAGACGGATTCATCGGCGTTAAAAAAGGAACTGGCGGAATCGATATCTACCCGACCAGCCACCATGATTTCTCCAACATTTTCGTTCCAGCCGAATAATTTCCGGATATAATATGTACATTTTTCGGAAAGAAGCGGCTCTTTGAAGAGCCGCTTCTTTTTAAAAAGCATTTTCCAGAACAGGAGGATGATGTATGCACCGATACATAATTAAAAGACTTTTATTAATGATTCCCGTTATCATTGGAGTTTCATTCCTTGTATTTTTTATCATGGATCTGGCTCCCGGCGATGCGGTAGATATCTTGGCTCCGGAGGGAGCGACAGCGGAGGATCTGGAAGCGATCCGTCATGATCTGGGTCTGGATCAGCCGGTCATTGTACGGTATGTAAAATATATGGGCGGTATGCTTCATGGAGATATGGGAGTTTCCTATGTATCAAAGACTGATGTATTCGATACATACATGGAAAAGCTCCCGGCAACGATCAAGCTTTCATTTGCATCGATCCTGGTTTCGATCCTGTTGTCGGTACCATTGGGAATTTATTCAGCTACCAGGCAGGGAACGGTCCAGGATAATATCAGTATGATCGTGGCTATGATCGGACTCTCTATGCCGAACTTCTGGCTGGGGCTGCTCCTTATCATTGTCTTTTCACTAAACCTGGGCTGGTTCCCGTCTGGCGGCGATCAGACCCTGTCCTCCATCGTACTTCCGGCAATTACCATAGGAACCGGGCTCATGGCTACCTTGACGAGAACGACCCGTTCTTCTATGCTGGATGTTTTAAAACAGGAGTATTTACGAACCGCAAGGGCAAAGGGAATCCCGGAAAAAATTGTAATCACATCCCATGCCTTGAGAAATGCGCTGATTCCGATCATCACGATTATTGGAACGCAGCTGGCCGGCGTATTGGGCGGAAGCGTTCTTACAGAAACAGTATTTGCTTGGCCGGGAGTCGGCCGCCTGATCGTGGACTCTCTGAATATGAGGGATACCCCGCTGGTTACAGGCAGCATTATTATGACAACAATTCTCCTTAGTATTATTCTGCTTCTCGTTGACCTGCTTTATGCAGTTGTGGATCCTCGGATCAAAGCACAGTATGTGGCAAAAAGGGGGAAAAAGAAACATGGCTAAAACCGTTGAAGCAAATGCTCCCAGAAAAGCACGCAGCCAGATGGGAGAGGTATGGCATCAGTTTAGAAGAAATAAAGGCGCTATGGTCGGTTCTGCCATTGTACTGATCATCGTATTCGTTGCACTGTTTGCAGATGTCTTCCTGGATTATGATACCCAG
Organism: Pilosibacter sp. YYHA0881; assembly: GCF_051602715.1. Lineage (GTDB taxonomy): Bacteria > Bacillota > Clostridia > Lachnospirales > Lachnospiraceae > Alitiscatomonas > Alitiscatomonas aceti. The sequence goes on from NZ_CP175657.1 coordinate 2,483,879, forward strand.
GTAGTAGGACAGAATGTTGCAGAGCGTCTTCAGTGGCCCAGCGCAAGGCACTGGTTTGGAACAGATGAGCTGGGACGGGATATCTTTTTCCGCGTACTTTATGGAACAAGATTTTCATGCTCCGTGGGACTGGTGGCTGTTACCATTGGTCTGGTGATCGGCGTAACCCTGGGAGCCATTGCAGGCTTTTATGGAGGAACCCTGGAGGAAGTGATCATGCGAAGCACAGATATCCTGGGAGCTGTTCCCAATATGCTGATGGCGATTGTTATCGTATCCGTTCTCGGACAGAGTATCTGGAATCTGATGCTGGCAGTGGGAATTACGAGCGTGCCGCAGTTTGTACGTATTACAAGGGCTGCGGTACTGACTGTGAGGAACCAGGAATATGTAGAAGCGTCGAAGGCCATAGGGTTATCAAACAGAAGGATTATTTTTAAGCACATTCTTCCCAATTGCCTGTCTCCGATCATCGTCCAGGCAACGCTCCGTGTGGCATCTGCTATTATTTCTGCTTCCAGCTTAAGCTTCCTGGGACTGGGTGTTCCTGCTCCGTCTCCAGAATGGGGAGCTCTTCTTTCCGGAGGAAGAAAATATATCCGTGATTATTCCTACATGACGCTGTTCCCAGGTCTTGCCATTATGATCACTGTACTGGCGCTGAATATGATGGGAGACGGCCTTAGGGACTCTCTGGATCCGAAACTTAAGAAATAGGAGGGCGGCAGAATGGAAGAACAGAAAGATATGGTCCTTGAGGTTGAGAACCTTAATGTAAAATTTGTAATGGAAGAAGAGACTGTGGAGGCAGTTAATAATATAAGCCTTCATATTAAAAAAGGGGAAACCCTGGGACTGGTGGGAGAGACCGGTGCAGGAAAAACCACAACAGCATTGTCCATTATGAGATTGGTGGACTCGCCCCCCGGAGTTCTGGAATGTGATAAGCTGGAGGTGTGCGGCCAGGACGTGATGGGAATGTCCATCACCGAGCTGGAGCATATCCGGGGAGGCCTGGTATCCATGATCTTCCAGGATCCGATGACCTCTCTGAACCCGGTATTTACTGTGGGACAGCAGATCGCAGAAAGTCTGGAGCGTCATGAGCACCTTAATAAGAATGACGCATGGAAAAAGGCAGAGGATATGCTGGAGCTGGTTGGTATTCCAAGAGAGAGAGCCATCGAATATCCGCACCAGTTTTCGGGCGGCATGAAGCAGAGGGTGATCATTGCCATTGCCCTGGCGTGCAGTCCGCAGCTCTTAATTGCAGATGAGCCCACAACTGCCCTGGATGTGACGATCCAGGCCCAGATCCTTCAGCTGATGCGGGAATTAAAGCAGAAAAAGGATACGTCCATGATCATGATTACCCACGACCTGGGAATCGTGGCAGAGACATGTGACCGGGTAGCAGTCATGTATGCTGGAAAGATCATTGAAGAGGGAAATCTGGAAGAAGTTTTCAATCACACACTGCATCCGTATACCGAGGGGCTTTTCAACTCTCTTCCAAATATCAAAAATAGACGGAGCAAGTTGGAGCCAATCCGCGGTCTGATGCCGGATCCCACAAATCTGCCCAGGGGCTGTGCCTTTGCTCCAAGATGCAATTACGCGACAGATGCGTGCAGGGAAAGAAGACCGGAGCTGGTGTCCTTCGGAGGAACTCATAAAGCGGCATGTCTGGCGTATGAGAATCCGGACTTCCATATTGAGAGGGGGAAAAAGAATGGCTGAAAATATACTGGAAGTAAAGCATCTGAAAAAATATTTTAAAACAGCCCGTGGAACCCTCCATGCGGTGGATGATGTGAGTTTTACCATTGAAAAGGGAAAAACACTGGGAATTGTTGGAGAGTCCGGATGTGGAAAATCGACGACTGGACGTGCGATTTTAAGACTTTTGGAACCAACTGACGGCCAGGTGATCTTTAATGGCCAGGACATCACGGCTTTGAGCAGCAGTAAGATGCGGCAGATGCGCCGGGATATGCAGATCATCTTTCAGGATCCGTTTTCTTCTCTGGATCCTAAGAAGACTGTGAGTCAGACCATTGCGGAGCCCATTATTGAAAACAAGATCTTGAAGGATAAAAAGGCGATCGATGTCAGAGTCCGTGAGCTGATGGCTACGGTAGGACTGGCGGAGCGGCTTGTAAATGCGTATCCCCATGAGTTGGATGGCGGGCGCAGACAGCGTATCGGGATTGCCCGTGCTCTGGCTATGGAGCCCAAGTTTATTGTATGTGACGAGCCAGTATCAGCCCTGGACGTTTCCATCCAGGCTCAGATCCTGAACCTGCTGCAGGAATTAAAAGAACAGATGGGGCTTACTTTTATTTTCATTACCCATGATCTCTCAGTGGTGAACCACTTTGCTGACGAGATCGCTGTAATGTATCTGGGACAGCTGATTGAAAAGGCTCCGACAGAGGAGCTGTTTGACCATCCGGTCCATCCGTACACAAGGGCCCTTCTTTCAGCAATCCCGATTCCAGAAGTGGGAATAGAAAGGCCTGAGAGAATTCTTCTCCGGGGAGAGATCAGTTCGCCGATCGATCCGCCAGATGAGTGCCGGTTTGCGAAACGATGCAATTATGTATGCGACCAGTGTCATAAATCCTGCCCACAGCTGGTGGAGATATCAGAAGGTCATTTTGTATCATGCCATTTATGGGAAAATTTTAAATAAAAATGTAATGTATTCAGGAGGGTTTACACCATGTATCAGGTATCAGATCATACCAGATCCCAGTTTGAAAAGATGCTGGGGCTTGCCAGCGTAAAGGAAGCGCTGGTCTTCATCGAGGCCAATCAGCCGGAGGCCATTGAGGAGCAGAAGGAGCTGGTGCTCATCGAGGCTCCCACCGGCCATGAGGAAAACCGCGCCAAGGTATTCGCTGAGAAATTCAAGGCGCTGGGACTGGAGGACGTCCACACAGACCGGGGCGGCAATGTGATCGGCATCCGCCGCGGAACAGGAAAGGGGCCGAAGGTGCTGATCGAGGGCCATATGGATACCGTATTCCCCTTTGGGACTGTGAAAGGCGTGGAGGAAAAGGACGGCTTTCTGTATGCTCCCGGGATCGGCGATGATACAAGAGCGCTGGCTATGCTCCTGTGCCTGATCCGTACCCTCAATAAAACGGGGATCCAGACTGCCGGAGATATCGTATTTGTGGGAACCACCCGGGAAGAGGGAATGGGCGGCCTTGGCGGAATGAAGGATTTCCTTGCAGATAATGATGACATCGACATTTCCCTCAGCCTGGACAACAACGACATGAGCCTTCTGGTGTTCGAGGCCACCGGCGGCGAGACGTATGAGGTGAATTTCTACGGAATCGGCGGCCATGCCTTTGGCTGCTTCGGAAAGATGGCCCAGCCGGTCCATGCGGCGGCCAGGGCTGTGGCAAAGATCGCTGACTTTGTGGTTCCGTCGGATCCCAAGACCAGCTTCTGTGTGTCCAATTTCCACGGAGGAAACGATGCGGGCGTCCATGCGATCGCGCCCAAGGCCACAATCAAATTCAACTTCCGGTCCAATTCCCAGGAGGAGCTGGCGAAATTAAGGACCAATATCTTCAACGCCATTGAAGAGGCCTGCCAGGAGGAGACCGCAAAATGGGGTCAGGATACGATCACCTGGGATAAAAAGCTCATCAGCAGCGTACCGGGAGGAACCCAGGACATGCATGCTCCTCTGGTAGAAACTGCATACATGGGCCTGAGCCATCTGGACGTAGAGCCGGTGATCCACAGAGGCGGCTGCACCAACGCCAACGTGGCCGTTGCCAAGGGACTTCCGGCGCTCTGTATGGGCCGTGCCTATGCCCCGGATGAAAATTCCAAGAATATCATGAACCACAGCATCCATGAAAAGTTCCCCATCAACGGCGCTTATAAGGCCATCCAGCAGGCATTTTTAGTGCTGATGATGGCAGTCGGGATCGAGGGGGAATTTGATTCCATCACAGGCATCGGAGCAGAAAAATAGTCGGAAAAGAGGACATGGATCTTATGAAAAAGACAAGCTTTATTGCCACTGGAGACGCATTTATCACGCGCCGGTTCCCGGAGGGCGGATATGAGGGGTTCGAGGCCGTCCGGGACTGCATCATGCAGCACGATGTGAAATTTTCCAATCTGGAGATGACCTTCCATGACCATGAGGGGTATCCGGCCGCCTTTTCCGGCGGCACCTGGGCCATGGCGGATCCCAGGACCCTGGACGATATGAAGTCCTTTGGGTTTAACCTTTACAATACAGCCAACAACCACTCCCATGATTACAGCCATGGCGGCGTTCTGGCCACCATCGAGCATTTACGGGAACGGGATATGATCTTTGCCGGAACGGGAAAGAACCTGGGAGATGCGTCCAGACCGTGCTATCTGGAAACAAAGAAGGCCAGAGTGGCCATGATCGGCGTCACCTCGTCCTTCCATGAATCCGGTATGGCAGGCGGCCAGAGCGCAGATATGTGCGGCCGTCCGGGACTGAATCCTCTGCGCTTCGAGACCGTTTACCATGTGACCCAGGAGTATTATGACCAGGTTGCAGGCCTGGCGGCTCTTACAAAGGTCAACGCGTCCATGGAGAATTCTGTGAAGAATGGATATAAGAATCCGCCGCCGGAGGGGACCTTCCTGTTTGGAAAGTATAAATTCAAGCTGGATGAAACCAACTGGATCGAGAGCATCCCCAACGAAACGGATATGGCCCGGATCGAGGGAGAGATCCGGGAGTCCGGAAAGCAGGCGGACGTGGTGCTGGTGAGCATCCATGCCCATGAGACCGATGCGGGCGATACAAAGGTGCCGGCCATGTTCCTGGAGACCTTTGCCAGACGCTGTGTGGATGCTGGTGCAGATGTTATCATCGGCCATGGTCCTCATGAGCTTCGGGGGATCGAGATCTATAAGGGGAAACCCATTTTTTACAGCCTGGGGAATTTCCTGTTTGAAACGGAGACCGTGGATCTCCAGCCTTATGATGCGTATTTAAATAAGAAGCTTCCCCTGGATACAAAGGTGGGGGCATATATGGATGACCGGAGCAAGATGGGAACCGTGGGGTACGGAGTCCTGCCGGAGATCTGGTTTTCTGTTATGGCTGCCTGGGACATGGAAGATGGGAAGACCACGGAGATCCGCCTGTACCCCATTTCCCTGGGTATGGAACGGGTACGCTCCCAGAAGGGCGTGCCGGTAATGACTGGAGACGAAAAGGTCCTGGAGTATCTGGCGGAGCTTTCGGCTCCCTACGGAACCGCCATGGAGATCCGGGATGGCGTAGGTTATATCCGACTGAAATAATGCATTGACAGATTCTGGAGACGGCTGCAAAAACTCTCTCACTCCACTTGGCGCCGTCTCCTTTTTGCTTTTTATTTTGTACAAAATTTTTATACGTTTCTTTTTTCAGGTATATTTTTGTTAGAAAAAATATGTTATAATAAGGGAATCAAGCGACATCATTGGGAGGGATTACACATGAATCGAATCAACGCGGCCAACCAGGCCCTGTTTGAGGAGCTTGTAAAGCAGATCCAGATACAGGGAAACGCAGCGGGCATTGCCGTTGCCATTGTGGATGAAGAGGGAAAGACCCAGTATGAACAGTACTTCGGGTACAGGGATACGGAGCAGAAGCTGCCCATGGACGAAAATACGATCTTTGGTCTGGCATCTGTGACAAAGTCCTTTGTGGCTTTATCCATCATGCAGCTGGCAGAAAAAGGCCTCCTGGACCTGAACGATCCTGTGAGCCGGTATATTCCGGAGTTTACCAATAAGAATCAGGAAACGGTACGGATCCATCATTTCCTGAGCCACAGCGGCGGCTTTTATCCGGTACACAGGACTGTGGTAAAGGAGATCGCAGAGAAGCTGGGGATCTCCGAGGAGACAGAGGGCGACCTGGGTTACAGCGTGAAGCTGGCGGAGGCAGGAGCAAAGGCAGTGGCAGAGCAGCTGGATGCCCAGACTCCGGGCCACGGTCTCATTGGAAGACCGGGCGAATACATGAGCTACTGCAACGACGGCTATGGCCTCCTTTCTGAGATCGTCCGCCGGGTCGGAGGAGAGGCTTCCTTTGCAGACTATGTGAAAAAGAATATCCTGGATCCTCTGGAAATGGAGCGCAGCGGCTGCGATTACCTGCGGCCCAGACTGGATGAAAACAGCGCCGTATTATATAAGAAGGAGAACGGCGTCATGACCGGCTGCAAGGATTATTACGACAATGCCTTTGTCCTGGGCGGGGCCGGATCCATGAAGTCCACCATTTCCGATATGAAGAAGATCCTGTATATGTATCTGAACCATGGAAAGACGGCGGCCGGCGGCCGTATCCTTTCAATGGAAGGGATCCGGTCCATGTGCCGTCCGCGCATGGAGTACCGCCCAGAGAGCTGGTACTGCTTCGGACTGGCTACAAAGAAGATCGACGATGTGACCGTGGTGGAGCACGGGGGAAGCCTTACAGGCGTTTCCTCCAACATGTCCTGGTCCTATGATGCCGGCTGCGGAGTCATCGTTCTCTGCAACACCTCCGACGTACCGGTGAGTGCCATTGCCGATGCGGCCATGCGTATGTACCATGGCCGGAATCCGCTGGAGGACCGGGGACTTTACCAGGAAAATCCATGGTCAGAAAAGACCAGAAAGGCCGCAGTGGGCTGCTACCTTTCCAGCGAGGACTCCGAGGTGGAGATCCGGGAGAACGGAGACGGAGTTCTGGCAGTGGTAGAGGGCAGAGAGAAAAATCTGGTCATGGTCCAGGAAAACCTGGGGATCATCCGCGGCTATGCAAAGGACGCGTATCTGAAGCTCTTTAAGGATGAAAACGGCGGAGTGTTCGCCATCGGTTTTGGCGGACGGATGCTGCCGAGAAAATAAAATGGAGGTATTCAGCATGGACATTTATGAACAGATCACCAAAATGGCAGATGAGATCGCACCGGAGCTGGTAGCCCAGCGCCGCGATTTCCACAAGTTCGCAGAAAAAGGCTGGTTCGAGATGAGGACCTCCTCCATCATTGCCAGAAAATTGACAGAGATGGGGTATGAGGTCTTAGTGGGCGACCAGGTCTGCAAAAAAGATGCCAGAATGGGCGTTCCGTCGGATGAGGAGCTGGAGGAGCAGTATGAGAGAGCCGTGGCCCAGGGTGCGGATCCGGAGTTTGTAAAATATACAAAGGGCGGTATGACCGGAGTGATCGGTATCCTGCGCTGCGGAGAGGGCCCCACAGTAGCCATGCGTTTCGACATCGACGCACTGGGCGTATTTGAGGAAAAGGACAAATCCCACCGGCCTGCCTGCGAGGGCTTCGGCTCCGTCAACGAAGGCTTTATGCATGCCTGCGGCCATGACGGCCATGCCACCATCGGCCTGGGCGTGGCGAAGGTGCTGATGTCCATTAAGGATTCCCTTCACGGGACCATGAAGCTGATCTTCCAGCCAGCGGAGGAAGGCGTTCGCGGTGCGAAATCCATCGTGGAGAACGGCCATCTGGACGGTGTGGATTATCTCATCGGTTCCCACGTTTCCGATAAGGCTGCCGACGATCCGGCGGTGGTGATCCCGGGAAGCCATGGCTCCCTGGCTACTACCAAGTACGATGTCTTCTTCCACGGCGTTTCTGCCCATGCAGGCGGATCTCCGGAGAAGGGGAAAAACGTAATGCCGGCTGTGGCTACGGCTATCTTAAACCTGTACGGGATCCCGAGGAACTCCGCTGGAATGAGCCGGATCAATGTGGGGACTGTTGTGGCCGGAAGCGGCCGGAACGTGATCGCGGATGTGGCAAAGATGGAGATCGAGGTTCGCGGAGAGACCACAGAGATCAACCAGTATATGGAAGAATATGCAAAGAACATCATCGAGGGAGCGGCGAAGATGCACGGCTGCACCAGCGAGATGAAGGTCATGGGCTCTGCGTATTCCCTGACCAGCGACCAGGCCCTTATGGACCGGGTAAGACGTGTCTGCGAGGAAAACCTGCATCTTCCGGTTTCCGGGACCACCAGCAGCCGCAACGGCGGAAGCGAGGACGTTTCCTATATGATGCGCCGGGTACAGGAGCAGGGCGGCCAGGCTACCTTCATGCGGATCCTCACAAAGGAATCTGCGCCGGGCCATAACCGGAGGTTTGATTTTGACGAGCAGGCGCTTCCCAATGCGGTGAAGGTATTCTGCGGAACTGTATACGATATCCTTGGATAAAGGATGCGGAGAGGACCCGGACGGGTCCTCTTTTTTCGCGGGCAGAGGGCCAAAGTCCGTGCCTGCACGAGATTCTGGCGTCTGCCGCGGGAACCATGAGAAATTCGCGCAGAGTGTTTCTTATGGCTGGCCGGGAACGGCCGGTCCGGCTCTGGAATGGGCCCGGAATGGGGAGGGAACTGTCGGTTATCGGAAGAAACCTGTGGAAATGTTATAATATGTCATAATATGTACAAAAATGACGTTTAACTTGAGAAAAATTTGTTCACATTTTCTAAAAAATATGGTATAATAAAAGAACCATTTAATTAACCCAAAGATGGACAAAATGAAACAGCAAGAGGTGATATCGTGGTAAGAAAAGAAATGATAGCAATGCTGTTGGCAGGAGGACAGGGCAGCCGCCTTGGAGTTTTAACGCAAAAAGTGGCAAAGCCGGCAGTATCATTCGGCGGCAAGTACCGGATCATCGACTTTCCGCTCAGCAACTGCATTAATTCTGGCGTCGATACAGTCGGCGTCCTGACCCAGTACCAGCCATTGCGTTTAAATACGCATATCGGAATTGGTATCCCGTGGGATCTGGACCGGAACGTGGGCGGTGTGACCGTTCTTCCTCCCTATGAAAGAAGCAAGGGCAGCGACTGGTATACAGGAACTGCCAACGCCATTTACCAGAACCTGGAGTATATGGAATCCTATAATCCGGAATACGTTCTGATCCTGTCCGGCGACCACATCTACAAAATGGACTATGAGGTGATGTTGGAGTACCACAAGGCCAACAACGCCGACGTGACCATCGCCGCCATGCCGGTGCCCATGGAGGAGGCCAGCCGTTTCGGTATCCTGATCACCGACGATGCCAACCGCATCACGGAGTTCGAGGAGAAGCCGGCAAACCCCAGGAGCAACCTGGCTTCCATGGGAATCTATATCTTCAGCTGGAAGGTATTAAAAGAGGCGCTCATTAAATTAAAGGATGAGCCGGGCTGTGACTTCGGAAAGCACATTATCCCCTACTGCCACAACGACGGCAGGCGGATCTTCGCATATGAGTATAACGGCTACTGGAAGGATGTGGGAACCTTAGGCTCTTACTGGGAAGCCAATATGGAGCTGATCGACATTATCCCGGAGTTCAACCTGTATGAGGAGTACTGGAAGATCTATACAAAAAGCGAGAAGATCCCGCCCCAGTTCATTTCCGCAGAAGCGAAGGTAGGAAAGAGCATCATCGGAGAGGGAACGGAGATCTATGGAGAGGTCACCAATTCCGTCATCGGCTCCGGCGTTGTGATCGAAAAGGGCGCTGTGGTCAGGGATTCCATCATTATGCAGGATTCCGTGATCGAGGCAGACGCCGTAGTGGACAAGGCCATTGTGGCCGAGGACGTAAGGATCGGCGCAGGCGCCCGTCTGGGCGTTGGAGAATACGCGCCCAGCAAATACGATCCCAAGGTATACCAGTTCGACCTGGTGACCGTCGGAGAGCATTCAGTGATCCCGGCGGGCGTGGAGATCGGAAAGAACACAGCGGTCTCCGGTGTGACAGAAGCTTCGGACTATCCGGACGGCAAACTTGAAAGCGGCGGCTACATAGTAAAGGCAGGTGGAAACGTATGAGAGCAATCGGTATTGTTTTAGCGGGAGGCAACAGCAAGCGGATGCGGGAGCTTTCCAGAAAAAGGGCGATCGCGGCAATGCCCATCGCCGGAAGCTTCCGGAGCGTTGACTTTGCTCTTAGCAATATGAGCAACTCTCATATCCAGAGTGTTGCAGTTCTGACCCAGTATAATTCCAGATCCTTAAATGAGCATTTAAGCTCTTCCAAATGGTGGGATTTCGGAAGAAAGCAGGGGGGCATGTATGTATTTACCCCCACCATCACCGCAGAGCACAGCGACTGGTACCGCGGCACCGCAGACGCCCTTTACCAGAACCTGGATTTCCTGAAGAGAAGCCACGAGCCCTATGTGGTACTGGCCTCCGGCGACGGGATCTATAAGCTGGATTACAATAAGGTGCTGGAATACCACATCGAAAAGAAGGCTGATATCACAGTGGTCTGCAAGGATATGCCGGCGGATGTGGATGTGACCCGGTTCGGTATGGTAAAGACCAACGCCGACGGCCGCATCACAGAATTTGAGGAGAAGCCCATGGTCAACGATTCCACGACCATCTCCTGCGGGATCTACGTGATCCGCCGCCGCCAGCTCATCGAGCTCATCGAGCGCTGCGCCAACGAGGACCGGTATGACTTCGTCCAGGACATCCTGGTACGCTATAAGAATCTGAAACGGATCTATGCCTACAAGCTGGATACATATTGGAGCAACATCGCTTCCGTGGAGGCCTATTACCAGACCAATATGGATTTCTTAAAGCCAGAGGTCCGCAGCTACTTCTTTAAGGAATATCCGGATATTTATTCCAAGATTGACGATCTGCCTCCGGCAAAATATAATCCGGGTGCAGTTGTAAAGAACAGCCTGGTTTCCAGCGGCTGTATCTTAAACGGATCAGTGGAAAATTCCGTTCTGTTTAAAAAGGTATATATCGGAAATAACTGTGTGATCAAAAACTCGATCATCATGAATGACGTTTATATTGGAGACAATACGGTCATTGAGAACTGCATTGTGGAGAGCCGCGATACGATCCGTGCCAATACCACATACATCGGGCAGCCTGATGACGTGAAGATCGTCATCGAAAAGAACGAAAGATATACATTATAATGGCCCATATGGAAGGCTGATATGGACCGGGGAGGTTATTATGCAGGTAACAGATGTACGTGTGAGAAAGATTGAAAAAGAAGGCAAAATGAAAGCGATCGTATCCATTACACTGGACAACGAGTTCGTGATCCACGATATCAAAGTGATCGAAGGGGAAAAGGGGCTTTTCATTGCAATGCCCAGCAGAAAAGCCGCAGATGGTGAATACAGGGACATTGCCCATCCCATAAATTCAGAGACCAGGGACATGATCCAGAACGTGATCCTCCATAAATATGAGATGACCACGCTGGAGGCGGCCCAGGAGGCGTTGGAGGGCTGATAACTGCATAGAAAGAGAGTGGGGATGGACCGGGAGCTAATCCTGGCCCATGACCCACTCTTTTTTTATGCACCACAGCCCGGCCTGGACACCGGAAAGGGGCTGGTTTTCAGAAATGGCTTTACGGATGGCCTGGTCATGGGAGAAGAGCCGGTGCCAGCTGTCCATGACCTGGCGCTTCAGCTCTGGATAGAAGTTAGTCAGGATGAGATCGCTTTCCCTCCGGATCCCATATTCCAGAAGCGTCTGGCGGAACTCTTTCTCTTCTTTTTCCGTCTTTCCCATATAGGACAGGCATAAAATCTTATTCCAGTCGTAGAGGCTGAAAAAGACTGCTTCGTCTAGAGGAACACGCAGTACCAGGATCCGGCCTCCGGCAGACGGGTCCACATTTTCCGGGCTTTTGAAGGCCCAGTAGGGGTATTCCGCACCCTGGGGCTTTGGAACATGGGCTTCCGCAGCCTTTACGAACCAGTCGTAGGCGGAAAGAAACACCGGAGCGCTTTCTTCATATTTTTTCTGGACATATTCCCGCCTGGAAAAGCAGATCCCATCCCGGTCTAAGACGTCCAGGACGATCTGGGCCTGGGGGGAATATAAGGTTACCGAAGTACGTCTGTGATCCATTCTCTTTTTATCTCCCATATATTTCCATAGCAGTCCGGGTTCCCCATATCTACCCGGGCGTCAAAGAGCCGGTCCCAGCTTTTTATGATCTCCCGTTTGATCTCCGGGTAGAACTGGGACATATATGCTCTGCTGTCGCTGACCCGGTATTCCTCCAGGAGCTTTCTGTGGCGGGCGGCGTCCTCCCGGTCAGCCGGAATATACGAATAGTCCAGGACCGCTCCCCATTTCATGATGTTTACCGGCACGATCCGGGACGGATCCAGGGTCAGCTCCAGGATCACGGTTCCCGGGCTCTTCAGCATGGTGGCCTCTGATTTTAAGGACACCCATACGGGATAATCGGCGTCTGCGGGCCGGTCCGCCGCCGCAGGCGTGTGCTTTACCAGCCAGTCGTAGGCCTCCAGCACCAGAGGGGCGTGCTCCCCGAGATCTGCCTGGATGTATTCCCGTCTGGCCACGTAGCGGCCTTTGGTCTCCAGCTCCCGGAGGACGTTTTCATGCTGCTTGGTCCAGACGCGGACGGCGTTTCCGTTCATTCTATTTTCCATGGGACCACCTGTCCTTTCTTTGTTTCTGGCTTGTATTGTAAGCCAGTCTGGCGGAGGAAGTCAAGAGAAGAGCAGACAGAAACAGAGTTTTTTCTGTAAGGTTTTGTTTGGGCTGACGATCTGGAAACAAAGCGCATCTTTTTGACTTTGAGACAAAGATAAGGTAGAATGGAGTTGTGAAAAATATAGTGCCTGGCAGCCCGGAGGAAAAGATGGAGCGGCGGGCAGAAAGGGGTATAGACATGGAAACATGGGGATTTTACGTATCGGGAGTCCGGTACGGAACATGCAGAAAAGAGGGAGAACGGGTTTTCCACAGTCCGCTGGACGTGACATCTGGAGAATTTCTTCCGGAAAGGGAGCTGGCTCCAGAGGACGACCGGTATGTGGTCCTGGGAAAAATGAACGTGCGGGAGGCACTCCTGCATCTGGAACCGTGCCAGGAGGGGATCCGCCTGGGAGACGACAGGTTTACGGCTTCCTCCGGGGAGATCTATGAGAAAAAGGATAAGGGCGCGTATGTGCAGAGGCACATCAAATTCCCCAGAGACCTGGTGGTGAAGGATGGTCAGATCGTGGCGTTCATTACCCCGGCCAGGGAGCTTTGCAGCGTTCTGGTGAAGGATGGGTACGAGGATGAGACGGTCTTACGCCAGTGGAAGGAGATGGGCTTTGGCCTTCCATACCTGGTCCATGGTCCCGAGACCTTCATGGTTCCCATGCGGGATGGCGTGAAGCTGGCTGCGGACGTGTATCTGCCAGTGAAAAGAGAGAGAGCCGGCCAGGAGATGGCCGTTGCAGGACCCGCAGGAAAGGTCCCCACTGTGCTGGTGCGGACGCCCTACGGAAAACGGGTCGGAGCAGAAACGTATTACCGGTATGTGCAGAGGGGCTACGCTGTGGTGATCCAGGATGTGCGGGGACGGGAGGACAGCGAAGGCGAGTGGCTTCCCATGCACTATGAGGTGGAGGACGGCGACGATACCCTCAACTGGATCGCAGATCAGAAGTGGAGCGACGGGAAGGTGGCCATGACCGGAGGCTCTTACCTGGGCTACGTCCAGTGGGCGGCTGCGGCCAGCGAAAATCCCCATCTGACGGCCATGTTAAGCAGTGTGTGCGCTGGAAGTCCCTTTGTGGATCTGCCCAGGAGAGGCGGCTGCTTCAACTCCGGGTCCATGTCCTGGGCCTTTATGGTATCCGGACAGAGATCGGACGCATCCCTCATGGACCGGGACGACTGGGACGAGCTTCTGGATATCCGTCCCCTGGAGGACATCGCGCCCAGAGCCCTGGGCCATCAGGTGCCGTTCTTAAAGAAATGGCTGGATCATCCCGATTACGACGATTTCTGGAAAATGGGCAACTGGAAGGAGCGGACGGGGGCCCACCGGGTTCCGGCGCTGATCATGTCCGGGTGGTTCGACGATAACGGCATGGGAACAACAGAGGCCCTGGATCTGTATGAGGATTACACAGAGAAAAAGGTGATCCTGGGACCGTGGAAGCACAGCGGAAATGCCGATTACGATATCCACGGCTTTGCCCTGGCGCCCAATGCCCTGCGGTACGACATCGACCTGGTGTGCTTCCAGTGGATCGAACATTATTTAAAGGGCGTGGAAAACGGGATCGAAAAGACTCCCGTGGTGGAATACTATACCATGGGAAGCGGCCAGTGGAAGACGGCTGAGAACTGGCCTCTGCCCGATGGAGAGAAGGTGACCTTCTACCTGGACGGCAAAGCTGCGGATATGGCAGTTGGAAGCGGCAGCGAGGCAGGCCATGGAACCCTCAGCCTCGCGGCTCCGGAAAATGAATGTGGGGATCATTTTACATACGATCCGGAAAATCCGTCCACCCATATCATCGATATGTCTGAAAATGAACTGGAGGTGCCGGAAAACTACACAGACGAGGAGAAGCGGACCGATATACTCAGCTACTCCACTGGTGTTCTGGAGAAGGAATTTACCATCACCGGAGACGCCCAGGCTGTGATCTATCTCTCCTCCGACTGCGAAGATACGGATCTGATGGTGCGGATCACCGATGTGGATGAAAACGGGTGTTCCATGAAGCTGGCAGACGGAGTCATGAGCGTGCGCTACCGGAACCAGTTCGAGCATCCGGAATTCATGGAGCCGGGCAAGGTATATCCGGTGACGATCCGGACCACAAAGCTGTCCCATACATTCCGGAAAGGACATCAGATGCGTGTGACCGTGACGTCCAGTGCGAAGAACTTCATCTTCCCCAACAGCAACACCAGGGACGGCTTCAACAGCCAGGAGATCCGCCTGGCCCACAACTGCGTCCATCACGGCGGCCGGTATCGGTCGGCGGTGACGGTGATGCAGGAGAAATAGTATAAAAGTGATAGAATAGAAGTAATAGAAAGAATGGAGTCTGGATTCCCAGAAGCTGCTGGAAATCCGGGGGCCAGTGATAGAATGGAATAAAATAAGAATAAGCGGACGCGGTCCATGATGTTTTTTGATATCATGGGCCGCGTTTTTTGTTTACGTGGGCAGCGCGCCAAAGTCCGTGCTTGCATGAGACACTGGTGACGGTCGCGATAACCATGAGAAATTCGCGCAGCAAGTTTCGTATGGATATAGGAAAATATGTTCTGCGACAAAAAAGCGCCGCGGGAATTGCTTGGGGTGGAAGGGGCTTTTGTCACTGAAGCGGCCTGCCGCAGGCGGGAAAGCGCGCCGATGGGTTTCTTTCATATGTTATAGAAAGAATGTCTTATGTCAAAAAGCGCGCTGCGGGGATCGCTATCGGGCGAAAAAAGTTTGCCACTGAAGCGGCCTGCCACAGGTGGGGAGGTGGAAGGGGAGGCAGAGAGAGGCGGATGAATATATTTGCAGCTTGGGGGGGGGGTTCAATGAAGACAGGAGTGGGAGGAAAATGTGGAGAGAATATTTTGAAAATATAAAATATACATACTATACATCATTTATACTATAAGAATTTTGAATAGTTTCGAGATAAAAAATAGGTACTTCCGACAAGGACGATTATGGGAAGTAAAACCATGATTGGGGACTGGAAAGAGGCAGATCAATTTCAAGAATCTATAAAAATATTTAGGAGTACGGATAGATAATGAAAAACTATGAACAATACAAGAGAATGATCCGGTTCTTGACGTCAGTAACGATCCTGGCGGCAGAAATCGGTATCTACTGGTTAGTATGGGAAACAAGCATTTCGGAGATGGCAGGAACACCTTTCTTCCGAAAAGGAGATTGGCTTATGATCGCAGTCTACGGACTGCTTCTTTTATTTTTTTCGAAAATGTACGGTGGGCTAAAAATAGGATACCTGGAACGGGGAAATGTATTATATTCCCAGATACTTGCGGTGGTCCTGGTCAATGGTTTTACATATCTGCAGGCGGCCCTTCTCGCAAAACACTTTTTGAATTTTACCCCTTTTATGCTGATGCTTGTGCTGCAGGTGGTCGCTATCAGTATTTGGACCGTTGGTGCCAGTATTCTGTTTCAGAAATTATTTCCACCCAGACAGATGCTCCTGGTTTACGGAAATCGTCCCTCCTTATCCTTAATGCATAAGATGAATCTCAGGAAGGACAGATACCAGATCAAAACAGTGGTTCATGTAGATGAGGGATTAGAAAAGATCTTACGGATGATTTCCTCCTATGATGCGGTGGTGATTTGTGACGTACCATCTCCCATGAGGAACCAGATTTTAAAAGCATGTTATACAGAGGAAATCCGGGTTTACATGACGCCAAAGATTTCCGATATCCTAATTCGCAGCGCCGAGGAAATCACTCTTTTTGATACACCTCTGATCATGGCAAGAAACGGGCGGATGCCGATTGAGCAAGCTTTTTTCAAGCGACTGATGGATATTGTGATTTCTGGCATAGCCTGTATTGTAGTACTGCCATTTATGGCTGGAACAGCTCTGGCGGTGAAATTGGAGGATGGAGGACCAGTTCTTTATAAGCAGAAGCGGCTGACTATCGGAGGAAGAGAGTTTTATGTTTATAAATTCCGCAGTATGCGTATAGATGCAGAAAAAGATGGTGTAGCCCGTCTGGCCAGTGCGGGAGACAACCGTATCACCCGAGTGGGAAATTTTATCCGGAAGGTACGTCTGGACGAACTGCCGCAGCTTTTCAATATCTTAAAGGGTGATATGAGTATCGTGGGACCAAGACCGGAGCGGCCGGAAATCGCAAAGCAGTATGAGACAGAGATGCCCGAATTTTCCTATCGTCTGCGGGTTAAGGCGGGACTGACCGGCTACGCCCAGATTTTCGGAAAATACAATACAACACCCTATGACAAACTGAAACTGGATCTGCACTATATTCAGAATTATTCCCTAATGCTGGATGTGAAGCTAATGATACAGACGGTGAAGATTTTGTTTATGAAAGAGAGCACGGAAGGGATAGCTGCCGGACAGACAACGGCGGCGTTGGATATAGACAAAGAGTAGAGGAAATAAGATGTTAGTTAGTGTAATCATGCCCACTTATAATTGTGGTAATTATATTCAGATGTCATTGGACTCTGTGTTAGCACAAACAGTAACAGACTGGGAAATTCAGATAGTAGATGATTGTAGTACAGACAATACGGCAGATTTATTAAAACCATATCTGGAAAAATATTCAAACATTCATTACCATGTGCTTTCTCAAAACGGTGGTCCGGCAGTAGCTAGGACAGAGGCTCTAAAATATGCAACGGGAAAATATATTGCATTTCTTGATAGCGATGATTTGTGGATGTCAGATAAACTGGAGAAGCAAATTGCTTTTATGGAGAGGACGGGGGCAAAGTTCAGTGCAACGGGCTATCAATGGATGGATGAGAACGGAAATGATTTACATACTGTTTTGATACCACCAAAGAAAACGGATTATAAGAAGATGATTCGCCTGTCCAATCCGATTGGCAATTTGTCTGTAATGTATGATCAAGATGCTCTTGGCAAGTTTGAAGTGCCGCCAATAAAAAAAAGAAATGACTTTGCATTGTGGTTGCAGATTCTAAAAAAGACGGATTATTGTTATGGCATGGAAGATGTGCTTGGTGTTTATCGTATAGGTCGAACAGGATCGGTTTCCAGCAATAAATTGAAACAGGCAAAATATCATTGGCAACTCTATCATGAAATTGAAGGGCATAGCGTATTTAGAAGTTTACATGAGCTTGGGTGTTGGGCATTTGTGAAAGGCACGGGAATCGGAATAGATAAAAGGAAAGTGTAATTGAGGGGTAAAATGAAAATAGCAGTAGCTGGAACGGGATATGTGGGATTGTCAATCGCAATTTTGTTATCTCAAAACCACGAAGTAATGGCCGTGGATATCATTCCTGAAAAGGTAAAGATGATCAATCAAAGGAAGTCACCTATTCAAGATGAGTATATTGAAAAGTATTTGGCAGAAAAGGAATTACATTTAACAGCAACTTTAGATGCAGAAGAGGCATACGGGGGGGCTGATTTTGTTATTATAGCGACACCAACGAATTATGATCCGGAAAAGAATTATTTTGATACGTCTGCGGTAGAAGCTGTCATTGCTCAGGCGATGGCAAGTAATCCGGAGGCTATGATGGTGATTAAATCTACGATTCCGGTAGGATATACGGAATCTGTCCGTAAGAAATTTCAAACAGAAAATATTTTGTTTAGTCCTGAGTTTTTAAGAGAAAGCAAGGCATTGTATGACAATTTATATCCCTCAAGGATCATTGTGGGGACGGACATGAACAATGCGAGATTGCAGGAAGCAGCAAAAGTATTTGCCCGCCTTTTGCAGGAAGGGGCAGAGAAAGCTAACATCGAAACACTCTTTATGGGCTTCACGGAAGCAGAAGCTGTAAAGCTGTTTGCAAATACTTATTTAGCATTGAGAGTTTCTTATTTTAACGAATTGGATACTTATGCAGAGTTAAAAGGACTGGATACAAAAGCAATTATTGATGGTGTATGTTTGGATCCGAGAATCGGAAACCATTATAACAATCCCAGCTTTGGTTATGGTGGATATTGTCTCCCTAAAGATACGAAGCAGTTATTGGCCAATTATGAGGATGTGCCGGAGAACTTGATTGAGGCTATTGTGGAGAGCAATCGGACCAGAAAGGATTTTATTGCAGAGCAGGTTTTGAAAAAAGCAGGATATTATAGTTTTGAAGAAGATTTTCCAAAGCAAAAACCGGTGATTGGTGTATATCGTTTGACAATGAAATCCAATTCCGATAATTTTCGTCAGAGTTCCATTCAGGGAGTGATGAAACGAATTAAGGCGGAGGGAGCTTCGGTCGTAATTTATGAGCCTACGCTGGAGGGCGGAAGTCTATTTTATGGAAATCGGGTAGAGAATGATTTGGAGTTATTTAAGAAACAGGCGGATGCGATCATAGCCAATCGGTATGAAAAAAGTTTGGATGATGTAAAAGATAAGGTTTATACACGGGATTTGTTTCAGAGAGATTAAAATTCGGAGGGGAAAGAATTTTGCGAATTCAGATATTAGTAGCAGCAATGAACCAGAAGGATCATAACTTACTGAAAAAGTTAAATATTCGCTCAGATGTGATCGTAGGGAATCAATGTGGGTATGATTCAGTGGAACATTTTGAATATAACGGAAAGGCAGCTACATATCTTAATTTTAATGAGAAAGGTGTTGGGTTAAATAGAAATAATACATTGATGCGAGCAGATGGAGATATTTGTTTGTTTTCAGATGATGATATGGTCTATATGAATGACTATGTAGAAAAAGTAGAAAATGCGTTTCTGCATTACCCTAATGCAGATGTGATTATTTTTAATTTGTTTGAGAAGAATCCAACTAGATATGTGATAAAGAAACCTATGAAAGTTGGATATTTTAATTTTTTGCGTTATGGAACTGCACGAGTGGCAGTAAAACTTAAAAGTATTCGGGAGAACGGAATATATTTTAACCAATGCTTTGGAGGCGGAACAGAACATTGTCATGGAGAAGATAATTTGTTTTTAGCAGAATGCTTGAAAAAAGGCTTGAAAATTTATGCGGTTCCGGATTTTATTGCATCATTGACGGAAGAACGGGAATCAAGTTGGAATATTGGATACGGAGAAAAATATTTGATTGATCAAGGTATTTTGTATAAAACAATGAGCAGGAGATGGTATAAAATTTTATGTTTGCAGGATGCGATAAGGCATAGAAAAACATATGATGTGAGATGGTGGACAGCATATCACATGATGGTGGAAAAGTAGTTAATAAGTAACAAAGTATGTTGATTATTAATATAATAAGAGGCGGGTGAAATAAAATTAAAAGTTTGAAAATACATAAAAAACTAATAATATGCAGCGTTGTATTTTTGCTTTTGACACGTATATTTAATTATGCGATATTTGATCAATTTGCATTATTGAAATTAGTATATGCACGTAGTTCTCAATTTGTCGCACTTACCGTTTGTTTTCTATATGTTTTCCATTATAAAAAAATATCACTAAGTATTATTTGGGGTTTTATATATACCGTTGTTTTGTTTATTGCTACTATATTAGGGAGTGGTAATTATTATAGTATTATTCAACGGATTTATCCACTTGTAAGTTTTTTAATGTTTATAGAAATTCAAATAAAATGTGGATGTGCACGAATTTTAATGAAAGCAATTGCAAATGTATGTTTCGTGTTGACGCTTGTGGAATTTATGCTGTTACCATTATCGGAATTATATTGGGGAGAGTATATATATTTTCTTTCTGGCCGAAATCAAATGTACATTGTTTTTGCAATAGGATTGCTTTCCATCTGCTTTTATTATGGTGTACACGATATACGCTATAAACTGTATCTGGGAATGTCAATTATATGCATATTATATGGAGAATCAAGTAGTAATTTGTTAGCTATAACATTTTTTGTTTTGCTTGCCATTGTTGGTTTTGAAAGAAAATGTTTAAGAAAAATATTGAGTGTAGCTGTTTTGGTGCTGTATCCCTTGCTAAATATGGGGATTGTGATTTTTAGAATTCATGAGCATTTTGCTTTTTTTATAGAAACCATTTTGCATAAAAATATTACTTTGACTTCGAGAACATATATTTGGGATACTGCGCTAGAACTAATTAAACAATCTCCATTTTGGGGATATGGAATTGCTGTAACTAGTAATGTATTTCATGTAATAGCAGATCGAATCGATGCACCTGATATCGATGCGTGGTATTCTGGACACAATCAGTATATTCAAATGTTATATGAAAGTGGCTTGGTTTCATTATTGTTGTTGATATTTTTAATTACGTACGGAGTAAAAAAATTAAATAGGTTTATGTCAAATGTAGATGCTTCTTTGACATTAACTATTATTTTTTCGTTACTCATTGTGATGGTGGCAGAAGCGCCTGGGTGGGATAGCATTTTTATTGTACTATTCTTAAGTCATCTTCAAATTAGTTGTTATGAAGAGCGGAGGTTGAATTGTAAATATGCAGATACAACCTAAAATATCTATAATTGTTCCGGTATATAAAGTTGAACCATATTTAGGTACTTGCCTAGAGTCTGTTTTGTCACAGACATATCAGAATCTAGAAATTATTTTAGTTGACGACGGTTCACCGGATCAGTGTGGAACTATTTGTGATCAATATGCCTTAAAAGATAATCGGATTCGAGTTATTCATCAAGAAAACCAAGGCCTTTCTGGAGCGAGAAATTCAGGTATTGATTTGGTAACAGGAGAATATATTACCTTTATTGATAGCGATGATTTTATTGATATTTGTATGATAGAATTAATGGTTGAGCAGTTGGATGATATGACAGATATTGTTGCTTGTGGAACGGTTTACTGTGATGAGAGCGGACAAAAATTGTCGGAAGAGAAAAATTCTCAACTAGCTATATTTGAGTTTAAAGAGCAAATGGTTCAGTTTTTTAAAAATAAAAATTACACGACTACAGCATGGGGAAAGTTGTACTCCAGAAAATTATTTGAGAGTATTCGTTATCCGGTTGGAAAATATCATGAAGATGTTTTTACAACATATCAATTGGTTGCACTATCAAGAAGAACGGTTTTGTTGAACCGTTCTTTTTATTGGTATCGACAGGTTGCATCCAGTATCATACATCAAAGTTTTTCACTAAAGCATTTGGATAGCATAGAAGCATCTCTGCAACGGTATGAGTTTATGAAATCATATGATTTACAATTAAGCAAAATTGCAGAGGGGAGTATTGTATATAGTTGTTGTCGCTGTATGGAAAAAATGGTACAGGCGGATTATTATGACGAAATTACGGAGCAATACATATGTAATATGATTCGTAAGCATTTATTTTCATTTTTATGTTTTTCACGAAATTCTTTGAAAACAAAGGGGTTTGCGTGTATGAATGCACTTAGTTCAGAAATAGTGCGTTCTGTATATAAATTATTGTTTGTGAGGTGAGAAAAGATTGAGTATACCTAAAGTTATTCATTATTGCTGGTTTGGAGGCAATCCGCTTCCGCCGCTTGCACAGAAATGTATTGCCAGTTGGAAAGAATATTGCCCGGATTATGAAATCATAGAATGGAATGAAACGAATTTTGATTTGAATTTTAATGCCTATGTTCAGGAAGCGTATCAGGCGCAAAAATGGGCGTTTATTACAGATGTTGTACGTCTGTATGTATTGTGTCATTATGGTGGAATTTATATGGATACAGATGTTGAAGTTTTGAAATCATTGGATCCAATTTTATCCTATAATGGTGTGTCGGGATTTGAGTCCGAAACTCAAATCCCGACAGGCCTCATGGCCTGTCGGGCTGGTCATCCGTTATTTCAGGAGTTACTGAATGATTATGAAAATGATCACTTTGTGAAAGCGGACGGGAGCTTTGATTTAACGACAAATGTAACGAGAATCACAAATACCTTATTAAAATATGGCTTGGTACAAAATAATACCAAGCAAACGGTAGCAGATTTTACATTGTTTCCCAGTGACTATTTTTGTCCCAAAGATCCAGTTACGAAAAAGCTGCATTTAACGTCGAATACTTATACGATTCATCATTTTGATGGCTCTTGGATTCCGAAAAAAATAAAATATAAATATATGATTTTGAATAAGCTTGGGCCGAATATAAGCCAGTTGCTTGTTAAAATGAAAAGAGCGTTTCGAAAATATTGTTAAAAAGAGAGAGTATGTCTGTATGCCTTGTTCATTGAAAATATCTGTGATTGTTCCCGTTCATAACTCTGCGACAACAATAGATAGGTGTATAAAAAGCATAGTAGATCAGCCATATAAAAATTTTGAGTGCATTTTGATTGAAAATGGATCAAGTGACGATTCGAAAGAAATCTGTCAAAAATATGTTGAAGCATATGAATGCGTAAAATTTGCAGTGAGTCCGAAGATAGGTGTTTCTGCAGCCCGTAATTTAGGATTATTAATGGCAACAGGGGATATTATTGGTTTTTGTGATGCGGATGATTTTTTAGAACCGAATTCAATGCAAAAAGTCCTTTCGGCTTTTTTAGATAACCCCGATATTATTGGCGTTTTGAGCGCTTTTTATGTAGGGAGAGAGAACCAAAGCGGTATACAAAAAGAGTATAAAGGGTTGAAAAAAGAACGGCTGACAATAGAAGATGCTATTATGCGAACCCTAGGTGACAATAGTACGATGGGAAGTGTGTGGAATAGGTATTACCGGGCAGATGTGGCTCAAAAAATATCCTTTGATACAATGCTATCTTACTGTGAAGATACTCATTATAATATAAAGCTTTTATCAAATATACAAGATGCAGAATTGGCATATGTTCAGGAACCTCTTTATTGCTATATGTTGAATGATAGAAGTGTAACGCATCAATTAGACAAATTATATGATGAAAATGGAGAGTTAAAATATATTACTGCATTGAAGAAGATTATGCAGGAGTGTAATCTTAATAAAAAGTGTTTGAGAATTGCAAAAATGAAGATTGTGATTCTTGCAATAGATTCTTTGTGGTGTGGGGGGGGGAATAATCAACAGAAAAACAACTTAAAGAACGAAATAAGACAAAATTTAAAGCATTTTTTATATAACATATATAGATTTGGTTTTGTTCGGAACATGAAAAGACTGATTAAACTTTTATTGGTTTGGACAAAATAATGTATCGATTTTACGAATGTTCTATTGTGTGGGGGAAGAATGAAAGTTATAAAACAACAAGTAAAGAAATTAATTGTGTGGGGATTAAGACGATATGTGAAGGTTGTTTACATGTTAGAAAAACGGGGGGGGGGAAAACGCAAATCGTTAAATATTGAAGATATTATCAAAAAAGCTGCTGATGCGGGATATGATTATAAATTTCCGTATGATTATTCGTCCAAAAAGCTTGTGGTTGATTCTTTTGTAGATTTATCTATTATTATACCGGTATATAAAGTTGAGGATTATTTAGATGAATGCATTTGCTCCGTTTTGAGACAGGCAACCAATTATAGTTATGAGGTTATTTTAGTGGATGATGGAAGTCCGGATAAATGCGGTATAATTTGCGATGGATATGCTTTGAAGAACGATAAAATTAAAGTGATCCATCAGAAAAATAGGGGCGTATCTTCTGCTCGAAATGCTGGTTTAGAGCAGGCAACTGGAAAATACATTACTTTTTTGGATGCAGATGATTTCTTAGAGCCAACATATATTCAACTCTTAATAGACAGGGCTTTGGAAACAGATGCAGATATGGTAAAGTGTAATTTTTATAAAGTGTATTCTGACGGGAAGAAGACGGTTGAGCATCGGTATGACAATATAAAGAAAGAATATCAGAATGGCTTGGGAGAGGATATGTTATATTTGGCATTTCCTTGGGGGAGCGTTTTTAAAAGAAAAATGTGGGTGTCTGTTCGTTTTCCAGAAGGATATAAACATGAAGATATGATGATGGCACATCTTATTTTCCATGAAGTTCGAGTTGGGGCGTATGTAGGGTTGCCGTTGTATAATTATAGGCAAGATAATGTAAATTCGTTAACGAAAGAGTATGGACGGAATATTGCTTTACCCAGACAATTAGATCAGGTATTTTTGGCATATGCTACATTGGAATTTATGTATCATGAGAATATGAAAGTTGATGCCAATATTTTAAAGGTAACTCTTAGAGAAATGGGGATGATGACTTTTTGTAGACTTAATAAAAGATATCATTTGGTTGCATTTCAATTAGCATCTTACACTCTTCATAGGCTTATAGATAAAATGCCGAAAGGTTACGAGAAGGAACTTACCCAGATAGAAATAATGTACATTTATTCATTTCAAAATGCCAGGTATGATATTTGGAAGGCATTGATTTGTATGGAATATTATGAAAATAGTTTAAAAAGTCGGTAGTGGAGAAATGTGATGGAACGTAAAGAACATGATAAGAGAAAAGTTATGTTGGTCTTTGGCACTCGCCCCGAAGCGATTAAAATGTGCCCATTGGTGAATGAACTAAAAACGAGAGAAAATCTTCAAACAGTTGTTTGTGTTACCGGACAACATCGCCAGATGTTGGATCAGGTATTAGAAACCTTCCAGGTGATACCGGATTATGATTTGTCCATTATGAAGGAACGTCAGACGCTGTTTGATGTGACAACGAATATTTTGAACCGATTTAAAGAGGTTTTAGAAATTGAAAAGCCAGATGTTGTACTTGTTCATGGAGATACTTCCACGACGTTTGTCACAGCATTGACTTGTTTTTATTTGCAGATTCCGGTGGGGCATGTAGAAGCGGGACTACGAACCTATAATATCTATTCTCCTTATCCGGAAGAATTTAACCGTCAGGCGGTTAGTATTATAGCATCTTATAATTTTGCCCCGACAGAATTGTCGAGACAAAATTTGATTCAAGAGGGAAAAAAGCCGGAATCTATTTATGTAACGGGAAATACGGCAATCGATGCATTGAAAACCACAGTTCGTAATGATTATCGACATGAGCAGCTTGATTGGGCAGAAGGAAGCAGACTTATTATGATCACAGCTCATCGTCGGGAAAATCTTGGTGAGCCGATGAAGCATATGTTCCGGGCCATTCGCAGGGTCTGCGATGAACATCCAGACGTAAAAGCCATTTATCCGATCCATATGAATCCAGTGGTACGTGAAACGGCCAATGCAATTTTGGGTGGGGATGAGCGAATCCGTATCATTGAACCCCTTGACGTACTTGACTTTCATAATTTCCTTGCTCATTCCTATATGATTTTGACAGATTCCGGTGGAATTCAGGAAGAAGCTCCATCTTTTGGAAAACCGGTACTTGTGATGCGAGATACCACAGAGCGTCCAGAAGGAATCGCAGCAGGAACATTGAAGCTTGTGGGAACGGAAGAAGAGACAATTTATTATGCATTTAAGCAACTGTTGGAAGACAAAGATGAGTATGAACGCATGAGCAAGGCCAGTAATCCCTATGGAGATGGTTTTGCATGTAAGAGAATTGCAGATATTTTAGATGAAAGGGGGACGGAAAAAGATAAATAAGGGATAATAATATGAAGACAAGAAATTCTTTTTATAATTCGTTGGCGGGCTTATTATATTACTTCATCACGATTTTACTGGGTATTGTGAATCGTAAGGCTGTCATAGCTTTTTTGGGAATTGAATATCAAGGCATCAATAGTTTGTTTGGTAACATACTGTCTATGCTTTCTATTGCGGAGCTTGGAATAGGTACAGCCATCATTTATCATTTGTACCGTCCGTTATCAGAGGGAAACTTACAAGCCGTTAAATCGCTTATGAATTTTTATCGGAAATGTTATTATGCGATTGCAATGGCAGTTTTGATATTCGGATTATTAGTAATACCATTTTTGAATATGTTTATTCAGGGATATACTCTTTTGTATCCTTTATGGTTTTTGTATATCTGGTTTTTGGCAGATGTAGTATTATCGTATCTGTTTACATTCAAACGTTCTATTTTAATTGCGGATCAAAAGAATTATTTAGTGCTGTTGTGTGATTTACTATACCAGTTTTTTTCAAAAATTGGCCAGATTGTTGTACTTTTCTGCACACGAGATTTTATTTGCTATCTTGCTGTGATGGTGATAAGTCGATTGGCTGAGAATTTCTTAATTAATGGATTGGCTAATCGTAAGTATCCATTTTTGAAGGGAAATGATTCGATTTCGCTGGAAAAAGAAATACTTGACGATATAAAACAAAAGGTAAAGGGTGCTGTTTTCCATAAAATAGGTGGTTTTATTGTTTTGGGGACCGATAATATTCTGATTTCGAAGTTTTTTGGATTAATGACAGTTGGAATTTATTCAAATTATTCTCTAATCATCAATTCAATTAAGAATATTTGTAATCAAATTATGTCGGCAACTACAGCGAGCGTTGGTCACATGTTGGCAGAGCATAATGAAGAAAAAAGTCGTAGTATTTTCAAAGAAATGCAAATACTCAACGTATTTATTCATCATTGTGCCGGAGTTGGTATATACTGTGTGGCGACGCCCTTGGTGTCACTTTTGTTTGGCAAAGAATATATTGTTTCGGAATTCACCTTGTTTGTGTTAGCCTGTAATTTTTTTATTCAGGGAATGCGATGTGTTTTTGGGATTTTTAAGGATGCGGCAGGCATATTATACGAGGATCGTTTTATTCCGCTTATTGAATCAGCTGTAAATATTGCTGCTTCTATTATCTTGTTGAAGCGATATGGCTTAGCTGGAATTTTTATGGGGACGATTCTTAGTTCTATGATTCTTTTTGGCTATACGTATCCGTTTTTGGTGGTTAAAAGAGTATTGAAGGGGAATGTAAAAGTATATTTTTGCGAACAAATATGGTTAGTTGTGTTGAATTTGGGAAGTTTAGTGAGTGCAAAATGGATGTGCGGCTTAGCAGTAATGGAGAGTTTGATGTTGCAGATTCTTTGGAATTGTGTAATTTCAGTTGTGGTAGCATTCCTGATTTATTTTTTAGGATATGCGATTTGGAAAAAGGAAACAAAACTTTTGCTCTATAAACTTAAAAGTTTATTGTGTGATTTATTGAATATTTGAAAATAGAACTAGTAATTATAGTCTGTATCACTAATTGTCAGCGGTTTTATTGCTTTGTCTGCGATTCTCTTATTTTTTGCGAGATTGCTTTTGACTACTATGGTGGAAAAGAACAGGCAGGATTTTGAATTTCGTCCTCAGATGATTCGGGAGTGGAAGAATGGAATTTGAGTTTTTGTTTCCTAAGTTTATGAAACTCTTTTCATATATTAGTTGAATGTTCTGTGAAAAACTGTTAGAATCATCTTAGATGATTATTATGGAACAGGCTATTGTAAAGCAATTGGATAAGAATTTAAAATGTAGCGAAAGTATTATAAAGAATGAAAAGATTTTATTAAAGATTTATTCTACCAAGGGATCGATTAGATGTCCGGATTGTGAACAGAAATCTACCAAGGTTCATTCCGGATACCAACGAGAGTTTTAGGATATTCCAATACAAGAAAAAGCAGAAGGAAAAAGATACATATGGGAAAAAAATATTGTTAACAATTGTAAATATCCTAATAATTGGGTTGCCATTTTACTTTATTTGGGGAATTAAGTTTTATTTCTTAGTAGTCCTATTTCAGCTAATCTTAATCGGAGTATCGTTTTGGAATGGGAGATTTTCTTGTATTACGCTTTGTTTTTGCAGGCAATCCTCTTCCCAATAACGCCGAGATTAAAATTGCAATAGATAATTATATAAAGCATATATATTTTAAAAAAAATGGGAA
Source organism: Pilosibacter sp. YYHA0881 (assembly GCF_051602715.1). GTDB lineage: Bacteria > Bacillota > Clostridia > Lachnospirales > Lachnospiraceae > Alitiscatomonas > Alitiscatomonas aceti. The sequence goes on from NZ_CP175657.1 coordinate 2,512,187, forward strand.
ATATCCTTATAAGGCAAAAATTGTATGGGTTGATAGTGAGTTGCCATTTTTTGTTCCTGTTAGTAGGAGGGCTTTTGTAGTATCAGTTGCTTTACAGGATTCTATAATTGATTTTGGAGAAGTGTTTTTGTTGCGTAACTTTCCAGAAAATTCTTATAATCAAGCTATATTATATTCCAGGAAATGTTTACTGTTGACTTTTATAGGTTATAAAATTAGTTTGCGATTTTTAGAACTATGGGCAGTATTTTTTTGATCGCTTTGAAAACTATTATGTCTCTTGTAATGCTCATTGTGACAGGCGCATTATTTGGGTCTTTCCAAGAAATTTTAAATGCGTTGGCATGGGGGGCTTCTTTGGAAAAATAATTAACATCGGAAATAATATGCTTAGTTATATTCAAGACAGATTAGTTGAAATGATGGTCAGAGAAACTGTTTGTAGAAATATAGAGTCCGTAAGTAGAGAATTATTGATTAAGTAAAAAATAGCCAACTGATGGTCCCCATAACGCTGGGGCGAGTGGAGTGCGGAAATTTTTTAGCGAGGGGATATTCTTATAATACGTCGAAATCTATTTTCCCTAAATGCGTAAAAACAAGCCTATTTTGTTAAACTTTCTTTTTATGCATAATTCCAAAACTGAAGCATAATCAACATGTCACCATTCCCCCCTAATGATCATTGGTGGTACAGGCTCATTCGGCAATGCAGTCCTGGTCCTGGGGGACACTAACTCCTGTTTATCGGTCATCGGTGCCAAGCGGCTCCACATTCCCATCTTCCACATGGAGGCGGGAAACCGGTGCAAGGACGAGTGCCTGCCAGAGGAGACCAACCGCAGGATCGTGGACATTATTTCGGACGTGAACATGGCGTATTCCGAGCATGCCCGCCGGTACCTGGCGGACTGCGGCCTCCCGAAGGAGCGGACGTATGTGACCGGCTCTCCCATGGCGGAGGTCCTAAATAATAATCTGGCAGAGATCGAAGCCTCGGATATCCATGAACGGCTGAAGCTGGAAAAGGGCAGATATATCCTTCTTTCCGCCCACCGGGAGGAGAACATCGACACGGAGAAAAATTTCACCTCGCTATTTACAGCCATCAACAGGATGGCGGAAAAGTATGACATGCCGGTGCTCTACTCCTGTCACCCCAGGTCCAGAAAGCGCCTGGAGGCGTCCGGCTTTGCCCTGGATCCCCGGGTGATCCGCCATGAGCCCCTGGGCTTCCATGATTATAACTGTTTACAGATGAACGCCTTCTGTGTGGTTTCCGACTCTGGGACGCTGCCGGAGGAATCCTCATTCTTTACCTCCATCGGCCATCCGTTCCCTGCGGTGTGCATCCGCACCTCCACAGAGCGCCCAGAGGCGCTGGACAAAGCGTGCTTTATCCTGGCCGGGATCGATGAAAAGAGTCTCTTACAGGCCGTGGATACGGCAGTGACTATGAACCAGAATGGAGATCATGGGATCCCTGTGCCGGATTACGTGGAGGAAAACGTATCCGCCAAGGTGGTAAAGATCATCCAGTCCTATACAGGCGTGGTGGATAAAATGGTGTGGAGGAAGTTCTAATCCTTTTTCTGGTCAAAAATAGTTTTCTCTTGCGTCCCAATGCCTGTTTTTATATAATAGGGATTGTAGCATCATTTCTCAAAGGAGGGCGAAAATATGGGAACTATACTTGAAGATGTTTTTCTTGGGACCGCAGAAAAATACAATCAGAAATTGGAAATGCTTGCCCGGATGGCCCAGCCGGAAAAGTGGACATACAAAAGAATTCAGGATAAAGATCCATACCGTATCTTGAGAAATTACATACAGTATACGTACAACCGCTTAGACGAGGAAGGGAAGATCATTTCCTCAGCGGACGGAAAATACAGGTGCATGAATACAGGTCTTCTGACGGTTTATAACCAGGAAATTGTTGCAATTTTTGCTGTCAATGAAATGTCTGGAAAACAGCCGTGGTTTTTCAATGGCTTTTTTAAGGAGACGGATAAGTTTTTTACAACGAACTTTTCTGAGCTTCCTCCATTGGCTGATTACTGCAACAATGTTAAGGATCTGATCTATGATAATACGCTTGAATTAAATATGAGAAAAGAGCATATTATCGATGATAACTTTGACCGTTTTATTGAAGCTGGTTACAGCAGCAAAGAGCTGATCAATGTGCTTCTGGATGCAGCAAAAGTGACTTTGGAAAAGAAGCTGAAGAGGAATTTTAAGCTGGCTCTGCCTTTTTATTACCATAACACAGAAACTGGTGAAAATAAGATCCAGCTTCTGGCTCCTTTATATTTTCCAGGTGCACCGGTTAAACTGGCTCTTGTATTAAATAAGATAAAAAGCAGCGCCAAGGAATACTATGAGGGCGTCACAGTTCTTCCTGTTGAGTGGGCGTATATGAATTCCCGCCTTATTGTAAAGCCAGATGAAGAATGGGCAAAGATCATGGACGAAATTACCTCTGCCGATGAGGCGGAATCGATCCGGGAAGCGGTTGACATGGCTGAATAGATATGATAGTATTAAGCCATCCATTACAATTAATTATTACAACTACCTTTTAAAATCTTTTTACAACCAAAACTTACAACTACCATCTTATGGGGAGACGATTTTTCGTCTCCCTAATTCATTGCAGGCAGATCTGCTTATAAATCACAGGAGACGATAAATGAATATATTAGTCACAGGCTCCAGCGGTTTCGTTGGACGGAACCTGGTGGAGAATTTAAAGAATATCCGGGATGGAAAGGACCACACACGGCCCGGCATAAAAATAGATGCGATCTATGAGTATGATGTCCAGAACACCCGGGAGGAACTGGACATGTTCTGCGCTTCGGCTGATTTTGTATTTAATCTGGCCGGAGTCAACCGCCCCAAGGACCAGACGGAATTTATGGAGGGAAATTTTGGCTTTGCATCGGAGCTTCTTGACGCACTCCGGAGCCATGGAAATACGGCTCCGGTGATGCTGGCCTCCTCGATCCAGGCCACGCTCTCAGGCCGCTTCGGAGACAGTGAGTACGGCCGGTCCAAGAAGGCCGGGGAGGAGCTGTTCTTCCGGTATGCGGAGGAAACGGGAGCGAAGGTACTGGTCTACCGGTTCCCGAATCTCTTTGGAAAATGGTGCCGCCCCAATTACAACAGCGCTGTGGCCACCTTCTGCCACAATATGGCCAACGGCCTGCCGATCCATGTCAACGATCCGTCCACAGAGCTGGAGCTGCTTTATATTGACGATCTGGTGAACGAGCTGCTGGACGCCCTGGAGGGCCATGAGCACCGCTGCGGGTTCGACGGTGTGACCACAATATTTAAGGAGCAGGGAGCATACTGCGCGGCCCCTGTCTCCCATCATGTGACCCTGGGGGAGATCGTGGAGCTTTTAGAGAAGTTTACGTCCCAGCCGTCCACGCTCTTGATGCCAGAGATTCCGGCTGGAAGCTTTGCAAAGAAGCTGTATTCCACTTATCTTTCCTATCTTCCGGTGGAAAAGACCATCTTTCCGCTGAAAATGAACGTCGACGACCGCGGCAGCTTCACGGAGCTTTTAAAAACCCCGGGCTGCGGTCAGTTTTCCGTCAACATCAGTAAGCCCGGGATCACTAAGGGCCAGCACTGGCATAATTCCAAGTGGGAGTTTTTTATGGTGGTTTCCGGCCATGGCCTGATCCAGGAAAGGAAGATCGGCACGGACGAGATCCGGGAATTTGAGGTATCCGGGGAGCAGATCCAGGCCGTTCACATGCTGCCTGGCTATACCCACAACATCATCAACCTGTCCCAGACTGACGATCTGGTGACGGTCATGTGGGCCAACGAGGCCTTCGATCCGGAGCATCCGGATACATTTTACGAGGCTGTATAACTGAAGAGGGGAAGTATTTCCGGCGGGAATGGAATCCTTAAATGGGTCTGTTCCCGCCTTTCTGTATTCTATTCCACTTCGTCCCCCATCCCCTGGATCAGCGCCTTGATCGTCGTCTCATCCCGCTCCAGTTCGTCCGCGATCTGAGGGATGGATTTTCCCTTCCGGAGCTTGGTTCGGATGAGGCTTTTTATCTCATCCTCACGTCCTTCGTTATTCCCTTCCTTCCGCGCCTCGGAGGCGATGGCCTTCCGCATCAGCGCCAATTCGCGCTCTTCATCATACTCAAATATACTCACTGCGATCACCTCCACTCTGTTTTGGGAGAGGAAGTCCGAAAGGATCCCCTCTCGGATGCATTCTGTGACAGCCCGGTGTACTGCCGCCCCGACCGTCATAGTCTTTGCATGGAGCCGCACCCGTTCCACAAAGAGCATATACTCTTTTAAGGTCTGGCAGAAAAGCCACATCGTTTTTCATGTTCATGTACACGGCGTTTTCCAGGGTCACCACAGTCAGGTCCTCCGGGGAGCTGCAGGACGTTCCATTTACCGCATTGTAAAGGCTTAAAAGCCTGTTCCTGTCCCGGAACAGAAGCCGGAACAGAGTATCCTTGTAGTCGCGCCGGGGCTTGGGGAGCCGTGCCGGATCCTGGGCATGGTCGTTCATAAGATTCATTTGTCCTCCTTTCGCAGGAGAACGGAAAATCTCCTGCTTTTCATATTACAATTTGGGAAAAGCATAGATCTTCTGAAATGAATAAGAATCTCCAGACGGCCGGACCGGCCGGGAAAATAAGAAATATATGCTTTACGCCAGTGTAGCATATCTGGAATGGCAGCGCAAGGGCGTACGGGATAAAATCACACGAATTTCCGCCATTTTCATCTTGGCCGGAAGAGCCATTCCGCCTTGCATTCATCCAGGGATGATGATAAAATTAAGGACGGACTAAAAACAAAAGAGCATTGGGAGGAACATGAGCATGGAAATGGAACAGCGTCTGCGGGACATCTGCCGCAGCTTTCGGATCCAGGGAAGCTATGTGGAATCTGAGCTGATTCCTGTGGGAAATGTGAATAAGACGTACAAGGTTACATACAGACGAGAGGAAGGCACACTAAAGTCGTACATTGTCCAGCAGGTCAACACATTTGTATTCAGAAAGCCCGAGCAGGTCATGCACAATATCGACCTGGTTACGGAGCATATCCGGGCAAAAAGCACCGAGGGGATCCCTCTCCACTTTCACCATACTGCCGACCGGAAAACGTATATTTTCGCAGACGACGGCTTCTGGCGGCTGTATAATTATATCCCGTCTGTGACGTATAACACATGCGAAAACACAGAGGTGCTCCAGCATGCCGGAGAAGCCTTTGGCCGTTTCCAGAAAAATCTGGCGGATTTTAATGCAGAACAGCTTTATGAAACGATCCCCAATTTCCACAACACGCCGGAACGGCTGAGGACGCTGTTTGAGGACGCAGAAAAAGATCCTCTGGGCCTGGCCGGGTCTGTGAGGGAGGAGCTTTCTTATATCCGGTCCGTCAGCAGCCAGGCCTGTGAAATGGCCCGGATGCAGAGGGACGGCCGTCTCCCCATCCGGGTGACCCACAACGATACGAAGATCAACAATGTCCTTTTCGACCGGAACACCAACCGGGCTCTGACCATCATTGATCTGGATACGGTGATGCCCGGTCTTGTGGGCCATGATTTCGGCGACGCCATCCGGTTCGGCGCTAATTATGTGGCGGAGGACTCCAGGGAGTACGAAAAGGCTGGCTGCAGCATGGAGCTGTTCTCTGCCTTTACCAGAGGCTTTCTTTCCCAGACCCGAGATACCTTGACAACAGACGAGATCCGGACGCTGCCGCTCAGCGTGTTCACCCTGGCTGTGGAGCTGGCTTCCCGGTTCCTGGATGATTACCTTCTGGGAAACGTGTATTTCCGGACGGAATATCCGGAGCATAACCTGGTGCGGACCCGGTGCCAGTTAAACATGGCCAGGGATGTAATGAAAAAGATGGGGGAAATGGAACGGATCATCAAAAAGTGCGTACAGGGATAGAGCTTAGGCCACAGAAAGAACCGGCATATCTCTACGAAAATTGAATTGGAATGGTTTGAAAGGGACAGGATCTGTGAAAATGGGTTCTGTCCTTTTTGATTCATATGAAAGTTTTCTTTATTTTATTGACTTTTCTCGAATCTTTCTTTAAACTCATATTATATGGCAACATTAGACAAAAAAATCGAATGCAGAGGAAGGTCTATGAATATTCTGAAAAATCTGCTGTTTCTTTGGGATAACCGGTTTCAGACAGAGGAAAACCAGGGGATCATTTTAAGCGGAGCCTATAAAATATCCTATATCCAGTCCCGGAGTCGTCTGACGGTCCAGAAAAATACCGATTATCTGGAATCCTTCTGGGGCGGATCCATATGGGACCATGCATTGGACTGCTTTGCCATTGTCGGTGATAACGGGGCCGGGAAAACCAGACTCATGAATCTCATTCTGGATGATCTTCGGCGGTTTACAAATGGAGAAGAAACAGGATCATGCATCATGGTTTTTGAAGGAACCGATCACGAAGAACAGGAGCGGCTGTTTGTATTTTATAGCCAGGAACTTGAAAAACCGAAGATCGATGCAGAGCAGGAGCTGCTGTTTGAATATCTTCCAGCCAGCCCGGATCACCGGTCTGGCCGCGGCAGGACTTCTGAAAAAGCAGCTCTAAAAAATATGAAAACGGCATATTTCCATCACTCGCTCAGCTTTCATGATTTTGAAAACCTCAAAAAGTGCAGCTATGACTTCTCTCTTGGAAATCTTCTGTCAGGCCATTCCCAAATAGATTATGAAATGCACTATAACGGCCTGGATAAAAACCCGATCCGGATCTATTATGACAGGGAACTTTATAAAATCGTTCATCTGCTCTGCAATTACCATCCGGAAGAAGCTCCAGAGCTGGAAATCCCCATTCCAAAGTACATTCAGATCGGTGCTGCCGATGTGAGTTATTTAGAAAAGTATATTTTTCAGGAACTGAAGAGGCATACGGCGTCCGGTCTTCCAGATGCTGACGAAAGACTGAAGCAGATGAAACGCATATTTCAAAAGCTTCCCGGGCTTTTCAGGCATTCCTGGAGCGCTTACATAGTAAGGGCTGTGCTTTTGGGCTGTATCAGGGAAGCATGCATCCCTTCCGTGGTCCCGTCTCCTGCCAGAGTGGATCTGGAACGCTTGGCAGATGCGTATCTTTTATCGGAGGACTGCGCAGAGCGGTACGGAATCTTCGGATATGCGAAAAAATTTCTGGAAGAACTGGAGTGGGCTTTGACGGGACATTCGTTCATTACTGTCCCTGTCATTTATCAGACCCGGGACTTCATCTCCTGGCTGGAAGAAAACGAGTCTGTGATCCGGAAGCTGGAAAATAAGGGAACACCGGAGCTTTCGATCATACCTGGGCAGGAAAGCCGGTTATTTATGGAAAAGCTCCTGTTCCATTATGAGGAGCTGAGCTATGCCTTTCCATTTTTAAGCTTTTCCTTTGGTACTTCCTCCGGGGAAAATGCCCTTCTGTCGCTTTGGGCGGATCTGTATGGGATATGGGAAGATTTAAAGAAGGGAAACAGCAGAACCGGCGGGCAGGCTTCAGACTGCAATACATTGCTCCTGATCCTTGATGAGGCTGATCTGTCGCTGCATCCCAGATGGCAGCGGATGTATATGAAATGGCTGACCGCTTTCTGCCGCAGGTACTTTCTTCCTATGATAAATATAAAGCTCATCATAACGACCCATTCGCCGGTCATATTGTCGGATTTTCCTCCTAACAGCGTCTGTTATTTAAGGAAGGACGAGGACGGACATATATCCTCACGGACCGGCGGCATCCAGACCTTTGGAAACCACATCCATACACTCTACATGGACTCATTCTTTCTGGATGAATGCGGGACCATGGGGGCGTTTGCCCAGGAAAAGCTTGGGACCATCGCGGAGCTGCTGCTGACACAGAGAAACGGCAATAATGAAATCCGTGATATAAAAACGGTCATTTCCTATGTTGGAGAGGGACTTTTAAGAGAAAAGCTGGAGCATGCCCTGGAAGAAAGCAATGAAGGAATAAACTACACCATGAAAAAAACGCGGCGGACTGACCCGGCGCTTTCCTCTGCCCTTCAGCGGCTGAAGGCGCAGCGGAGGGAGCTGGACCAGACGATCCGGGAACTGGAGGAGATGATCAATGATCCGGATATGGATTTCTAACAAAAACAGAGATCGGATCGAGCGCGAGTTTCTTGCAGACGCCAGGAATGCCCCCACAGGCCTTTTCCATACACTGGCTAAGGAAGAGGTGCGGAACCTCCTGGATGAGGCGTGTCCGGCGCTTTACCGCTGTCTGTATCATGATGACACAGAGCATACGGTCAATGAAGCAGAGGTACAGCGGCTGCTTCTGGCAGACCGTTCTGCCCTTCAGGATTATATCTGGCAGTCCGGGATTATCAGAAAGCGTAAAAAGAAGCTTTTATCTGAGGCTTTCCAGTATGAAAATCTTTCTAAGCGGAAGGTCTTAAACACGATCCTCCAGCTCATGGATGTGCCAGTATGCCCGTATTGCAACCGCCAGTATACATTCACACTGGCCAGCGGAAAATCCAGGCCCCAGATGGACCATTATTATCCCAGGGACCTCTATCCGTATCTGGCCGTCTCCCTGTATAATCTGGTTCCCTGCTGCGCGGTCTGCAATACGGCCAAAGGACCGCTGGACACTAGGGAATATCCGATCCTATACCCGTATGATGAGGGCTTCAGCTATGATATGGGCTTCCAGATCGTGGCGAAGGACAGCGACGACTGGGTGAACATCCTCCACGACGGTACAGGAGAGTTTTCACTGACGGTGGAAAAAAAGCGCCAGATACCGCTAAAAAAGGAAGCTGTGGTAAAGAATCAGATGGAAGTCCTCCATCTGGATGAGCATTATGACATGCATAAGGACTATATCCGCGATATTCTGAGGCGGCAGGCCATGTACACGCCTGAAAGGATCCATGATCTTTACAGACAATTTGCTCACCTGTTCCGCAGCAGAGAGGAGCTGAAGCAGGTCCTGAGCGGTACGGATACCGATGAAAGGGGATGGGGAAAGCGGACCCTTTCCAAGCTTACCTATGATATTGTGAAGCAGCTGGAAAATGGCCATATCCGGATCGAAAAGCCCGGAGAGGAGGAGGGAGGGGCGAAATAGTCTGGAGATCTGAGGCCCGGAGCTTGCCCGGTGGGCTGTTTATTCCATGGTCCGGCGTTTCCCAGAGATTTTATCCCGTACACCCTTGCACTGCCGTTTTAAGTGTGCTACACTGGCACAAAGCATATATTTCTTATTTTCCCGGCCGCTCCGGCCGTCTGGAGAGTCTTATTCATTTCAGAAGATCTATGCTTTTCCCTTATTAAAATTTGAAAAGCAGGAGATCTCCAGTTCTCCTGCGAAAGGAGGACAAATGAATCCTATGAACGACCTTGTCCAGGCTCCGGCACGGCTCCCCAAGCCCCGGCGTGACTACAAAGACACCTTGTTCCGGCTTTTGTTTCAGGACAGGGACCGGCTTTTAAGCCTTTACAACGCGGTAAATGGAACATCTTACGATTCCCCAGAGGAACTGACTGTGGTGACCCTGGAAAATGCCGTGTACATGAACATGAAAAACGATGTGGCTTTTCTGGTGAACTTCCAGCTGAACCTTTACGAGCACCAGTCCACCTGGAACCCCAACATGCCGCTCCGTAACCTGTTCTACGCGGCAAAGGAATATCAGGTTCTTACCCGGGACCAATCTCTTTACGCGCCCCAGCTGGTAAAGATCCCCACCCCAAATTTTGTGGTGTTCTACAATGGGGATAAGGAGATCGGCGATTCCTGTGTCCTGAAGATCTCCGATTCCTTTGAACATCCCACCGAGGACCCCGGGCTGGAGCTGAAGGTAAAGGTTTTAAAGATCGCACCCGGGAAGAACAAGGAGCTTCTGGACACCTGCCAGACCTTAAAAGAGTACATGCTCTTTGTGGAGCGGGTGAGGCTTCATGCGAAGACCATGGCGGTCCAGGAGGCGGTGCACCGGGCTGTCACAGAATGCATCCGGGAGGGGATCCTTTCGGATTTCCTCTCCAGGAACCGAGCGGAGGTGATCGCAGTGAGTATATTTGAGTATGATGAGGAGCGTGAACTGGCGCTGATGCGGAAGGCCATCGCCTCCGAGGCGCGGAAGGAAGGGATCGCAGAAGGACACGCGGAGGGCCATGCCGCTGGGCGTACTGAGGGACGCAGGGAAGGAATCCTGGAAGGACGCGAGGATGAGATAAAAAGCCTTATCCGCACTAAGCTTCAGAAAGGAAAGTCCATCTCCCAGATCGCAGATGAGCTGGAGAGGGATGAGGAGACGATTGAGAGAGTGATTCGGGGGATGGAGTGTGAGGTGAGGCAGGGATAAAACAGCCACAAGGTGGTTTCTGTGTGTGAATCGATGAGACTGCTTTGGAGACGTGGTTCGAGATATGAAGGCTTGGTAAAATGCGAAAGCCCCGGCTGATCAGCGAAGTTGTGTGCTAAAAGACTGCTGATTGTCCGGGGCTTTGGAGAGATAGAAAATTTTATTTTGCAAAATACTCTTTGATATTCTCGACAACGATAATAATATCCTTTTCTTCCATATACGGATGCATGGGCAAGGATAGAACGGTCTGGCACAGCATTTCTGTTACCGGACACTCTTGATATACAGTAAGATCCGCAAAAGCCCTCTGTTTATGCATGGGTTTGGGGTAGTATATCATGGTCGGTATTCCCTTTTCCTTTAAAAATGCCTGAAGACCATCACGAGTTTCCCGATTCTCCAACTGAATCGTATACTGTGCCCAACTGGATAAATAACCATCAGGTATTACAGGCGTTTTTACAATATCCTTTAACAGCTCTGTATATTTTTCCGCTACATGATTTACAGCATCCAGTTCATATTCACAAAAAGCCTTGAATTTTGGCAGAAGAATGGCGGCCTGAAGTGTATCAAGTCTGGAATTCCAGCCGATACGTACATTGTCATACTTAAACGAGCCTTTTCCATGCACACGGATGGATTCCAGATAGGCAGCTGTTTCATCATCATTGACAAAAATAGCTCCCCCATCCCCGTAACATCCTAACGGCTTCGCCGGGAAGAAAGAGGTGGTAGCCATATCTCCAAAAATCCCGGCCCGTTTCTTTCCGATCATACCACCAAATCCCTGAGCACTGTCCTCCAGAATCTTAAGGCCATACCGGTCCGCTATTTCCCGGATTCTCGGATAGTTTGCCGGTAAACCAAACAGATCTACGGTGATAATTACACGCGGAATCAGTCTCCCTTCTTCCAGGACAAGCTTAATCGCCTCTTCCAGCCGATCTGGATCCATATTAAAAGTATCTTTGTCCACATCAACAAAAACAGGGGTAGCCCCCTCAAAGGACACGGTCTCACCACTGGCAAAGAAGGTGAAATCTGGTACAAATGCAGCATCCCCCTCCTTAATATCCCAAGCCATGAGGGCCATGGAAAGGGCATCCGTGCCGTTACCACAGGTAATGCAGTGCTTTACGCCTGTATATTCTGCAAGCTGGGTTTCCAGTTCCTTTACCTGGGGGCCGCTGATGAAGGAGGCGGAGGTGATGACACTCTGAATTTGGGCGTCAATGGAGGGGCCTAGGGCTTCGTATTGTTTTTTTAGGTCGCGAAATTGCATGGTTGGTTCCTTTCTATCCCATATATAAAAAAATTAATAATTGCTCAGCTTTACAATAGAAGAATATATGTATTTAATATCCTTTTTTTTGTGAATTATAAAAAAAATAAGATATATTATATACATACTCCATCCCAATATACCACCAAGATAAAAATGAAATAGTACAAAACATATTGGAAATAGGAACTCCAACAAACAAAAAGTATCATAGAGATTCAATTTTTTTTCAATCTCTTTTTTGCATAGATAGCATCGATAAAGCAACAAAAAAAGAACAGAAAGTATTGTTGGTAAAAGATTTTTCAACCAAAAGCAGAATATAAACGTTAAAACCGCACTAATAATTGTAACTTTTATATTAATATTCATCATTATTCTTTCCATACGTAAAGCTTTCATATAAGTATTATTAAGTAAAGCCATTTCTGACTCATAAAAAAGAATTGGACATAATAACGCCATATACTCAATGCTTTTTTTATATGCGGGGATCCAGGATATAAGCAATTTAGAAAATGGAAAATAAAATATTAAAATCGTGAAAATAAATATTTGTAGTATAAGCCGTACATTGGAGTATAAAACACCAAGATCCTTTTCATTAGTATTTCTTAACATTGGATAGATAATAATTCCTATCATATTAATGAAGGTAATCATAATTTGAGCTAAAGTCAAACTTAGAGATATTTCTCCAAAAACAGCAATGCTCCAGTTATATTCAATCCCCCATCTAATAATACCAGTAATTAACATGCTTGCCATATTAGAAAATAATAATTTTATTCCAATATGAATATTATTGAAAACAGCTTTAATATCAAAATCAAAATCGGAAATTCTTCTAAAAGCTATATCACGGCAGAAAAATATCAAGACTAATAACGATATAGTTTTACCAATAATATCTCCAATTAGTAAAATTTTATAGCTATTTCCCAACACAAACAAACCATATAAGGCAAAAAATAGATATGTAATCCTATCTGCAAAAATAGATACTGAAAATTCTTTGATTCTTGAGGTTGCTTGAAGTATATATTGAAAAAAAAGTCTTATATTGCTAATGACAAGAGAAATCGCAAGACAACAAAATATGTACTTTCTATTATAATCATATTCAAATAAATAGCTTCCCAAAATAATAAAATATGCAAAAATGATCTGTAGTCCCGAAAGCAAAATCAGCTGTGAAAAGAGCTCTTTTCGATTTAGCTCTTCATACTTTTTTCCTCCTATCTGGAGGTATATTCCATCATTCCATCCAAGATGAAATACACCTATATATCCTTGATAAAACATAAACAATTGCCAAAATCCATAGTCCGTTATGCGTAATAACTTAGGGACGAATACTGTTAGAATTGCACTAACTAGCATGGAAAATATCTGTACAAACGTAACATATGATAATTTTTTTATAAATATAGATACTCCTTGATACAATTAAGCTTACTCCCAATATACTTTTATTAACCTCTTCCGAATCCAACTATAAAATACATTAATTTGTTTTTCTATAACATTTTAACTCAAAGAATCTTGATATATTTCTTTATAAAAAGAGTTTATTCTATCCCAATCATACTTTATAGAAGCGTGTACACATTGATTTTGTATAATATTATAAGAATTAATTACCTTTTTAATGGCACACACCAAATCATTTGTATTTAATCTTGTGTGAAATCCTACAACTCCTTCAGGAAATTGCTTATCAAAGCCTTCTCCCTTAGTATAAATTATAGGCAAACCTTGGCTTAAAGCTTCTGCATAGACTAATCCAAAGGTTTCTGTCTTAGATGTTAAAACAAATATTGTTGCTTCGCGATACTTTTCGATTAATTGTTCCTTACTCATATAATCAAAGTAACTGACAAAGTCATATTTTTGTATTTTTTTTAGTAAATAAGGTTGAACACATGGACCTACAATATCCACATGGATTGGATACCCCTGATTAATTAACTGTTTAGTCGCTTTGCAAATTAATAACTGATTTTTATTTCTATTAATCCTTCCAACTGAAAGGATTCTAATATTTTTATCCATTTCCTTTCTATTCACATTTTTATGGGATGAATAAAAATTATCAATTCCGTATGGGACGATATGTATTTTCTCTTGGATTTCATTATGATATTTGGATGGTATATATTTTTTTAATAAAGTTTCCTCATAGCTTTTTGAAGAAATAATAATGGAAGATGCGTTACGAAGAATTTCAACACCAAGCTTTCGCAGGAATACTATATATTTAAAAAAAATATTTAAATCTGTATTTTGTATAGTAACTATATATGGAGTTCCCCACTCTTTTTTTATTGTGTATGCTACGTACCCATTGGTAAACAATGAATGAGAAAAATTCAAATCAAACTTATAGTTTACATATATCCTTTTATAATTCTTAATTGCTTTATTTTGCTTTACAAAAAAGAAAAATCTATCTATATAATTATAACATGGGCATCTATCTACATTTTCAGCATCACCATTAAAAAAAGAGTGTCCATAATATTGATAATAAAACACCCTTGAATTGGTAAATTCCTTTTGGTTCGCTACCAGATCACAAAAAATAGGAGTTTCGTAATAAGAACAAATATGGCAGATAGAATATTTTTTCACAGTTTCCTCCTTGGTGTCAATAACACATTTTAAACTGAATAACATATAGTAGTGGCATCATAATCCATAATAAAATACGCTTATTTTTATTAGATAGGGCAATATTACTGGAAATAATAGGAATAATAAATATAATAAAAAAATCATATGCTCTGTTTATTGCTCGTATAGGATATGCAATTCCGAGAATTATTAATCCAACTCCAACGATTGCTGACATTTTTTCGAAAAAAATGTTGTTAATATTGCAGATTAATATAATTATCCCAATTAATATAAGCATATACCAATCAGTTAAGCCTACTTGATAGTCAAATGTGGATAAATAGCTATCAAACCCTTGTATTCCCATATAACGAAAGAATGATAATGCTATTCCAGCTACTGTTGAAATAATTAATTGACTAGCATTTAAAAGAAGACCCAAAAACAATATTCCCCATTCGATAATAAAACCTTTAATATATCCCCTAATTTTTAGGCTACCTAGTATTAAAATACAAATAAATAATGTACCCATAGAATGCATACATATAGAACAAACCAACAGCAATATACTGCGTATTTTTTTCTTTTCATGCCAATCAGCAACTGCACATAAACCTAACGCTATACTTAGTCCACTTCTTATAGCAATTCCACAGTAATGCATACCACAATAAAACAGAAAAATAGTCCAGATGGTTATTAAATTAGAACTTTTTCTATGTGTAATAGCCTTTTCACACCGACTCATTCCGCTTATCATTAAATAGCATGTTAAGCTTGATATAATTCCAAAAAAAACTCTAAAATGGAAGCCTAATTTCTTAAAAATAGACATTAATTTGACGAAGCAATATTCTATTCCTTTGTAACGAAGTCCAAATCGGAAACTCAATTCATTAATAGCATCTGATTGTTCGTAAATCTCTACATATCCTAATGTATCAGCGACTTCTAATGGTCGTAGAGCCATTAAAAAACTTATTGTAAGTATGTTAAACAGAAGAAAAACTGTTTTTGTAGCACATGTAAAACGATATTCTTGAATGCAGATAAACCAGTTGAAGAATGCCACAAACGTATATATCAAAAAAAATAAAGTATACATATTTCTTTGCTTTCTACTTGAGGATTAAAAAACAATTTTGAATTGTCCGTTGTCGATTTCTTTTACTTTTGTTCTTAACCTTATATAATTTTCCTTAAAATCTGGATGGAAAAATGACTTCAAGAAAAAATTAGTTAACGTCAAGAATCTAATAGTATTAACTTGGTATTTGGAGGGATTGCAATATCTTTTAAAACAGTAATAAAGACTTGCGTATCTATGATAGTCAGAGAAACCATTACCGATTTTACGGGTTGAGGCGCCATGATTATGTACAATTATAGCCTCGGGGCAATAACATGCCATTAAATTTACATTTTGTAGTTTCTTACCTAAAATATATTCCTCTGCATATAAAAAGACATTATCGTCAAAAAGTCCTATTTGTTTAAACACATCCGATGAAATCAAAAAACAGCAACCTGAAACCATACCTTCAAACGTAATCGATGCATCCCAATTTTTGACTGAATAACAACTATCTAATTTGGGGAATATCTTCCTTACATAATAAAATGGTTTTTTATCTGTAAGAGCAGATGCAAATGTATAGTTTTTCCTAAGAAATTGTCCATTTTCTCGCATTGGTGTATATATTTTAGGTCCAACTATTGCCACCATTGAACTTAATTCCTTTTTCATGATACTCACAATATCATTTAAAATGATAACATCACTATTTAGAATTAGTATTTCAGATGCTCCTTCGTTGATTGCAGTGCTAATCCCAACATTGTTTCCTCCAGAATAGCCTAGATTTTTATCAAGAAAAATGGTATTTACATTGCAATTAGATGAATATTTATTTTTTAGTTTATCTTTACAGGACTCCTCTGATGCGTTATCTACTAAATATATTTTGTATTCACACTTAATTCGTTTTTCAATTGCACTGATGCATTCTATGGTTGCGTCATAGGTATTATAATTTAATACTACAATGCCTGTCATTTGGTTAATCTCCTCGTTTATAAGTATATTTTTATCTCACATAAACTTTTATTATCGGTCACATTAGATTCTGCTGTATGACTCGGCAGTAATACAAATAATAATATCCTACTGTTCCACAAAGTATTTACCGATCATACCGTATGAATACTATTCACAACAGATATAAAAAAATTTTTCATATGCTATACCCCCTATATCAAATTCCCTTTTTTATCTACCCTCCCAACCGCCTTTGCCGGCACTCCCGCCACTAACGTATAAGGCTCTATATTTTTTGTCACAACAGCCCCCGCAGCTACCATGGCATATTCCCCAATTGTGTTCCCACACACGATTGTTGCGTTCGCACCAATACTGGCACCATGCTTTACAAGCGTTTTCTTATAGCCTGTACTTCCCTTCGGAAACTCTGCCCGAGGTGTCAGATCATTCGTAAAAACACAGGAGGGGCCGCAAAAGACCCCATCCTCTAACTCTACACCTTCATAAACAGAAACATTGTTTTGAATTTTAACGTTATTTCCAATGATTACATGATTAGAAACATTCACATTTTGTCCCAGAGAACAGTTCTTTCCGATCCGGGCTCCTTTTTGGATATGACAGAAGTGCCAGATCTTTGTTCCTTCTCCGATTTCTACATCATCATCAATATAGCTGCTCTCGTGAACAAAATAATTCTTTCCCATTAAAACTCACCTTCCATATCTGTACTTGCAAAGTTTTCTAATGGCAGCCTTACAGCATGGCCTTCCTTCTGACTCTTATATATCGCCAGTACCAGCTCCAATGCATCCCGACCGGCATATGCATCTACATATGGCTTCCGGTCATTCTGGATCGCGTCGATCATGTCTGCAAACAGGCTGGTATGACCGTTTCCATATACGTTGCTGGTTTCCTCCTGAAGTCCTTTATTTTTTGTATCTGCCTCAGATTCGTCCGCAAAATCCCAGACATCAATATTATTTGTAGAGGTCCCACCAATTTTCACAGTGCCCTTTTCCCCGAAGATATACAGAGTTTCTTCCAGATTCTTTGGATATACATTGGTGGTTCCCTCAATTGTGGCAATTGCCCCATTTTTAAATTTTACGACTGCCATTCCCACATCCTCAGCTTCCAGATAATCATGGAACTGCTGGCGTGTCTGGCCATATACCTCCTCAATCTCACCGCCGAAGGTCCAGCGGAGAAGGTCGATCCCATGGATACACTGGTTCATCAGTGCACCGCCATCCTGCGCCCATGTTCCGCGCCAGGGAGCCTGATCATAATATCCCTGATTCCTGTTCCAGCGTACATGGATAGATCCATGAGATAAACGTCCAAAACGTCCTGCTTCTAACGCATGTCGCATTTCCTGTACAGCGATGTTGAACCGGTTCTGATGGCACGCGCTTACCTTCACATGCTTTTCTTCGGAATGCCGGATGATTTCATTGGCATCAGAAATACTCATAGCCATAGGCTTTTCAATGATCACATGAACTCCATGGTCGATACAGAAAAGAGCAATCTCTGCATGGATTCCGCTTTCTGTCGCAATACTGACCAGGTCCGGCTTTACTTCCTGTATCATGCTCTTATAGTCTGTATAGCGCAGGATAGACATATCGTTCTGTAACTCGTGCTTTGCAAGAAGTACTTCCATATGCTCTTGCACCACATCACAAACAGCTGAAATTTCTAACTGGTTATTTACCGCTGCCTTCATATGGTTTGTGGCAATCCGGCCACAGCCGATCAATGCGTATCTCATCTGTATGCTCCTCCCATTATTTATCATTTTCTTGCACCTGTCTTAAAACTTGTGCCGGATTTCCGACAACCACTGTATTGGGGACTACAGATTTTGTTACAACTGCTCCCATGCCAACTAAAGCATTTTCCCCAATCTCCAACTGATTCTTTACAATTCCTCCAGGTGCCACGTAACTCTTCTTTTTTAAAACAGCGCTCCCGCATATAACAGAACCGGCAATAACCATCACTGATTCCTCTAACTTGACGTTATGGGCAATATGAACAAGATTATCTATCTTACAATGATCCTTGATGACGGTATTATCAAGAGTTCCTCTGTCAATACAGCTGCATGCTCCAATTTCTACATCATTACCAATCTCAACCCCCCCGTAATGCCCTACTTTCTGAGGGATTCCATCATGGTCAATAAAATAGCCAAAACCATCCGATCCAATCACTGTTCCCGAATGAATCTGACAGTTACTACCAATCGTAACATGATTAAAAATGGAAACATTATGTCCGATGGACGTTCCCGGCCCAATACTCACATCCTTCCCTATAAAACTATGATGGCCAACGGATACCGTATCATCAAGATTCGAGGATTCAATTACTGCAGTATCTGCTCTTTCTGTAACTGGTGGTTTAGCCCAGAAATGCTCTAATACTCGAAAAAACACCGCTTTGGGTTCCGGTGTGAGAAAAAAACTGATTGTTTTATTGCTTAACTCAAAAGGAGATTTCACTATAACCAGGACATCTGCCACCGATTCCAGTACTGAAAGATTCTGATTTACAGGGTTTTTTATCCATGTAATGGAATTAGAACTTACATTTGAAAATGAACAAAAATGATCAATGGAAGTGTGGGGACTTCCAGAAAAATTTATCTGATAATCCGTGTTTGATTTGATAAATGTAAGGATCTCCTCTGCTGTTATTTGATACACAGTACTTCCCCTTTCATCATAATCGAGTCCATATCTGAGATATTATTTTTATATGTTAGGTAACGTTCCATGTTAGCAGAATTAACATACCTATAAACTGTATCATGGATGGATTGTTCCTGCTTGGAGTACCAAAAAGCATGTGTTAGGATATGGAGGCGTTCATATTGATTACTTCTGACAATTTCCTCAACTGGCTCACGCCAGTGCCTCCTTGAATCAGAGAGGTACTTAAACTCCTTGAAGAAAAGTCGGCTGTAACTATTAACCATTCCAGGAATCTCTAAATTAGTCTCCAATGTATTTTCGGATGGACGATGCATAGATACAGTCGTTATTGGCACTCCGATGGCTTCAGACAGGATAGAAGCCTCCTTTTTAATTAAGAAGGCATATTCCTCTGTATTCGCAATTTCATATTGAGTTTCATCAAAATGAATCCCCACTTCATGTCTGTATTTTCTAATAGTCCTTAAACACTCTATAGTTCTTTTGGAAAATATGTTATAAAAATCACTTGTTAACAGTACAAAATATGTACTCTGCACACCTTCTGAATACTCCAACATAGCCATCTCTAATGCCTTCTCAGGGGAGTTATCAATATCATGCCGGAGAATTACACAGCGCTGTTTTTCGCTCCAATTGTGGTAATCAGCAAATGAATACGCATTTTCTTTTAGAAGTGATAGAAGCTTCAGATAGCTTTGATAGTTAAACTGCATTTACAAAACCTCAATATTTTCTCTGGGATGGATATCCTTCATTACATTTTTTGTGTCAAAGATTGCCTTTGCATTTGCCTGTACCATGGCATAATCCACATTGCTGTGGGCAGTGGTAATCATAACCAGGTCATAAGAGGCAATGATCTCGGGTGAAATTTCTGTAAGACCTGCCATTACCTTCCCATTTTCTTTATACTCAGGAATCCAGGGATCATAGAAGTCAACTAATACCTGTTCCTTGTGTAACTCGTCAATCACACGGATTGCCGGACTCTCCCGATAATCGTCAATATCCTGTTTATAGGCCACACCGAGGACCAAGATTCTGCTGTTCTTTAACGATTTTTCGTGATTGTTTAGAATTTTTCCTGCTCGTTCTACACAATATTCGGGCATCCTGTCATTAATCATCATAGAGGTTTCAATCATTGATGTATGAAAACCATACTCACGGGCTTTCCAGGACAGGTAGTAGGGGTCCAAAGGAATGCAGTGACCTCCAAGCCCTGGGCCTGGATAAAAGGCTTGGAAACCGTAGGGCTTTGTTTTGGCAGCGTCCACAACTTCCCACATACTGATTCCCATTTTGTTACAGAGCATGGTCAATTCATTGACCAGACCGATATTGATATTGCGATATGTATTCTCCAAAATTTTTTCCATTTCCGCAATGGCTGGAGAAGACACCTCATATACATCCCCCTCCAAAACAGCCCGGTACATGGAGGCGATCACCTCGGTTGCATCCTTCCCGATTGCACCGACAACCTTGGGAGTATTCTTGGTTTTATAAATCAGATTGCCGGGATCAACGCGTTCTGGGGAAAATCCCAGGTAAAAATCTTTCCCACATTTCAAGCCGGAGCCTTCCTCCAGAATTGGTTTAATCAGTTCTTCGGTTGTTCCTGGATATGTGGTAGACTCCAAAACGACCATAGTTTCTCTTGTAAGATATTTGGCAACCTCTGTGGTAGAAGCTCTTACAAAGCTGATATCTGGCTGCTGGTGGGCATCTAGTGGGGTAGGAACGCAGATCGCAATGAAATCTACATCTTTTACAAAAGAAAAATCCGTAGTAGCAGAAAGGGTTCCTGCATCTACCAGTTTCTTTAAATCACTATCAACGACATCTCCAATATAATTATGACCAGTATTTACTAAATCCACTTTTTCCTTTTGGACATCGAAACCGATAGTTTTAAAACCGGCTTTTGCCTTTTCTACTGCCAGGGGAAGACCGACGTAACCTAAACCAATAACACCAACTATAATTTCTCTGTTTTCAATTTTATGAAGAAGTTTGCTTTTCATTATCATACACCCTCATTTTCTTTAAAATAATGCCTCAAAGTTTTTGGCAAGTTTTTTGTAAGTAAAATGTTCAAGAACAGCTTTTTTTCCGTTTGCTCCTAGTACACTTCGCTGTTCTAAGCTTAATTCTTTTATATCTTTTATAGAATGAACAATTCCCTCCGTATCTCCAGAATTTATTCTTAATCCACAATTATATTGTTCAACAGCAGTTTCTGGTGCTGTAAATGCAAAAATGATAGGTTTACCAGCCATCATAGAGTCAAATAATTTATTAGGGCATAAGCCAAATTGGTATAATGGAGAGTTGGCTCCTCCTATATATATACAGTCAATACTTTTTAGCAATTCTGGTATACTGGCTTTGGATACTGCCGGAAGGAAATGAACTTGATCTAATTTTTCTTCCTCTTTTCGTTTAAGTAGGTTTTTCTTTTCTACTCCATCTCCAACCAGTAAAAAGGATATTTGGGAATCATTTATTCTCTTTGCCACATCTAAAAGTATATCCAGTGCATTTGAAAGGGCATGTCCGCCAAAATATCCAACAATAAACTGACCTTTATGCTCCTCAAAAAAATTTTTGTGTATTTCTGGCAATGGAGCTGGATTTTCCCATTCACTTACTACCACACCGTTAGGAATACATACATATTTCTCTGCATCCATCCCGTGAGCTATCATATAAGATTTTGCATGTGGTAATAATGACACAACCCGGTCTGAATGCTGATATGCTGAGTTCTCTGCAAACTGCATTAAAACTACAAAAGGATGTCTCTTGGACATTCCCCCCACTTCATATAAAGTGGCTGGCCACATATCATGAACCTCATGTATAAGCTTAATATTCTTTAAGCAATATTTCCGTATCCTTTGTCCAGCATAGGTATCCAATGGATAGGTAGAGGAGGTGATGACCACATCCGGTTTCCATTCCCTCGCAATCACTTTTGCCTTCAGCCATATTTTTCCGACAAAACGGAACATCGTCAGCGCACGCCGCACTCCATTTCCGTCATAGTCTCCGGTCCGAAGCCAGTGATAACGGATCCCATCTATTTCTTCTATCTGCTAGTCCCTCTGTACTTTGGGATTTTTTCTACGCAGATGGGAATAATCGGCTGCAATGATATCAACCTCATGGCCTTGCCGGATCCATTCCTGGGCCATATAATAAGGCCGGAATTCCATTCCCATTTCCGGACTGCCAGCATAATGATTTATCAATAAGATTTTCATCTAAATATGAGTCCTTTCCGTCCATCGCGCAGAGAGCCTCTTAAATTACCGCCGCTACTGTTTTAAAAAGCACCTGTACGTCTCTTATGATAGACGTTTTCTTTAGCTCTATAAAATTCCATTTCATCTTCTCCGGCAGTATCTTCTCCACATAAACCCGGTCGGCCTCCTCTCCACAGACCCCCTGCAGCATCCGTTCCTCGTCTTTATAGCAGATACTGGCCATGGAGGTCACTCCTGCCGGCAGCAGCAGTGTGGCGTACATCTCATCCGTATATTCCTTAACAAATTTCGGTACCTCCGGCCGGGTCCCCACAAAAGTCATTTCGCCCTTCCAGATATTGATCAGCTGCGGAAGTTCGTCCAGGCGGCATCCCCTGAGAAAGGAACCGGCCCGTGTGATCCTGGGGTCCTTCCCGACCGTCACCTGGCTTCCGATCCGGTCTGCATTGACGACCATGGTCCGGAACTTATAGATCTCAAAGGGCCTTCCATACTGGGTGATCCGTTTCTGGCGATAGAATACAGGACCTTCCGAGTCCATCCGGATCCAGATCCCGAGTCCCAGCAGGACTGGGGAGAGGAGGATGAGCATGACACTGGACATGGAAAAGTCAAACAGCCGCTTTAGATACAGGCTGTACCGTTTTTTTTCCAGTGCCTTGTAGTAAGGACGCACCGCATCGGTCCTCATGAACTCCGGAAGCTCTTCCCAGCGCCTTAACATGTCCCCTTCTCCCTTTTCTGGATATACGGCTTCACAACGCTGGCGTAGGTTTCTGCCACATATGTAACCTCCGCATCCGACAGCTTTGTGTGGAGCGGAAGCGTGATCTCATTTACAAAGTGTCCATATGCATTGGGGTAATCCTTTATATCAAACCCCATATTTTTATATGCAGTCATCATCGGAAGCGGTTTGTAATGGACATTGCAGGCGACACCTGCCTCCGCCATCTTTACAATGATCTCCTGCCTCTGCTCCAGGCTGATCCCCGGGATCCATGTCAGATACAGATGACCGGACGATGTACAGCCGCTGGTGTAATGCTCCAGAGTGCCCACTCCCACAGGCCTTAAGACCTGGTCGTACTGCCGGATGATCTCCTTCCGCCTCATCAGCAGCCCCTCATATCTGCGCAGCTGGGCCAGGCCGATCGCAGCCATGATGTCTGTCATGTTGCATTTGTACCATGGCCCGGCAATGTCATATTCCCAGGCTCCCAGCTGGGTTTTTGCAAGGGCATCCTTGGACTGCCCATGAAGGGAATACAGCTGGAGCTGATGGTATATATCCTCATCCCCGATTCCTGGGATCGGGTTCCACGTAAGGGCTCCCCCCTCGGCTGTGGTCAGGTTCTTGACTGCATGGAAACTGAAGGATGAGAAATCCGCAATGCTTCCTGTCTTTTTTCCATGCCATTCTGCCCCAAAGGAGTGGGCAGCATCTGCACATACCGCGATCCTCCCCATGGCCTCCTGCAGCTGGTTTGCGGGCCGGAACAGAGCTTTTTTTCTTTCCGCGATCGAGAAGATACGGTCATAGTCGCAGGGGATCCCGCCGATATCCACCGGGATCACGGCCTTTGTATGCTCTGTAACTGCTTTCTCCAGTGCCTCATAATCCATTTCCAGGGAATCTGCCTGTGTATCCACCAGGACCGGACGGGCTCCTACATGGCAGATCACAGAGGCGGAAGCCGTATAGGTATATGCCGAGGTGATCACTTCGTCTCCCGGTCCGATCCCCAGAATACGCAGGGCCATTTCTGCACAGGCAGTCTGCGAGTTCAGGCATACCGCACGTTTCACTCCGCAGTAATCTGCGATCTTCCGTTCAAACTCCTTGGTCTTTGGTCCCGTGGTGATCCATCCGGAACGCAGAGCCTCTGCCACCTCCTGGATCTCTTCCTCTGTGATATCGGGCGGTGAAAATGGGATCTTCATCATAGCTTCTTCCCCCTTGAAATTCTGCAAATACAGTTTTTTAATGAAAAATCGCTGCCAGCTGTATCTGCTGGCAGCGACCGGTCTTCTCCTGCGGGTGGCTTTACAGCCACTCCTTTATCCTTTGACGTTTTTCGGTTCTTCCGGATATTCCTAGTTTCCACTTTGTCATGGTCAGGACTTTATCCCCGCCGGATGGTACGTCCCCACGATCCGCATCACATCCTCCCGGATCCCGTCCCCGTCCTCATTGGCAGTCACATAAAGTTCCTCCAGCTGCCCCTCAAACCGCTCCATATCGAACTCGATGGGTTTCCCGATATGAATTAACTTATTGGGCGTATCCTGCATCCCTTCCTCGTTCATGAGAAGCTCCTCATATAACTTCTCCCCGGGCCGCAGGCCCGTGAACACGATGGGGATATCCACATCCGGTGTGTACCCGGACAGCCGGATCAGGTTTTTCGCCAGGTCCAGGATCTTCATGGGCTCCCCCATGTCCAGGACGAAGATCTCCCCGCCCTTTGCATAGGCCCCGGCCTGTAATACCAGAGACACTGCCTCCGGGATCGTCATGAAATACCGGATGATATCCGGGTGGGTCACCGTCACCGGACCGCCCTGTTCGATCTGCTTTTTAAAGAGCGGGATCACGGACCCGTTGCTTCCCAGTACATTTCCGAACCGCACGGCCACAAAGTCCGTCTTCGACCTGGCGTTCATCATCTGCACCACCATCTCGCACATCCGCTTGGACGCCCCCATGATGTTGGTGGGGTTCACGGCCTTGTCCGTGGAGATCAGCACGAAACGACTGGTTCCATATTTATCCGCCGCCTTTGCCGTCTTATATGTACCGAACACGTTGTTCTTGATGGCCTCGTTGGGGCTGTCCTCCATGAGGGGCACATGCTTGTGGGCCGCCGCATGGTACACGATGTCGGGACGGTATTTCTCAAACACCGTCTCGATCCGGTGGGTATTCCGGACGGAGCCGATGAGCACCACCAGGTCCAGGTCCGGATACTTCTCCTTCAGCTCCAGCTGGATGTCGTAGGCGTTGTTTTCGTAGATATCGAAGATGATCAGCTGCTTCGGGTTATGGCTCGCCACCTGGCGGCACAGCTCGCTTCCGATGGAGCCGCCGCCCCCGGTCACTAAGACCACCTTTCCGCTGACGTAGCCCATGATCTCGTCTAAGTTCACCCGGATGGGATCCCGGCCTAAAAGGTCCTCGATCTCCACGTTCCGGAGCTTGGCGATGCTCACCTCGCCGTTGATCAGCTGGTAGATGCCCGGCAGGATCTTCACCTGGCAGCCCGTCTCCCGGCAGATCTCGATGATGGCCTTCCGCTCCTTGGCGGAGGCGGAGGGGATGGCGATGTAGATCTCATCGATCTTATATTCTTCCGCAAGCCGCGGGATGTCGTTCCGGTTCCCGGCCACGGGAACGCCGTTTAAGAACTTCCCGGCCTTGTTCTTATCATCATCCACAAAGCAGACCACGCAGCCGTTGACCAGGGAACTGGTGGTCATCTCCTTCAAGATCACAGAGCCGGAGGTCCCGGCGCCCACGATCATGATCCGCTTTGCCGCCTTTTTACTGTGGTTCCCGAATAAGGAGATCACCACCCGGTAAGACAGGCGGATCCCCAGCTCCTCGGCACAGATGGCCGCGAAGGACACTAAAAAGAAGCTCCTGGGCACGGAAAGCCGTAAGAGCACCATCCCGGCGATCTGCACCAGGGAGGCCAGGCCGCAGGCCGCCACCACATGGAGGGCCTCCCGGACCCCGGCCACGCTCCACATGGTGGAGTACATCCGGGCCAGGAAGAAGATCACTAGGGAAGCCAGGATATAATAGGGAAGGAACTCCAGGGCCGCCCGGGCGTATTCCGGCGGGATCTTAGAAATATTTAAGTCAAACCGGACAAAAAGGCCTAAAAAAGAGGCCAGGCAGAGCGCAAAAACGTCTGCGGCCATTAAAATGCCCATGCGGACGCGCTTGTCCCTGGGCAGGTATTTTTCCAGAAATTCGTACATCAGATCTTCCTCGGATTCGTTGTTTTCATGGGCCGGAGCCAGGGGGCTGTCCCTCCGGAACTGATCTCCAGAGCCCGTCTTACTTCCCATAATCGTCCTTGTCGGAAGTACCGCTTTTTTATGAATACCGTATACATTGTGCGTATATTATGAAGAAACGGGATAATATCTCCAATTTCCCAGGGCATCGGAATCCCGTTGTTTTTCGGCTTGATCTGCCTGGAATTCCCCATAAAATTCCATAGGAAATCCCCCCATATCCTTGACAGACAAAGGGAAAAAAGTTATGATAAATACACTGGCGGTTTTTAGGGAAATCTCTGGGAGTAAGAGCGTAGGAGAAAGGAAAATGGACAATAATTCTACATACGAGCAGTATGAACAGGAAATCGATCTGAAGGATCTGATGTTTGCGGTGCTCCATAAATGGAGGCCGGTGATCCTTGTGGCAGTGGTCCTGGCGTTGGTCCTTGGCGGGGCCAAGGGTGCGATGACATACAGGCAGCAGAATGATCCTGAGGTCAGCAAGGAGACCAGGGAAAAATACCAGGAGGAGCTGGATCTCTACGAGAAGAATAAGGAGACGGCGGAGCGCGAGATCGAGAATCTGAAGACAGACATCGCGAACCAGCAGGAATACCTGGATAAATCCATCTGGATCAATATGAGCCCCTATGATGTATGTGAATCCAGGATCGATATGTATGTGACCACCGGATATGAGATCATGCCGGGAATGGTCTACCAGAACCAGGATTATACGGATACGATCCTCCAGGCGTACCAGGGTCTTCTGACCAGCAGCGCCGTGATGGAGGATGTGGCAAAGAGTGTGGGGACGGAGCCCAGATACTTAAAGGAACTGGTCAATGTGACCATCGGGACCAACGGCGGTCAGTTAAACCACCTTCTGACCATCAATGTCAAGCATAAGACCAAGAGCGATGCCAAGAAGGTCATGGACGAGATGCTGGATCACATGAACGAGCTCCATGGACAGGTAGTCGCCAGCATCGGCGAGCATACGGTGAACACGGTCAACAGCAGCGTCAGCGCCATGGTGGATCTTACTCTGGCGGATACCCAGCGGGCGGAGACCGAGCGGCTGACCAGCCTGAACAACAGCCTGGAGGAGAAGCAGAAGACTCTGGACGAGCTGGAGGAGCCCAAGGAAGCAGCCAGCTCCGCAATGGCAGCTTTAAAGAGTGGGATCAAGTATGCGGTCCTGGGCGGTGTTCTGGGCGGCTTTATGGTGGTGTTCTTTATCTGCGTGGCCTTCCTTATGAGCGATAAGCTTTATTCTGCCAAGGAGTTAAAGAACCGTTACCGCATTAAGATCCTGGGCACCATGCCCATCCGCCGGAAAAAGCCCATAGGTAAGATCGACGCATGGTTAAACCGGATGGAAGGCCGTGCGGTGGAAGGAAATGCGGATACAGGATACGGGCTGATCACCGCAAATATCCGGAACTATGCGGAAAACATGAAGACCATCCTGGTGACAGGAACCGCCGATGAGGCAGTCCTGTCCGAGGTGACAGACAGACTGGCGGCAGGACTTGCCGGGATCCATGTGATGGCCGGAGGAAATATGCTCCAGGATGCGGAAACCTTAAAGAAGCTGCCGGAGTGTGACGGAGTGGTTCTGGTGGAGCAGTGCATGGATGCGAAATACAGCACTGTTGCTATGGAGATCGAAAGAGTGACCGATCTGCAGAAGAGCGTGATCGGATGCGTTGTGTTTGAATAAGTGATTGGAAGGAAGCCGGTTGTGCAGCTCTGTTATGAGGCGCGCAAACGGCTTCTTTTCGTTTTATGGGACGGGATCGTTTTTAAAGACATTCTGTATCAAATGGGGAGGATCAGAGATACTTTTATATATGGGGCCGCGGTCCATGAGCTGCCCGGAGGAGGAAATACCGGGGCGTGGGTCTGGCGTTCTGTCCATCATCCAGACGACTATATTATCAAAATATAGATAATATACAAATTCGGGTAATCCTGGTTTAATAGAAACAAAGGAGGGGATGAACATGGTAAGTTACGAACGTTTATGGAAAACAATGGAGAAGAAAGGGATCAGCCAGTACCGGCTGATCAACCATTATAAGATCAGCGCCGGTCAGATCGGCCGGATGAAAAAGAATATGCATGTTTCCACCCATACCCTGGAGGTATTCTGCAATATTTTACAGTGTCCTGTGGAGGATATTGTAGAGGTGATCCTGGATCCCCAGGAACCAGACGGAAAGGAACCGTCCAGTGCCGGAGGCAGGGCGGCTGGAAGGACCGCAGCCGGGGCCAGGGATGCCGAAAAAGCGGAGGGCGTCACCGGAGATAAGGCGCCTGGAAAGCCAGGATCCAGATCCGGAGTCCAGGGAACCGGAAAGGCCGCAGCAGCTACCAGAGATAACACGTCTGGAAAGCCGGCATCCAGATCTGGAGTCCAGGGAACCGGAAAGGCCGCGGCAGCTACCAGAGATAACGCGTCTGGGAAACTGGCATCCAGATCCGGAGTCCAGGGAACCGGGAAGACCGCAGCAGTCACCGGAGAAAAGCTGGCCGGAAAGGCAGAAGACCGTACTGGCGGAAAAACGGCTGGGAAGACTCCGGCTGGTTCCAGAGAGGGAAACAAGTAGGTAAGGAGACTGCGGGATGGTCAGATATACGCGCCTGTGGGAGACCATGGAGAAAAGGGGGATGAGCCAGTACCGCCTGATCCGGTATCATGGGATCAGCGCGGGACAGATGCGCAGGCTGAAGCTGAACATGAACGTTTCCACCCAGACCATTGAGCGGCTCTGCCGGGCGCTGGAATGCCGGGTGGAGGATGTGATGGAGGTTGTGCTGGAAGATCCCGGGACAGAGGAGTAGAAGGCTCTGGACCCATGGACCGGCCTGCGGGACTTCCTTTTTTTGTTATTCCGGTGTATGATAGTAAAAAAACATCCGGGAGGTTTTTGTATGGAGTATTATGGTACGCTGGGGCCGGCCTGCGGCAGTGTGCAGACGTTAAAGGAGATGCTGGCAGCCGGGATGACAGGCGTGAGGCTCAATCTGTCCCATGGGGATCTGGAGGAAAATGGACATTGGATCCGTATGGTGCAGGAGGCCGGAAGGGAGCTTCATTCCCAGGTACAGATCCTCATGGACCTCCGGGGCCCGGAGCTGCGTCTGGGAAGGTTTAAGGAGGAGATCCAGGCAGAAGAGGGCAGCTGGCTGGTCCTTGGAGATGGAGGCCTTCCGGTTCCGGAGGAAGCACTGGCATATGTGTGTCCGGGAGACCGGATCCTCATTGACGATGGGAAGGTGGAGCTGGAGGCAGAAGCCGGAGCCGCACCGTCCGCCAGCGGATGCCGGATCATGGCCCGGGTGGTCCGGGGCGGGCTCATAAAGTCCGGGAAGAGCCTGGCCATTGAGGGGAAAGCTGTCCCCATGCCCACGCTGACGGAAAGCGACCGGAAAAATATAAGGGAAGCCGTTTCCTATGGGATCACCGGGGTGATGCTGCCCTTTGTGCGGAATAAAGAGGATCTTCTGGTTCTGCGGGAGGCTCTTAAGGAGGCCGGGGCCGGAGAGATCCAGGTCTTTGCCAAGATCGAGAACATGCAGGGAGTGGAAGCCATAAAGGAGCTGCTTCCGTATTGCGATCATGTGGTGATCGCCAGAGGGGACCTGGGAAACGCCATGCCTTTATGGAAGCTGCCCGGGGTCCAGAAGAGGCTGGCAAGAGAATGCCGGGAAGCTGGAAAGCCGTTCATGGTGGTGACCCAGATGCTGGATTCCATGCATGAACGGGCAGTCCCAACCAGGGCCGAGGTCCTGGATATATATAATGCGGTGCTGGACGGCGCCTCGTCCCTGATGCTCACAGGGGAAACGGCGGCGGGAAGCTACCCGGCCCAGGCGGTGGAATATCTGGTGAATACGGGAGAGGAAGCGCTGAGGGATATGGAGGAGGCCTAGTTCTGGGCCTCCTCCCACATTTTTACGGGCATTCCGTTGACTTCCACGTTGTTTTCCACGGCAATGACCAGGCAGCGCCGTCCCTCAATGAAACGAGTCTCCACCAGGTCCAGCCGGTCTGGGTTGACCTTGATGTCCACGTCCGGCGTTTTCACGGCAAATTTTCCGGTCCCTGTGATAGCCGGTACCAGAATGGACGTATCCTCTCCGGCAGCTTCCTTATAAACGGTATCGAAATGCTCCAGCCGCTCCGGCTCCACGCCGCTTTTTTCCAGAAGGTCACGGACCTGGGGCTTTGTCAGGGCCAGGGGCTCCATGTCCTCCTTGTGCTCCTCCGCTAACTCGGTGAGGGTTTCATGGATCTGGCGGACAATGGTGTAGTCGCAGGAATCCCCCAGGGTATCGGAGAGGATCTCCTGGAACGCCTCCTTCTGGGACCGGAAGGAAATGGGCGACGGCGCGCCCAGGCAGGCGTCGATGAATTCGGTGTGCAGCTCCTCGGGATTTTTGGAAAAATACAGGAGGCTGTGGATGTCGGAGGAACGGTCGTTGAAGGCAGGGAACAGGAAGCCGGTCATGGGCGGCTGCACCCACCAGTCCCTGGGCCGTTCTTCGATGAGGTTGGTGGCCTCATTGTAGGAGAGCCCCGGCTCTGACAGCTTCACCGGGCAGATGCAGCAGAGGATATGGTGATAGACCTCCTCGGAGGCGTCGAACATTTCTTCATTGTCCGAGGCCTTTCCCGGAACATCGTAGGCGCTGTGGATCAGTATGATGTAATAGTTTTCGCCGTAGTCGTAGTTTTCAATGACTTTATTATAGAAGGAATCCACAGTTTCATCGTCCGCCAGCTTTTCCTCCCTAAGCTTCATGAGCAGGGCATGGGCGCTGTCTTCGCCCTCGTCGCGGATGGAATATTCCAGGTTGTGGAGATTTTTTCCGATCCCCCCGGAAAGGGTCTTTTTAAAGATCTCATAATATTTGAAGATCTCTTCCTCTGAGAGAGCAAAAAAGGCCTCTTTCAAAGTCGTTCTGATATTTTTTTCTGCGTCCACGTAGCAGCCGCAGATGCGGGTGATGGCGTTGTTGTCTTTTTTGAACTGTTTCTTTATTTCTGAAATTTCGCGTTTATTCATAATAATCTCCATTCTGCCGCCGGGCAGCGGCACGGCCAGTTATTTCTGCTCCGGTTCCCGGGTGCGGTCCGCAAGGGCCCGCAGGCCAAGGGTGTATACGTCGGCTCCCAGGCCGACGATGATGCCGGTGGCGATGGGGGAGATCACCGAGTGGTGACGGAACTCCTCCCTTTTATGTATATTGGACATGTGGAGCTCGATCAGCGGACACTCCAGCATTTCCAGGGCGTCGGAGATCCCGTAGCTGTAATGGGTCCATGCTCCTGCGTTGATCATGACGCCGTCATAATGCTCGGTATAGGCCTCGTGGATCTTGTCCACCATTTTTCCCTCGTCGTTGGTCTGGAAGCAGGTGACGGAAACGCCCAGCTCCCGGGCCAGCCTCTGTACGTTTTCGTTGATCTCATCTAAGGTGACGGTCCCATACTGTTCGGGATTTCTTTTCCCGAACATGTTGTGGTTGATGCCGTGAAGCAGCATAAATTTTTTCATGTTCAGTACCTCCTGCCGGGACCTTCTTTGCCCGGCACCGAATATTTTACATGGGTTTCCGGCAGTTTGCAAGCGGCGCGGGAATAAATTTCTCCTGCGTGTGGGATGGATTTTTCATGTACAGGGGATAAAATCGTTCTGGATGGAGGAAACTATATGAGAGGATCCGGCAAAACGGAGGCTTCTGGAGCCGGGTCTGTTCCTATAAGAAAGAGAGGGATCGAAGATGAGCAGATTTTTACAATGTCCCGACTGTCACGGCATCGCCCTGGTGATCTATGGGGAAGAGGACGCGGGCTGCGGGACCTATGACAAGCTTCACGCCAACACCACGGACGCGGCCCTGGAAAAGCACCTTCCGGTGGTGGAGGTGAAAAAGGATGTGGTCCAGGCAAAGGTGGGAGCAGACGACCATCCCATGGACGAGGACCATTATATTACCTGGGTATATCTGGAGACCACCAGGGGAGGAAGCCTCCGGGTCTTAAAGCCCGGAGACCAGCCCCAGGTGGAATTTCGTCTGAGTGACGGAGAACGGCCCCTGGCGTTATATGAGTACTGTAACCGCCATGGGCTCTGGAAGGCGGAGCTGGCCCAGGAGTAGGAAAGCAGCCGTCTGCCGTTACAGGGCGATCAGGCTTTCGTCGTCCGGCACAAAGATGTTGCCGCCATAATATTTCTTCCCTTCGCTCTTATACAGCCGTTCGCGTCCGGCGACGTTGCTGTCTTCCGTATGCCACAGCACCAGATTGGGGATCTGCATGGCCTGGGCCAGTTCGCAGGCGTCCTTGACGGTGCTGTGGTGTTTTTCATAGGGCTTCCACAGATCCCGCTCCACATAAAGGCAGAAGGCCTCATGGAGCAGCCAGTCGCAGTCCCGTACATATTTTTCGCATACAGGGTTATAGGGCTCGTCTCCCAGGAAGGTCAGCTTTTTCCCATTATTTAAGGTGAGGCTGAAGCCAAACTGCCGGGCCTTGGTGGAGTGGATATCGAAAAAGGTCACGTCATAGCTTAAGATATGCCGGTGATCCCCGTCCTTTAAGGGGTCCAGGTGGATCCGGCTGTCCAGAAAACGGAAATGCTTTTCCTGGATGGTCAGGCGGCACAGGGTGCGGATGGTATCCGCCAGGTCCTCGTGGCAGTAGATATAGGCGTCGCCCTGGTACTGGTCCTTTAACATCCCGGTGGCGATCATCCGGATCATCCATACAATGCCCAGGATGTGGTCCGTATGCTCATGGGTCACAAAGATGTGGTGGATCCGGTGGACAGGCACCTGCATATTGTCCAGGATCTTTAAGATCCCGTTTCCGCCGCCGGCATCCACCATGAAATATTCGTCGCTGTCCCTAAGGGCAAAGCATGTATTATAAAGGTTGGTCACCGCCGCATTGCCGGTTCCAAAAACGTAAAGAAGCTCCCGGTCCATGAAAAAATCCCCTTTCTGGTCTGGTCTTTTAAATATGAATATGTTACTATAAAATGGAAGGAAAAGCAATCACCGGCGGAGGAAAAGTAGGAAAACAGGGGAAGTTTCAATGGGGCTCTGCCGGAAATGTGTTGTGGGAGGAATTGAATATGAGAGATTTGGCGTACCTTAGGCTGCTAGCCAGGGAATATCCCAATGTCCAGGCAGCGTCCAGCGAGATCATCAACCTGATGGCCATCCGCGGCCTTCCCAAGGGAACGGAATATTTTTTCAGTGACCTGCATGGGGAATACGAGGCCTTTGTCCATCTCCTTCGGAGCGCGTCCGGCATCATCCGGGAAAAGATCTCCGAGACCTTTGGCTATGTGATCTCCGACGAGGATGAGATCGCCCTGGCGAACTTGATCTACTACCCGGAGCGGGGGCTGCGGGCGGCGAAGCGGGAAAACCGGTTTACAGAGGACTGGCAGAGGATCACAATTTACCGCCTGGTATGCATCTGTAAAGAGGTGTCGTCCAAATACACCAGATCTAAGGTGCGTAAGAAAATGCCGCCGGCGTTCGCTTATATCATCGACGAGCTGATCCATGTGGATTACAGCGATGAAAACAAGAAGGTATACTACGATGAGATCATCCGCTCCATCATCGACAGCGAAATGGGCGCGGAGTTCATCGAGGCGCTGTGCAACCTGATCCAGAACCTGACCATCGACAATCTCCATATCATCGGCGATATCTTTGACCGGGGACCCAGAGCAGATATCATTATGGAAGAGCTGATGAAGTTCCACGATGTGGATATCCAGTGGGGCAACCATGATATTTCCTGGATGGGGGCGGCCACGGGCAACCTGGCCTGCATCTGCAACGTCCTGCGGATCGCCATCCGCTACAACTGCTTCGACCTTCTGGAGGACGGCTACGGAATCAACCTGCGTCCGTTGTCCATGTTTGCAGCCAGAGTCTACCGGGACGATGCCTGCGAGCACTTTATGCCGAAGATCCTGGATGAAAATATTTATGACGCGGTGGATCCTGGGCTGGCGGCCAAGATGCACAAGGCCATCGCTGTGATCCAGTTTAAGGTGGAGGGCCAGATCATCAAACGCCATCCGGAGTACAACATGGAGGACCGGCTCCATCTGACCCGGATCAATTTTGAGAAGGGGACCGTTACCATCAAGGGAAAGGAATATCCGCTGACGGATAAGAAGCTTCCCACGGTGGATCCCAAGGATCCCTTAAAGCTCACAAAGGAAGAGGAGGAGCTGATCCACAATCTGTGCATGTCCTTTAAGCACAGCGTAAACCTCCAGCGCCACATCCGCTTTGTGTACTCCCATGGGGCCATGTATAAGTGCTGCAACTCCAACCTTCTGTACCACGGCTGTATCCCCATGAAGGAAAATGGTGATTTCGATGAGATCAAATTCAACGGGATCATCTATTCCGGAAAGCGGATGCTAGACTATATCGAGGATGCCGTGAAGATGGCCTACTTCCTTCCGGATGACGACACATCCAAGGAATGGTATAAGGATCTGATGTGGTATTTATGGTGCGGACCCAAGTCTCCGGTCTACGGCAAGGATAATATGGCCACCTTTGAGGGTTATTTTGTGGCGGATAAGGCCGCGGCCAAAGAAAATATGAATCCGTACTATAAACTGAGTACAAAAGAGGAATTTTGTGATAAAATACTGAGGGAATTCGGGCTTCCGGTGGAGGGCTCCCACATTATCAACGGCCACGTGCCGGTGAAGCTGAAGGATGGGGAGAGCCCCATAAAGGGCAACGGAAAGCTGTTCGTCATCGACGGCGGCCTTGCCAAGTCCTACCAGCCAAAGACAGGGATCGCCGGCTATACGCTGATCTTCAATTCCCGTCATCTGGCCCTGGCGGAGCACAAGCCCTTTGATCCGAAGCATGAGAACACCCCCAAGGTGACCATCGTTGAAAAAATGAAAAAGCGGATCATGGTGGCGGATACAGATACCGGAAGAGAGCTGGCCGCCAAGATCGAGGACCTGAAGGAGCTGATGGCGGCGTACCGCGGCGGTATCCTGAAGGAAAAATTAGGGTAAGCAGAATCAATCAAACATCAAGGAGAACTGAATGAGCAGGGAAGAATTTTTAGCAGGACTGGAGGAAGCGCTGGCTGGTGAGGTACCGGCCTCCGTGATCCGGGAAAATTTAAATTATTACAATTCTTACATTTCCCAGGAGATGGCAAAGGGCCGTACTGTGGATGAGATCGTGGATGAGATCGGGGAGCCAAGGATCGTGGCCAGGACCATCATCGATTCCAGTGAGGCGGCAGGAGAGGCCATGGGAGACGGATACGGAGCCTTTGAGGACGCCGGCAGCACATATGAAAGCCAGTCGGAGACCTCCTCGCACGTCCACTACTTTGACCTGAGCAAATGGTACTGGAAGCTGCTTTTAATGCTGGCAGTCTTTGTTGTATTCTCTGCGGTATTCAGGCTCCTGGGGGGCATCTTCGCACTGCTGGTACGGTTTGCCGGACCGGTGCTGATGCTCCTGCTGGTGTGGTGGTTTATTAAGAGCCTGAGAAGGTAGACGGGAAAATATTAAAAAATTATTAAGTCCGGCAGATTGGTTGACAAAAACATGTTTTGGAAATATAATCATTTTCGTAACAAGTTTTAACAAATTTGTAATAAACGAAAAAGAAAAAGTAATGATTGGGGATTATATGACAAACAGGATTTTGAAGACCGCCGGACTTTTTTGTTTCTGTACACTGATGGCAGCGGCAGCGCCGGAAAGGGCCATGGCCGACCAGGAGGCCCCCAGACCTCTGCTCCATGCGGTGGATGGCCCGGAGGAGCCGGAGATCATCATTGCCGGACGGAAGGATACGGAGGACCAGGCCGGAGCTTCCATGCTGATCCAGGTGGAAGACGAGAACACAGAGGTGTACTCGGAGCCGGATACAGAGTCCCAGGTGGTGGGACAGGCTGAGGCCGGGGATACATACGACGTACTGGAAATGGTAAACGGTCAGTGGGCAAAGATCTCCACCGGAGAATTCGAGGGCTATCTGAACACTGCGGCAGCAGAGGATGAGGAAGAGACCCTGGAGGACGCTCCGGAGGAAGCCCCGGTGGTTCCTGTGGAGACTGCGGAGGAGACCGCAGCCCGTGTTTCTGCAGAACGACGCCAGGCTGTTGTGGAATACGGTCTTCAGTTTGTGGGAAACCGCTATGTATACGGCGGGACCAATCCCAATAAAGGAGCAGACTGCTCCGGATTCACCTCTTATGTACTGCGCCATTCAGCCGGTGTGGAGCTTCCCCACTCCTCCAGATCCCAGGCTGTCCAGGGCCGTGAGATCAGCGCAGCAGAGATCCGTCCGGGCGATCTGGTATTCTATGCCAGCGGAAAGCGCATCAACCATGTGGCCCTGTATATCGGCAACGGCCAGGTGGTACATGCCTCCAACGAGAGGACAGGCATCTGCGTTTCCGAATGGACCTACCGGAATCCGGCGAAGATCGTCAACGTCCTCGGTGATTAATGAAAATTTCCCAGCCCTCCGGGCAGATGGATAAAGGATAAAAGGATATAGAAACAGCCCGCAGATGTGAGTGTCTGCGGGCTGTTTTGCTGTGGCGGGGCTCACGGGATCCTGGCGCTGCCGGGATGGCCATGAGAGCTCCGCACAGCCTGTTTTATGGTTGATGCTGGCGGCGGACCAGCCGGAATACGCCGGCCTGCTCCAGGGTCTTGGCTACCAGGACGAAGATCAGGGAGTCCACCGGCCACTGGATCAGGTTTTTCACGGCCCGGGCGGGAAGAAGGGCCAGATAGCCCTTTCCATTGATCATAGAAAGCCACAGGGTGCCTAAGAGGATGTTGCAGAGAACTGCGACCACCAGCTTGGCAGCCAGCATACGTTTAAGGCTCAGGGGCTTCTTATAAAGGAAGAGACCGTAAATAAAGGCAGCCAGCATGGCGTTGAAGGTGAAGCCAGGCATAAAGCCGCCGTCGGGCTTCAGCATGAATTTGATGATGTCCATGCCGCCGCCGAACAGGCTTCCCACCACAGGGCCGAACAGATAATCCACCAGCTCGTTGGGCAGGGCGCCAAAGCCGATCTTTAAATTGGGAGTTACACGGATGGTGGCGAGCTGGTTTAAGACAATGGACATGGCGCCAAACATAGCGCAGGTGGTGATGGTGCTTACGTGTTTGAATTCATGGTAGGAATCAGAAATCAAAGCAAGTAGTTTCTTCATAAAAAAATACCTCCTTTGCAGAATTCTGACCGCAGCAGGAGATATGGGATCCTTATCTTCTGGTGCAGCGGGATGCGACAGATGCACCGCGGGCATAGCCCTTCGTCCCGCCGGCAACTCCCCGTCCGGCATGGCACTTGACGCGCATTTATCTACTCTGCATAATTATTTTCCGGACGTTTGTCCTGTTGTCATCTTATCATATCTTTTCACGAAATGGAAGGGGAAACAAGGGAATATTTTGGCAATTTTCCGGTCTGTACATTAAAAAAAACTGGTTTTATAATAGGGAATTATTTAAAAAATGACGTGAGGAACGATACGGACGAGGAGGATACGTATGAGAAAAGAAAGCGGAAAGGACCTGACATCGGGATCGCCGTTTGGGCTGATCCTGGGCTTTGCCCTCCCCATGCTTCTGGGGCTCTTATTTCAGCAGTTTTACAACATGGTGGATACCATGGTGGTGGGCCAGTGCCTGGGGGTCACGTCCCTGGCGGCTGTGGGCTCCACCGGCTCCATCAATTTCATGATCAACGGCTTCTGCATCGGTGCGGCCACGGGCTTTGCCATCCCGGTGGCCCAGAAATTCGGGGCCGGAGACCACAAGGGCATGCGGAAGTTCGTGGCCAACGCCGGATATCTGGCGGCAGTGTTTGCGGTGGTGATGACGGCGGCTGTGGGCATCCTCTGCATGGATATCCTCCGCTGGATGAACACGCCGGAGGACATTATCCAGGGGGCTTATGATTACATATTTGTGATTTTCATGGGAATTCCCGTTACCTATATGTATAATCTCCTGGCCGGGATCATCCGGAGCCTGGGCGACAGTAAGACACCGGTGTATTTCCTTCTTCTGTCCTCGGTGTTAAACATCGGCCTGGACTTTTTCACGATCCTGGTGCTCCATATGAGCGTAGGCGGTCCGGCCCTGGCCACGGTGGTCTCCCAGGGGATCTCTGCCGTTCTGTGCCTGGCATACATGATCCATAAATTCCCGGTCCTCAGGATGGAGGGAGACGAAAAAAAGCCCGACAGGGACATGATCCGGGTGCTCTGTGCCATGGGCATCCCCATGGGGCTCCAGTATTCCATCACGGCCATCGGCAGCGTGATCTTACAGGCTGCCGTCAATTCCCTGGGCTCCATGGCTGTGGCTGCCGTATCCACCGGCAGCAAGATCAGCATGTTTTTCTGTACGCCCTTTGATGCCCTGGGCGGCACCATGGCCACCTGGGCCGGCCAGAACGTGGGGGCGAAAAAGCTGGACCGGGTGCGGGAAGGTGTGCAAAAGGCCAGTCTTATGGGCTTTGCCTATTCGGCAGCGGCCTTTGCGGCGCTGTTCTTTTGCGGCCGGTATCTGGCCTTGCTTTTCGTGGATTCGTCGGAAACGGAGCTGATCCGGCAGATCTCCACCTTCCTGATCTGCAACAGTATGTTTTATATTCCTCTGACTCTGGTGAATGTGGTGCGGTTCGCCATCCAGGGCATGGGATTCAGTACCTTTGCCATTCTGGCTGGGGTCTGTGAGATGGTTGCCAGGGCCTTTGTGGGCTTCTGCCTGGTGCCGGTGTTCGGCTTCCTTCCGGCCTGCTTTGCCAGTCCCCTGGCCTGGATCTGCGCGGATCTGTTTCTTGTGCCGGCTTTTGGCCAGTGCTTAAAAAAATTAAAACGAACCTTCGGCGAATAGTTTTCTGCGGATGAGCCCATACTATGGGTGTAGTCAACTGAATCCCATTAGGAGGTATTTCAAATGTCAAGAAACAGCTATGATATGGACGACAGCACAAGAAATGAAAACGCAGGAAACAACAGCCAGAACAGAAGCCAGAATAACAGCCAGAACAATGGCCAGAACAGAAGCCAGAATAACAGTCAGAACAAAAGCCAGAACAGCAGCAGAAATTCCGGCAGAAACAGCAGCCAGGACTGCAAAAATTACGACTGATGGCATGACGGCTTGAAAAGTCATGAAAAAAGCGGCGGCGGGAGCGATCCTTCCGCCGTTTTTTCTGTCCGGATCCCATAGGGGCTTTTATGGGGATGGAACATGTCCGGCGGGACGGGCGTATACTGATCATAAGAAGGTACAGGCCGGAGGCGCGTATGTTTCAGAATATTTCCGCAGACAGGCTGGAAACGCTGCTGGACCAGGGCAGGGCTTTTACCCTGGCGGATGTGCGGGAGCCGGAGGAATACAGGGAGGGACATCTGGCGGGAGCTGTGAACCTGCCGGTGCAGCAGATTTTAAAAATAACAGAACAATCTGGTTTTTTTGAAGATCCAGAAAAATTTCTGGGTATTTCCAGGAAGCGGCCGGTGATCGTTTACTGTTCCCACGGCGGCCGGGGGATGCAGGCGGCCAGGCTCCTTTCGGGGGCCGGGTACCAGGCGGTCAATGTTTACGGAGGGCTTTCCTGCTACCGGGGCCGCCATCTGACAGACGGTCCCGGGGGGACGCGGTGACCCCGCCGGTCCCAAAGACGTGATGCCGTGGCCGGGCCGGCCCCCGCCGCAGGGCAGAAAGCATTTGACAGAGGCCAGGAAAGCCCTTAAAATGGAGAAAAGTATAAACCAACAGATTTGAGCAGTTAGGAAGGTACCGAATGGAAAGATTTGAATTGATCGCCCCCTGCCATTTCGGGCTGGAGGCAGTTATGAAGCGGGAGATCCTGGACCTGGGCTATGAGGTGAGCCAGGTGGAGGACGGCCGTGTCACATTTATCGGAGACGCAGAGGCCGTCTGCCGCGCCAATATATTTTTACGGACCACGGAGCGGATCCTTTTAAAGGTAGGGAGCTTTAAGGCGGAGACCTTTGAGGAGCTGTTCCAGGGCACCCGGGTCATCCCCTGGGAGCAGTATATCCCCCGGGACGGAAAATTCTGGGTGGCCAAGGCGTCCTCCATTAAGAGCAGGCTGTTCAGCCCGTCAGATATCCAGTCCATCATGAAAAAGGCCATGGTGGAGCGGATGAAGGGGGCCTACGGCATCACCTGGTTCCCTGAGGACGGGGCCAGCTATCCTCTGCGGGTGTTCCTTTATAAGGATGTGGTGACTGTGGCCATGGATACCTCCGGCGATTCCCTGCACAAGCGGGGGTACCGGACTTTGACCAGTAAAGCCCCCATTACGGAGACGCTGGCGGCGGCCCTGCTCATGCTGACCCCGTGGAAGCCGGACCGGATCCTGGTGGATCCCTTCTGCGGCAGCGGCACCTTTCCCATTGAGGCGGCCATGATGGCGGCCAATATGGCGCCTGGCATGAACCGGGAATTCCTGGCAGAGGAGTGGAAGAACCTGATCCCAAAGAAGTGCTGGTATGAGGCCATGGACGAGGCCAATGATCTGGTGAAGGACGATATTTCTGTGGATATCCAGGGCTATGACATCGACGGGGAGATCGTCCGGGCGGCCAGGGCCAATGCGGCGGCAGCCGGAGTGGACCATCTGATCCATT
The DNA here is from genome assembly GCF_051602715.1 of Pilosibacter sp. YYHA0881. Taxonomy (GTDB): domain Bacteria; phylum Bacillota; class Clostridia; order Lachnospirales; family Lachnospiraceae; genus Alitiscatomonas; species Alitiscatomonas aceti. Next base: position 2,553,293 of record NZ_CP175657.1, read on the forward strand.
TCCAGCAGAGGCCGGTGAGCCAGCTGAGCCATCCGAAGAAATACGGCTTCCTTATTACAAACCCGCCCTACGGGGAACGGATCGAGGATAAGAAGAACCTGCCGGAGCTTTATAAGACCATCGGCGAGCGGTTTGTGGCCCTGGATTCCTGGTCCGCCTATATCATCACAGCCTATGAGGATACGGAGCGGTATTTCGGCCGGAAGGCGGATAAGAACCGAAAGATCTATAATGGTATGATGAAAACGTATTTTTACCAGTTCATGGGTCCCAAGCCCCCGTCCAGAAATCCGGGAAGGCAGAACGGGTAAAGATCAGAGGCTCCGGTTTGTGAGGAAAGAGGTGGGAAGAATGAGACGCGGGAAGGCGGTTCTGGCCCTGGGGGTCCTGGCCGGGGCAGCGGCCCTTGGACTGGGCGGATCCATGGCCGCAAAACGGCAGCCGCTCCCCCTTCCGGCCCGGTACGACCTGCGGGAGGACGGCGCCGGGCCATGGATCCGGGATCAGGGGGACCAGAACACCTGCTGGGCGTTTGCGTCGGTAACGGCCCTGGAGACTTCCATGAAGGAGGAAGAACGGATCCCGTTATCAGCGGACCACATGATCCATAAAAACAGCGCCGGGCTTGCGGCGGCTGCTGGCGGAGATTATTCCCTTTCCTGGGCTTACCTTTTAAGCTGGCAGGGGCCGGCAGCGGAGGCCGATGATCCTTACGGGGACCATGTTTCCCCGGAGGGGCTTTCTCCAGTGTGCCATGTCCAGACGGTGAAGCTTCTGGGAGAAAAGGACTATGACGCCATCAAGCGTGCCGTTTATGAGACGGGAGGCGTTCAGAGCTCCCTGTATCTGCCGGAGCAGGGCGGAAGAGACCGGAGCGCATATTTTTATGACGGAGCCCACGAGGCCAATCACGATGTGGTGATCGTTGGATGGGATGATTCCTTTCCCAGGGAGGCTTTTTCCCCGCAGCCGGAAGGAGACGGGGCCTTTCTCTGCGCCAATAGCTGGGGAGAGGGCTTTGGGGAGCAGGGATTTTTTTATGTTTCCTATGAAGATACCCAGATCGGCCGCCACAACATTTCTTATGCCGGTGTGGAGAGTGCGGAGAATTACAGCCATATCTTCCAGACGGATCTGTGCGGCTGGACCGGCCAGCTGGGCTATGGGAAGGAAGAGGCGTGGTGCGCCAACGTGTATGAGGCAGAAGAAAAAGGGACCGTGGAGGCCGCCGGATTTTATGCCATGGTCCCGGATACGGAGTATGCGCTGTATGGCGCGGCAGTTCCCGGGGACATGGAGCCGGGAGAGGCCCTTTCCGGACTGGGCGGGGAGCTTATGCCCCTGCTGGCGTCCGGACGGCTTGGGGAGGCCGGGTTTTATACGATCCCCTTTGAAGCGCCGGTGGAGGTAAAGGCAGGAAGCCGGTTTGCCGTGGCGCTGTGGATCCGGTCACCGGGAACGGAGCAGCCGGTGGCCATTGAATATAACGGCGGAGGCCGGTGGGGAAATGTTGACATTACCGACGGGGAAGGGTATATTAGTCTTGATGGGACACAATGGATGCGGGCAGAGGAAAGGGAGGCCTGCAACGTGTGTCTGAAGGCGTATGGGAACGGAGCATGACCGGAGCCATGGAACAAAGTAAAGGCAGGAGAGCTATGGAACACAGAATCATATTTGCAACTTCCAATCAGGGAAAAATGCGGGAGATCCGCGAAATCTTAAAAGGCCTGGGGACAGAGATCCTCTCCATGAAGGAGGCCGGCGTCCAGGCGGACATTGTGGAGGACGGGGATACCTTTGAGGCCAATGCGGTCATAAAGGCAAAGGCAGTCTGGGAGGAGGCCGGCGGCATTGTCCTGGCCGACGATTCGGGCCTGGAGGTGGACGCCCTGGGCGGAGAGCCGGGCGTATATTCCGCCAGATATATGGGAGAAAAGACCTCCTATGAGATCAAGAACTGGAACCTGATCCATCGTCTGGCAGAGGTTCCGGAGGAAAAAAGGACCGCCAGGTTCGTATGTGTCATTGCGGCGGCGCTGCCGGACGGCAGGGTCCTTACGACCCGCGGGACCATGGAAGGCCGCATCGCCTATGAACCAGCCGGGGCAGGCGGTTTCGGATATGATCCGATCTTAATGCTGCCGGAATACGGGAAAACGTCGGCGGAGATCACCATGGAAGAGAAAAACGCCATCAGCCACCGGGGAAAGGCCCTCCGGGCCATGAAGGAGCTGCTGGAAAAGGAATTTGCGGAGCAGAGGTCATGAGCGGTATGAGGATTCTGATCGTCAGCGATACGCACCGGAGAGATGGGAATTTCAGGCGGGTGCTGGAAAAGACCGGGCCCATCGATATGCTGATCCATCTGGGAGACACCGAGGGCAGTGAGTCATATTTCAGAGAGTGGGTCGATAATGATGTCTGCGTGATCCATGTGGTCCGGGGAAACAACGATTTCTTTTCCTTCTGTGACCGGGAAAAGGAGATCTCCATCGGGAGATACCGGGCGCTCCTGACCCATGGACATATGTACGGCGTATCCCTGGGGACCGAGGGGATCAAGGATGAAGCCAGGGCAAGGAAGGTGGATATCGTCATGTACGGCCATACCCATAAGCCGCATCTGGAATACTGCCGGGACGGCCTGGTGGTCCTGAATCCTGGAAGCCTTTCCTACCCGCGTCAGGAGGGAAGGAAGCCGTCCTATATGCTCATGGAGCTGGACCGCCAGGGAGAGGCCCATTTTACCATCTGTTATCTGGAGGATGAGGACTGGAACCAGGAGCTGGAGCAGATGGGGATCTGGGGATAAGCGTTTTCGAAGAAATATAAAAAATCTCTTAAAAAATTTATGAAAAACAGTTGACAAGAACGGTTTCATCAGCTATAATATCACTTGCGTTCCGAGAGCGTAAGGCAAACGAAAGGGCGTCTTAAAAGCGGGGTGTGGCTCAGCTTGGCTAGAGCGCCTGGTTTGGGACCAGGAGGTCGCAGGTTCGAATCCTGTCACCCCGATGGTTTTCCAAAGTCCTTCAACGGTTCGCAAGAGAATATGCGGGTGTAGTTCAATGGTAGAACACCAGCCTTCCAAGCTGGATACGTGGGTTCGATTCCCATCACCCGCTTGATGAGTCTGTAGCTCAGCTGGATAGAGCAACGGCCTTCTAAGCCGTGGGTCGGGGGTTCGAATCCCTTCAGGCTCAGTCGGGTTTTCCCGTAATTTCATATGGTGGATATAGCGCAGTTGGTTAGCGCGCCAGATTGTGGCTCTGGAGGCCCAGGGTTCGAATCCCTGTATCCACCCGTATTTCCCCGGAACTTTGGTTCCGGGGTTTTTATTTTTCTAGGCCGATCTGGTATCTCTATATAGCCATTCTATAACAAAAATCACAATTTTCCGGATTGATAGTGAATTGCCGATTATTAAAGAGTATTTATAAGGTGATAAAATAAATAGGAGTAGTCTTATTCATCTGACTTAAAATTGGAATAGGACAATTTTGTGCGAGATTATATAAAATTCAATTAAATATTATATAAAATGTCGATAAATATATGTTATTAGAAAACATATAATAAATAGATATTTATTTTTTCAATTCAGAAACAATGTTGAATAGAATTTTGGAATTTGATTTCTATATAAATTCATATATAATGAAAACGCTGTGACACAATGTTTGGTGAAAATTATATATTAATAAAAATAGAAGTCAGCATTAGGAAATGGTCTTGACATTGAAAAAGGTGAAAATAATATGATTCAGATTGAGAACCTTTCAAAAAGATATGGAGAATTAGAAGTTTTAAATACAATGAGTCTTCACATTCAAAAGGGATCTATATTTGGCATCATTGGACAGAGCGGAGCTGGAAAGTCTACACTCTTACGATGCATCAATGGATTAGAAACATTTGATAGTGGGCGTATTTTGGTAGATGGTATACAGATATCGACAGGTAATGACCGACAGGCAAGGGAAGCACGTCGTGAGATCGGTATGGTATTTCAAAATTTTTCTTTGCTGGACCGTCTGAATGTGTATGATAATGTAGCTTTTCCTATGAAAAGCTGGGGCTATAAAAAGAAAGAAATAGATGAACGTGTGAGGGAACTCATTGGTCTGGTTGATCTGAATGATAAGATCTCAGCCTTTCCGCCATATCTTTCGGGAGGGCAGAAACAGAGAGTTGCGATTGCCAGAGCATTGACGATGCAGCCTAAAGTGTTGTTGTGCGATGAGGCTACATCGGCTCTCGACCCTAGAACCGCCGAATCTATTCTGAATCTTTTAAAAGAGATCAATGAAAAGACGGGAATAACGATTATTGTTGTGGCGCATCAGCTTTCGGTTATCCGGAATATTTGTACGCATATGGCGATTTTGGAGGATGGACATCTCGCCTGTCATGGAGCAACAACGGAGATATTCATGCAGGCTCCAGCGGCGCTGCGCAGATTGCAGGGGAATAGAGAAAATCACGCAAATCTATCAGTTTTGTTTTGTGAACAGGATCAGTTTGTGTTTTCCCGTATGGTCCGGGATCTGGAAACGGATTTTGATATTATGGATATTCAGCATCTTGGTATGGGAAAGGAAGCCCAGATACATTATTCTATCAGGGTGCCAGAAGAAAAATTAGATACCTGTTTAAGCTGGCTCCGCAAGAAGGGGATTTATTGCCAAACGGTAGAAAAGGAGGGGGCAGACAGTGTTTAACTCGGAATTTTGGGATGTCTGGATGCGATATTTCAATCAGTTGATTGCCCCCGCTATTTTGGTAACTCTTCGTCTTGTTGCGGTTACAATGCTTATCTGTGTGGTTTGCGGTTTTGGTTTGGCGTGTCTTATGGTTCTGACCCATCCCAGCAAAGGGCTGCATCCTAATAAAAAGATTTATACACCGATATCGGTAGTAGCTAATTCGATTAGGAGCTTTCCATTTGTCCTTTTGATTGTGACATTAGCGCCGATTACCCGTTTTATACTAGGGACCATGATTGGAGAGGCGGCAGCAATCCTTCCATTAAGTGTAGGAGGAATTCCGTTTGTGGCGCGTTTACTGGAAAATGCCATGTTGGAGGTAAATCCACAATTGATAGAAATGGCAAGATCTTTTGGTTTATCAAACCGTGAAATTCTGGTTCGGGTGATATTAAAGGAATCTGTGCCGGCAATTGTAAATAGCGTTACACTCGCAACGATTAACTGCGTCGGATCAACCGCCATGGCAGGAGCTGTTGGGGCGGGCGGTCTTGGTTCTGTTGCATTAAATTATGGATTTTACAGCTTTAATGATCTTGTTTTGTATACAAGCGTGATCATTACTTTGATCATAGTCCAGCTTATACAGCTGGCAGGAAGCCTTTTGTATCACAGATGTCTCCGAAAATAACCACGTTTTATACATCCTTTATGGATATATAAATAAAAATAACAGAAAGAGGAAGGGAAGAAAGAATGAAAAAAATGATGTCACTGCTTCTGAGCGGAATGATGGTACTTAGTCTGGCTGCATGCTCTGGCTCAGAAACGGCAAAAGAATCAACAAAGGAGGAACCGAAAACAGAGGCAAAGGAAACGGCTGCTAAGGAGAGCGAGGCAGCAACAACCGAAGCAAAAAAAGAGCCAGTTACGCTTAAGATCGGATGCGTTGCAGCAACAGAACCGTGTGTCCAGATCATGAAGGAGGCAATGGAAGGAACTGGATATGAAGTAGAGGTAGTTGTTTTCGACGGAAATAACCTGCCTGCTGAAGCATTAAATGCAGGAGATATTGATGGCTTATTTTGCAATAGCCTTAAATGGATGAATACATTCAATGAGGAAAATAATGCTGACCTGGCTATGGCATTTCCATACTATTTCTCATATGCTGGTTTGTATTCGGCAAAATGGGATTCTCCAGAAGCATTTCCGGATGGGGCGAAGGTGATCGTTTCCAACGGATTAAGCAATATTGATGGAGGCCTGCGTATTCTGCAGAATGCTGGGCTGATCACTCTTGCAGAAACTCCCAGTGAGAATAATTTTTATTCGATTATTGATATTGTAGAAAATCCTAAGAATATTCAGATTACACCGGCGGAATTAACAACAGCAATGTCTAGCATAAATGATGTTGACGGGGTAGTAGCATCGGCGGTTATTGTAAAAGAGTCCGGTGTTATGTCTCCCAGCGAGCATATGGGATTAAGCACCCGTGATCAGATGACTCCGCAGGGATTGATCGTAAGCGGAAAGGATGAAAATGCTGAATGGGTGTCTGTCGCAAAGGAGCAGATGGAGCAGCAGAAGTGGTACGATGCATTTAATGAGCGATTTGACGGTACTTTCATCCTTTATAGTGAGATTGATAAGTATTTTCCGCAGTAACAAGGGGGAATAATCATGTACGGATATGATCAGAAAGCAGTTAGACGCCTTTTAGAGTATGCAAATTGTGCATTAAAATTGGAACATAAAATCGTAGCAATGAAATTCCTGTTTACAGAAGAGGAATTTGAAGCTGCTGATGTTCCGAAGTTATCGGGTAAAATGTCCTATTGCACCATGGTAATCCATGCTGGAGAGGGAGAATCAATGAAGGCTGATATTGATAATTTCGGCTGCTTCGGAGGCGCAAGGGCACTGGGAATTGTAGACGATGACAGATATTACCTGGATGGCAGATTTTTTGAACCAAGGGGTTTATATCAGGATCTGGCAACTGCCAGGGAGGTAACAAGCCATATCCACCGCTGTTCCCATAGGGTAAAGGGCGTTATGGTTCGCCCCTTGGAGGATTTTACAGAAGCGCCGGATGTTGTTATTATTGTCAGCTATCCTAGAAATATCATGCGTTTGATCCAGGGATATACATATCATTTTGGCACAGCACAGGGAATTAAAATGGTAGGTAATCAGGCGATTTGTGCGGAAGCTACTGCTCATCCATATATGGAAAATGGAATGAATATTTCATGTCTGTGCAATGGACCGCGTACAGCTGGAATGAAAGAACATGAAATGGCAATGGGAATTGTGTTTAATCGTTTTGAAAGGCTGATCCATGGTTTATGCATGACGATTACAGCAATCGAACATAATCCGCGGAAAGAAGAAATTATTAAAGCGTTCCAGGAGCACAACATCACAGATATTCCGGTTCGTATGAGCAGAAATTATGGACATCCGTTCTTTAACCGTGATTATCCTCATTTTAAAGAGTGGGATGAAAAGAATCCAAGAATTGACGAAGCGCTTTTCCCAGATATTTTTGCGGATTAGGGATAATAGACCAGATATCAGAAGAAACATAAAAGGTAAGGATGATGCATCTGTTGATAAAACGGTGCATCATTCTTTTTGCAGTGAATATGGTGAATCAGGCAATAATGTTTTGAATTACCGGGTTCTTTATGAACGTGTTGTATTTTTGAGTATTCCGTACTAAAATGTGGGTAAAAAGAAAAAGCCGAGTTCCTTCTTGATGAAAGGAAAACGGCTTTCAGACGCTGGGCCAGCGGGATTCGAACCCTCGAATGCAGGAGTCAAAGTCCTGTGCCTTACCGCTTGGCGATGGCCCAGAGCATAACAAATATAGTTTAACACAGGAACGGGAAATATTCAATAAAAAAGAAAGGAAAAAATACGATATGACACATGGAGAGAAGGCAGGAGCGTTATTCCTGGAGGGCTATAACTGCGCCCAGTCGGTGGTACTGGCTTTTGCGGATGAAATGGGGACCCCAAAGGAGACGGCGGCACGGATCGCCTCGTCCTTCGGCGGCGGCCTGGGACGGCTCCGGGAGGTGTGTGGCTGCGTCAGCGGCATGGCCATTGTGGCGGGAGAGCTTCTGGGATATTCCGGGCCGGAGACCGGGAAGCCAAAGGCAGACCATTATGCGCTGATCCAGGAGCTGGCGGAGGAGTTCCGGAAGGAAAATGGAAGCATCATCTGCCGGGACCTGCTTTCGGGGATCACAAGTGATACGGCTCCGGTGCCGGAGGCACGCACAGACGACTATTATAAGAAGAGGCCCTGTAAGGACCTGGCTGTCTGTGCGGCAGAGATCCTGGAGAGAAAGCTGGAGGAGAGAAAAGCACAGGATCTGGAGAAAAACGGTCAGAAATAAGAGAGGATAAAGAAAGCCGCCGTCATGACGTCCCTCCCTGTATGTGGGGAGAGGCCGCATGGACGGCGGCTTTTATATGGCCTCAGCCGGGAATGGCTGAATGGAACCAGTTACATAACGCCTGCCGGCAGATAGATCCCAACGCCGGGGCCGAAGGGGATTCCCAGAAGCATCCAGATCACCAGGAAGATGATCCATGCGATCTGAAGCACGATGGACATGGGGATCATATTGGCGATCAGGGTACCGATCTTTAAGTTGGGAACGTACTTGGTCTGCGCTACGCTGAGGATCATCCAGATGTATGCGGACATGGGGGTCCAGCAGTTGAACGGGGAGTCGCCGATGCGGTAGCACAGCTGGGTGAAGCCTGGATGATAGCCAAGGAGCATGAACATGGGCACGAAGATCGGTGCAAAAATCGCCCACTTGGCAGAACCGGAGGATACAAAAATGTTGACAAAGGAGCAGAGGAGAATAAAAGCAACACACAGAGGAATACCTGTGAAGCCGACGTTCTCCAGGAAGTCAGCGCCGCCGATGGCTAACAGCGTTCCTAATTTGGTCCAGTTGAAGAGACCCTGGAACTGTCCGCAGAAGAAGCAGAACAGAACATAGGAGCCCATACCGGCCATCTGTTTGGCCATCGCTTTGTTGACGTCGTTGATGTTTTTAAAGCTGCCGGAAACATATCCATAGGAAAGTCCGCAGATGGAAAACAGGACGAACAGGATCGGGATCAGTCCCTTAAGGAACGGAGAGCCTACAAATTTTCCGTTTTCGCCGGCCAGCGGTCCCATAAAGAACAGTACGGCGATCAGGGCCATATAAATGAGAGCTGTGATTCCTGCCGCATGAAGGCCCTTTTTCTGCTGGGGCGTAACTTCATCCAGCTTGGCGTTTCCGGAGCCCTCGTATTTTCCAAGACGCGGCTCGATCATATGTACAGAGCACCATCCAATGACAAGGGAGCAGAGGAAGGTGGATGCGATCATGAAGAACCAGTTACAGGTTGCGTCTACGGCAAAGGTGGTTTCTGGCATGAACGCCTTGATGGCATCATTGGTAAGGCCCTGGAGCAGTGTGTCGGTTCCTGCTACCATCAGGTTCGCGGTAAAACCGGCCTGGGCGCCTGCGTAGCCAACCATCATACCCACAACGGGGTGCTTGCCCACGCCCATGTATACAATGGCGGCCATGGGCGGGATCACCACCATGGCAGTGTCGGAAGCGATGTTGCCGACGGTTCCGATGAACGCTACCACATAGGGAACCAGGGCAGCCGGAACGTTCTTTAAGGAGCTGTTTAAAAGGGAGATGAGCATTCCGGATTCTTCACAGAGGCCGATGCCCAGGGTCATGGTGATTACCAGGCCCAGAGGCGCGAAGCCAGTGAAGTTTTTCACCATATTGTCCAGGAACCAGTGAAGGCCTTCGGTGGTGAAGAGGTTGGCGGATGTGACGGCTTCTCCAGATGCCGGATTGGTAAGCGTGAGCCCGGTCATGGTGAAGATCGCGCCGATCACCGCAGTGAACAGGAACAGCCAGCAGAAAAGGATGGCCGGCGGCGGCAGCTTGTTGCAGACAGCTTCAATGCCGTTGATCAGTCGGTCGATCTTTGAAACTTTCTTCGCAGTCGTGTTGTCTTTCATGTGAAAACCCCTCCTCATATAATCAAGTGTTTTTTATTGAAAATTCAAGGTTTTTCAACCTTTATATCTCAGTGAATAAGCCAAAGCTATGAGCATTTCGATGTATCAAGTACCGAAATAGTGGTTAAAAGGTATACGAAATAAAACGTCATTGATTTCCGCTTTACTGGCCTTGTGTATACCCATCCCTCTATGGCAGCTAACCTCCTATATCCACCAGGATCATCTCTGTCTCCAGAGGTCCTAACTTCCTTCGTCCTGCCTGCCCATAACCAGGGTGTCAGCTATGCTCCTTAACGGGGTCATATGCCCCATGGTGACTATTTCTGCCGACTACTGGCTCATTCTTTGTATTGTTGATTACTGACTTGCTTCCTGTATCAGCACTGTGATTAGTGGACGTTATCTGCTACATTCTGCCTGATTCAGTGGCTGCCCACATGACAGCCTCCACTATAGTTACTTTTTTCTTATGCTGCTTGCAGATAAGCTTCCGGTCTCCTGATATCACTGACCATCTTTTTGGGATCATAATCCACACCTTTTGTCAGCATCGCATAAAAGACACGTATCAGCTTGGTTGCAACCGCCATAAGTGACTGCATCTTCTTTAATGGATTCCGTCTTCTGGTTGTGTAATAATTATGGAGTTCTCTGAACTCCGGGTTCTTCGCCACAAGCGACATTGCAGCCTCAAAGAGCAGGTATCTGAGTCTCTTTCGACCTCGTCTGCTTATTGTTGTCCCGCCCTTGTGCTTTCCGGAACTATTCTCAACCAATGCCAATCCTGCAAGCTTCTGCAGTTCCTTCGGATTGTTGAAGCGGCTGATATCACCTACTTCTGCAAGAAATCCTGACACTGTCCTGATTCCCACTCCTTTGATCTCTAACAGCTTTTCAGCCATCGGAATCCCTTTTACCAGTTCTTCAATTAGAACCATAACTTCCTGTAGACGCATATTTCTGGATTCATAGTCCTCCAGAAGCATTCGGATTTCCATTCTTGCAGACACCGCACCTTCTTTGCTTCCAACGCTGTGCCCAGCAGCTTCTATCAGGGTCTTCGCCCTCGCTTTTCCAACTGCCCTTAACTTCGCATCCCGCCAGATCTGGTTCACCCCATCGATACCTAACGTCAGGATATCTTCAGGAAGTGGTGCTGCTTTAAGGATCAGCATTCCGCTCTTGGCATCCGGCTTTCCGTATACCGTCTTATATTCGGGAAAATATATATTGAACCAACGACTGATCCTGTTTTGAATTCTTGTAAGTTCCGCCTGTAACTGGAATCTTATGTTTGATGCTGTTCTGAGATCAGCGTAAACACCATCCGGCAGGTATGGGATCATGTAACGTCCCTCTCTCACTAATCCTGCTATAACTTTCGGATCCTTACGGTCATTTTTAGTTGGATTATTGTCGTCGAGTTCTTTTGATTTTTTCACATGGTGAGGATTCACGAGAACCGGTTTCATTTCATTATCCTGTAGAAACTTTCCAAGATTAAACCAGTAGTGCCCGGTCGGTTCCATACCTGGAACCACCTTTTCCTTCTCATGTCTATCTTTGAGGTCCAGGATCCATTCCTTAAATGTCACAAATCCAGCCTCTGTGTTGCTAAACTTAAATGGTTTCTTCGAATACTCGATTCCTCTGTAATCAAAAGCTCTAGCATAGTGCGTTTCACTTCCGACATCAATTCCGAGTACCAAAGTTTTTTCTGTAATAGCTTCAATTTTTGCATTCTGTGTGTTAGACTTCATTGTAGATACCTCTCTGTATAATAAGATTTTTACTAACCTGCCAGTCAGTAGTCTTATTGTACTCTGAGGTATTTTCAATTTTCAATGTCTACGCTTTTTATTATACAGGAAGCTCCTATCTTATATTGGCAGAACCACGGACATGGCTCTGCTGATATTCTTATCATACTATGAAAATGACGAAAAAGCCAGGAAAAGTTTATAGAAATTTTATCAATTTAATTTTTTTGTTATAAAAAACAAGAATACCTTTGGGCATTTGTTACAAACTTGCGTTTGGTATGAAACCATGATAAAATAAAGGGGAAATTTTGAAAATAGGGGGATTGCGGTATGTTCTTCGGGGGAAATTTTCAGCTCTGGAAGCTGCACACGGCAGCGGATTATCTGTCGTTCTTTCTGTTCCTTTTGGCGGGGATCGCGGTATTTGTCGTGGCGGCAAAATGCATGAATCGCCGGAGGAACCATGAAACAGCTGTAAATAAAGTAATGAAACGGCTGGGGAAGCTGGGAAAGAAGCCCTCCAGGGTCTATAAAAATGTGACCCTGAAGACAGAGGACGGCGGCCAGAGCCTGGACGGGATCGTTCTGGACCGGGGCGGGATCCGCCTGGTGCGAGCCTACGGGTGGGGGACAAAGATCTACGGAAAGCCCGACGGCGAAATGTGGAGGCGGGAAGACCCGAAACGAAAGGAAGAGTTTAAGAATCCGCTGTTTGAGCTCAATGCGGCTGCGGAGCTCATAAAGAATGCGTTAAAAGACCAGGGGATGGAGAAGATAACGGTAACTCCTCTGGTGGTCTTTGCAGATAATTACCAGATCCCGGAGCTGTATCTGGGATATGGGTCCTGTTCTACCACATATCAGGAATTAAAGGACTGGTATAAGAAGCAGGGGCTCCCAAAAGAGGCTGCGTATGATGTGGAGAAGGCCTCGGCCGCGGTGGAGGGACTTCTGACCGCCGGGACCGGGAACGCGTAATATATAATTTACAGGAGGGGTATTCTATGATAAACGAAAAGAGACTTCTGGACACATTTTTAGAGTACGTCCAGATCGACAGTGAAACAAAGAATGAGAAGGCCATGGGAGAGCGGCTGGTACAGGATCTGAAGGCTCTGGGCTTTGAGGTCCAGACCGACCGGGCAGGAGAGGCCTTTGGCTCCAACGGCTTTAATGTCCATGCATTTTTAGAGGGCACGATCCCGGGAGATCCCACGATCTTCTGTGCCCATATGGATACGGTGGCTCCCGGAAACGGGATCAGGCCTGTGATCAAAGACGGCATTATCGGCACCGACGGCTCCACCATCCTGGCAGGCGATGATAAATCCGGCATTGCGGCCATTATGGAGGCCCTGGCTGTTATTAAGGAAAAGGATCTGCCCCACAGAAGCGCAGACATCCTCTTTACCATCGGAGAAGAGGGCGGAATGAACGGCGCGAAAAATATGGATTATTCCATGCTTAAGGGGAAAGAGGCCATGGTTTTCGATGCGGGCGGAGATACGGGAAAGGTCCTGACCTGCGGACCTGGCCAGATCAAGATAAATGCCACCATTACAGGCCGGTCCTCCCATGCGGGCCTGGCTCCGGAAGCCGGGATCAGCGCCATCCAGGCGGCTGCAAAGGGGATCGCGAAAATGAATCTTTTAAGGATCGATGAGGAGACCACCTGCAATATCGGAACCTTAAGATCTGAGTATGCCACCAACATCGTTCCGGAAAAGGCGGTGCTGGTCGCCGAGGTCAGGAGCCGGGACCTGGATAAACTAAACGCCCAGGCTGCCCATATGAAGCAATGCCTGGAGGAGGCCTGCCAGGAGCTGGGCGCATCCCTGGATATCGACCTTTCCACAAATTATGTGAGCTTCCGTGTGGATAATGATGACGAGCTGGTGAAGCGGGTGTTTGCAGCCTGCGGGCGGCTGGGGATCCCGGCCTCCACAGAAAAGGGCGGCGGCGGAAGCGACGCCAATGTGATGGCTCTCCATGGGATCAAGCCAGTGGTGCTTTCCACGGGCATGACAAAGGTACATACCACAGAGGAGACTTTGAAGGTGGAAGAGTTAAATAAGTGTGCGGCCCTGGTGCTGGACCTGCTGACCAATTAAAGCAATGCCGCCGGAAGAAGAAAGACAGAGGTTTTGAAAATTGGAACGAAAGCTGGAACGAAAACTGGATCTGAGATCCATCAGACGCTCGCCGACGCGGATGCTTCTGGCGGGATATCTTACGGTGATTTTAATAGGAACGGTCCTTCTGATGCTGCCGGTCTCCTCCAGAGAGGGGATCGTGACGCCGGTGACGGACTCGTTTTTTACGGCAGTCTCGGCGGCTTGTGTGACGGGTCTGGTGCGCTTTGATACGTATACCCACTGGTCCCTGTTCGGCCAGATCGTCCTGCTCCTGCTGATCCAGGTGGGGGGACTGGGCTTTATGACGATCCTTTTGTCCGCCCATACCTTTTCGGGCCAGAAGATCGGCCTGTCCTCCCGCATCCTTATGCGGGAGGCGGTGGCAGCGCCCCAGGTAGGCGGCATCGTCCGTATGACCAGGTTCATCCTGAAGGGGACGCTTCTGATCGAGGGCCTGGGGGCGGCGGCCCTGGCTCTTTATTTCTGCCCCCGGCTGGGGCTTTTTAAGGGCCTTTATTATTCGGTATTCCATTCGGTGTCCGCCTTCTGCAACGCAGGATTTGACCTGATGGGTGCAGAAACACCATTTTCTTCGCTGACGGCAGAAGCAGGAAACTGGTATCTGAATTTGGTGATTATGGCACTCATCGTCATTGGCGGCCTTGGATTTTTCGTGTGGCTGGATCTTCTGGATTCCAGGTTCCGGTTTAAAAACCTGAGGCTCCATTCAAAGATCGTGGTTTTTATGACGGCAGTTCTTCTGGCCGGCGGAGCACTGGGGCTGTTCCTTCTGGAGCTTACCGGGGAGGCCTATGAGGGTATGAGCCTGGGAGACAGGATCCTGGCGTCCCTGTTCCAGTCGGTGACGGTCCGGACGGCCGGGTTTAATACGGTGGACCTGGCGGCTCTCAGGGAAGGAAGTATCTTCCTTATGATCTGTCTGATGGTGGTGGGCGGCTCCACTGGATCCACAGCCGGAGGAATGAAGACCACTACGGCGGCCGTGCTAGTTTTGAGCATTTTTTCCACATTCCGTCAGAAGAAAAATGTGGAATGCTTTAAGAGGCGGCTGGAGGACGGGATCACCCGGACGGCCTCCTGTATCTTTATGATGTATCTGATCCTGATCATTCTGTCTACGCTGGTGCTATCTGCGGCCGAGGGGATCCCGGTGCTGACGGCCATGTTTGAGACCACATCGGCCATTGCCACGGTGGGCGTGACTCTGGGGATCACGCCGGAGGTGTCCATGGTGTCCAAGCTGGTGCTGGCCTTTCTGATGATCTTTGGAAGAGCCGGTTCCCTGACCATGCTTTTGGCCTTCGCCTCGGACCGGCCTCCGGTGGCATCGAAAAAGCCCCTGGAAAAGATCCAGGTGGGCTGATACAGCATTGTTAATAAGAGGAGGAAATTATGATATCTGTTCTGATCATTGGACTTGGACGGTTTGGCCGTCATATGGCAATTAAATTCCAGGAGCAGGGAAATGATGTGATGGCGGTGGAAAAAGATGAAACCAGGGCGGATGAAATGGCCCCGGTGATCCAGAATATCCAGATCGGAGACGCCACCAACGAGGATTTCCTGCAGTCTCTGGGGGTGGGGAATTACGATGTCTGCGTGGTAGGAATTGGAGAAAGCTTTCAGACGGCCCTGGAGATCACGGTGCATTTAAAGGATCTGGGGGCGAAGTATGTGGTGGCCCGGGCTACCCGGGATATTTATAAAAAGCTCCTTTTAAGGAATGGGGCCGATCATGTGGTCTACGCGGAGCGGGAGGTGGCGGAGCGGCTGGCTGTCCGCTACGGAACAGCCCGGGGAATCTTTGATTATGTGGAGCTGACGCCGGAATACGGGATCTATGAGATCGAGCTGCCTCACGGCTGGGCCGGCCACAGCATCCTGGAGCGCCAGGTGCGGACCCGCCACAATATCAATATCCTGGCCATCCGCCATGGAAGGAACCTGTTCCCCATGCCGGGGCCGGAGCACGTGTTCACAGAGGGAGAGACTCTGATGGTCATGGGCAGCGAGAGGGATATCAAAGCGCTGATGAGGTAAAAGAAAAGAGACACATAAAAAGAGCTCCGGCATAACCGGGGCTCTTTTCACAAATACTAAAAAGGGGGATGTAAGAGTTACTATGTAAGCTGTATGTAAATCCCTGTCTCATGTGGAGACGGGAAGTGTTGTTAGACGACCCCGGAAGCTGGAACGCGCGTTTCTTCGCCTCCGGGCTCTTGTTTTTGTTTTATGGCTTTAGTATACCGGATAATTGTGACGTAAGTATGGAAAAACTATAAAAGGAAAATAAAGAAACTTAACATTTCATTGCGCTTTGTTGAGAATGCGTAAGAACCGGGACAGAGTGAAGAATTTCAGCAAAAGCGCCGCTTAGAAATGGACAAAGGCGCAAAAATCGAGTATAATACTCTCATGCGCAAAAATGAAGAAGGAGTGGCTCTGGTGCGTAAGAAAAACGGATTTGAAAATCTGGTGCTGATCAGCCAGCTGGGACTCAATGTCCTGACCGCTGTGTTTTTATGCGTGGCGGCCGGCGTATGGGCAGACCGGCGGTTCGGCACCAGCCTTACGCTTCTCTTTCTGCTCCTGGGGATCCTGTCGGGGGGCTTAAGCGCCTATAAAATGGCGCGGCGGACCATCGAGCGGGAACAGGAAGAGAAAGAAAAGGAAGAAAAAGCACGGGAAGAGAACTGGAAAAAGCGGTATGGGACCGGAGACGGTGCCGGCCGGAATAAACGGAAGGGATGGTGACTGTTATGATGAGTGACGAGACAAAAAAACAGGTCATCCTCATGTCCGTGGGCATTGTTCTCCATAACCTGGTGCTTTTTTTAATTTGCCTGATCTGGTTCCGGAGCGTTCCGGTCTTCTTTGGTATCCTTACGGGGATGGCGGCGGCCGAGCTGTGGCTTCTCAGCATGGCTTATTCAACGGAGCTGTGCGCGGCATCGGCCGATGAAGCTTACGCCAGAAAAAAGATGGTGACCCATGCTCTCTTAAGGAGTCTGGCCGTATTTGGAGGGATCGCTCTGATCTGGAAATTTACGGAGATCAATCTTTTATCCCTGGTGGCGGGAATACTGGGACTAAAGACAGGGGCTTATCTTTACCCGGTAGTGCGCAGGATCGCAGACCGGAGGGCCGGATGCAGCCGGCCTGACGGAAAAGACAGCGTATCATAAAAAGAAAGGAGGGCGAAAGAATGGGTGGTGGCAGTGAAGCGGATTTTATGATACATGGTATCATGAAATACCATCTGTTCGGGCAGGAGCTGTGGATCACAACGACGACGGTGGGAATGACTATTATCACCATTGTACTCCTGATCCTGGCCTTTGCCGCGAACAGAGCCATGAAGCGCGCCACAGAGGTTCCCGGCACATTCCAGAATATCCTGGAGCTGGGAGTGGAGATGTTAGAAAAGATGACCCAGGGGATCCTGGGGCCGTCGGCCAGACGGTTTGCCAATTATATCGGCACGATCTTTCTGTTCATCCTGTTCTGTAACTTAAGCGGACTTTTTGGCCTGCGGACCGTTACGGCGGATTTTGGCGTGACGTTCTTACTGGGACTGGTCACCTTCGCGATCGTCCAGTACCAGGGGATCAAAAACCATGGAGTCGGTCACTTCACCGGTTTGTTTAAACCGCTTCCGGTGCTGTTCCCGATCAACCTGATCGGCGAATTTGCAAATCCGATCTCCATCTCACTCCGTCTGTTCGCAAACATGCTTTCCGGTGTGATCATCCTGGGGCTGTGGTACGGGATGATGCCGATTTTCGTTAAGATCGGTATACCGGCGGCGCTGCACGTTTATTGTGACCTGTTTTCAGGCTGCATCCAGACGTATGTATTCTGTATGCTGACCATGGTATACGTAAACGACAAATTGTAATCACAAAAAATTTTATTCAGGAGGTTTTATTATGAATATTTCTGGACAGGACTTTATTTACGGCTGTTCCGCCATCGGCGCCGGACTGGCAATGATCGCCGGTATCGGACCTGGTGTCGGCCAGGGTATTGCCGCCGGCTTCGGCGCATCTGCAGTAGGACGCAATCCGGGCGCCAAGTCTGACGTTACTTCCACGATGCTTTTAGGTCAGGCCGTTGCCGAGACCACAGGTCTTTACGGTCTGGTAGTCGCCATCATTCTTATGTTCGTTAAGCCGTTCGGTTGATTTTTCAGGCTTCCCAGTGAACATAGAAGAAAAGGAGGCGAGACAAAACCGTGGAACGGTTAATCAATTTTGACCCTCAATGGATCAACGATGTGGTGATCACGGGAATCAATATCTTTATCCTGTTCTTTGCGATGTCCTATCTTTTATTCAATCCGGCCAGGGACTACCTGGAGAAGAGGAGAAAGAAGATCGCCGGCGACCTGGAGACGGCAAAGTCCAGCCGGGAAAGCGCTCTGGCGCTTCAGGCTGAGTATGAGGAAAAGCTCCGGTCCATTGACAAGGAGGCGGAGGCCATCCTGGACGAGGCCCGGAAAAAGGCAAAGAAGCAGGAGGCCGAGATCCTGGAGGAGGCCAGGGCGGAAGCCGGCCGGATCCTGGAACGGGCCAGCCGGGAGATCGACCTGGAGAAGAAGAAGGCCCTGGAGGATGTGAAGACAGAGATCGTATCCATCGCATCCCTGATGGCCGGAAAAGCCGTGGCAGCGTCCATGGATGTGAAGATCCAGGATTCCCTGATCCAGGAGACTTTAAAGGAAATGGGTGAGAGCACATGGCAAAGCTAGTGTCAAAGGTTTACGGAGACGCGCTGTTTGAAGAGGCCATGGAAAAGGACGTTCTGTCCCAGTGGTACGAGGAGATCTGTGCCCTGCGGACCATTTTCCTGGAAAATCCGGATCTGGCGCAGTTTCTGAACCATCCGCAGATCGTAAAGGAAGAAAAGAAGAAGGTGGTGGAGGCCATTTTCTCCGGAAAGCTTTCCGAGGGTCTGCTGGGGTTCCTTGTGACTGTCATTGAAAAAGGCCGTCAGAATGACATGATCCCCATCTGTGATCATTTTACAGACCGGGTAAAGGCATATAAAAAGATCGGCGTGGTGAACGTCACCAGCGCCTTACCGCTGTCCGAGGACCAGAAAAAGCGTGTGGAGGAGCGGCTTTTGGAAACCACAGGCTTTGTAAGTCTGGAAATGGAATACGCTGTGGACGAGTCCCTTCTTGGGGGGCTGGTGATCCGCATCGGCGACCGGGTGGTGGACAGCAGCATCAAAACCAGGCTGGAGGAGATCCGCAGGGATCTTATGAAATTACAGCTGGCTTAGGATGCAAGCGGCAGGCTGCAGAAGCGGCAGGCTGCAGACCGTAAATAGAAAGAAGGTGCAGACCTCAAATGAATTTAAGACCAGAAGAGATCAGCTCGGTCATTAAAGAGCAGATTGAAAGATATTCGACAAAACTGGAAGTTTCTGACGTGGGAACGGTCATTCAGGTGGCAGACGGAATCGCACGTATCCATGGTCTTGAAAACGCCATGCAGGGAGAGCTTCTGGAGTTCCCGGGAGAGATCTACGGCATGGTGCTGAACCTGGAGGAGGACAACGTGGGTGCGGTTCTCCTGGGCGATACTTCCAGCATCAGCGAGGGCGACACAGTAAAGACCACGGGACGCGTGGTGGAGGTTCCGGTGGGCGACGCCATGTCCGGACGTGTCGTGAATGCCCTGGGGCAGCCCATCGACGGCAAGGGCCCGATCCATACGGACCGGTACCGCAGGATCGAGCGTGTTGCCCACGGCGTGATCGAGAGAAAATCGGTGGATACCCCCCTTCAGACCGGAATCAAGGCCATCGACGCCATGATCCCCATTGGACGGGGCCAGCGTGAGCTGATCATCGGCGACCGTCAGACCGGTAAGACGGCCATCGCCATCGACACCATCATCAACCAGAAGGGAACCGGCGTTCGCTGCATTTATGTAGCCATCGGCCAGAAGGCCTCCACAGTGGCCTCCATCGTAAAGACCCTGGAGGAGTTCGGCGCCATGGATTACACCACCCTGGTGGTTTCCACAGCCTCGGATCTGGCTCCCTTACAGTATATTGCCCCCTATGCGGGCTGCGCCATCGGCGAGGAGTGGATGGAGAACGGAGAGGATGTGCTGGTGGTCTACGACGACCTCAGTAAGCATGCGGCCGCTTACCGTACCCTGTCCCTGCTTTTAAAGAGACCGCCGGGACGTGAGGCGTATCCGGGAGACGTTTTCTACCTGCATTCCAGACTTTTGGAGAGAGCGTCCAAGCTGTCCGACGACCTGGGAGGCGGTTCCTTAACGGCCCTTCCCATCATTGAGACCCAGGCGGGCGACGTTTCCGCCTATATCCCCACCAACGTGATCTCCATTACCGACGGCCAGATCTATCTGGAAACGGAGATGTTCAACTCCGGCTTCCGTCCGGCCATCAACGCCGGTCTTTCCGTGTCCCGTGTAGGCGGCGCGGCTCAGATCAAGGCCATTAAAAAGATCGCGGCTCCCATCCGTGTGGAGCTGGCCCAGTACAGGGAGTTAGCTTCCTTTGCCCAGTTCGGATCCGAGCTGGACGCCAGCACAAAAGAGCAGCTTGCCCAGGGCGAGAGGATCCGCGAGGTATTAAAGCAGCCCCAGTACCAGCCCATGCCGGTGGAATACCAGGTCATCATCATCTACGCGGCCACGAAGAAATATCTTCTGGATATTCCCACCAGCGAGGTCCTGGCGTTTGAAAAGGAGCTGTTCCAGTATATCGACACAAAATATCCGGAGATCCCGAAGAGCATCCGGGAAACGAAGGAAATGAAGCCGGAGACCGAAGAGCTTCTTAAAAAAGCCATTGAAGAGTGCAAGGCAGCAAGATAAGGCAGGTGACAGAGCATGGCAACCATGAGAGACATTAAACGCAGGAAATCCAGTATCGAGAGTACGGAGCAGATCACCAAAGCCATGAAACTTGTCGCCACCGTCAAGCTCCAGAAGTCCAGGACCCGGGCGGAGAATTCCAGGCTGTATTTCAATATGATGTACAGCACGATCCAGGAAATGCTCTTAAAATCCCAGGGGATCAGTCACAGATATTTAAAACCGGGAACGTCCCCCAAAAAGGCGGTGGTGGTCATCACCTCCAACCGGGGACTGGCGGGCGGCTACAATGCCAACGTGGTGCGCCTGGTGACCGGCAGCGGCCTGAAGCCGGAGGATGTGAGGATCTTTGCCGTGGGACGGAAGGGACGGGACGCGCTGGCCAGAAAGGGCTATGAGATCGCGGCGGATCATTCCGATGTGATCAACGAGCCTCTGTATTCCGACGCCATGGAGATCACAAGGGAGCTGCTGTCTCTTTTTGAAAAACAGGAGATCGGCGAGATCTATCTGGCTTATACGTCCTTTAAGAATACGGTGAGCCAGATCCCGCGGTTCATGAAGCTTCTTCCGGTGGATCCGGAGGCGGCGGAGCTTAAGGGCGGCGCAGAGGGAGAGGGCCTAAAGCCGGACCTCCTTCTTATGAATTATGAGCCCGACGAGACGGAGGTGCTGGACGCGATCATTCCCAAATACGTCAGCAGCCTGATCTACGGCGCATTTTTAGAGGCGGTGGCCAGTGAGAACGGGGCCCGTATGACGGCCATGGATTCGGCCACCAACAACGCCGAGGAGATGATCGAGAAGCTGTCCCTGCAGTATAACCGTGCAAGACAGGGCTCCATTACCCAGGAGCTGACGGAGATCATCGCCGGAGCGAATGCGATCGAAGGGTAAAATTAAAATCAAAACAAGGAGAAAGAGGATGGCAGAGAAAAGCATTGGTAAGATCACTCAGGTCATCAGTGCCGTTCTGGATATTAAGTTTCCCCAGGGCGGACTTCCTGAGATCAATGACGCCATTGAGATCACCAGGAAGGACGGGGGCACGCTTGTGGTGGAGGTTGCCCAGCATCTTGGTGACGATACGGTAAGATGTATCGCTCTGGGTCCCACAGACGGCCTTGTCCGCGGTATGGAAGCCGTGGCCACCGGAGGACCGATCATGGTCCCTGTGGGAGAGAATACGCTGGGACGTATTTTCAACGTACTGGGCGAGCCCATCGACAATAAAGAGAAGCCGCAGACAGAAAAGAAGCTTCCGATCCACAGAAAGGCCCCCAGCTTTGAGGACCAGTCCACGGAGACGGAGATCTTAGAGACCGGCATCAAGGTCGTGGATCTGTTATGCCCCTACCAGAAGGGCGGAAAGATCGGTCTGTTCGGCGGCGCAGGCGTTGGAAAGACAGTTCTGATCCAGGAACTGATCCGGAACATCGCCACGGAGCACGGCGGCTATTCTGTATTTACCGGAGTAGGCGAGCGCACCCGTGAAGGAAACGACCTGTATTATGAGATGCAGGAGTCCGGCGTTATCAATAAGACCACCATGGTATTCGGACAGATGAACGAGCCGCCGGGAGCGCGTATGCGTGTGGGCCTCACAGGCCTTACCATGGCGGAGTATTTCCGTGACGAAGGCGGAAAGGACGTACTTTTATTCATTGACAATATTTTCCGTTTCAGCCAGGCAGGCTCCGAGGTGTCCGCGCTGTTGGGCCGTATGCCGTCAGCCGTTGGATACCAGCCGACCTTACAGACGGAGATGGGCGCGCTCCAGGAGCGGATCACGTCCACAAAGAGCGGCTCCATCACCTCCGTACAGGCGGTTTACGTTCCGGCCGACGACTTAACGGACCCGGCTCCGGCCAATACCTTCACCCACCTGGATGCAACGACTGTTTTAAGCCGTTCCATCGTGGAGCTGGGTATTTATCCGGCAGTGGATCCCTTAGAGTCCACCTCCCGTATCCTGGACCCGCGTATCGTGGGCGAGGAGCATTACCGGGTGGCCCGGGGCGTACAGGAGGTGCTCCAGAGATATAAGGAGCTCCAGGATATCATCGCCATGCTGGGTATGGACGAGCTTTCCGAGGAGGATAAGCTGACCGTATCCAGAGCGAGAAAGATCCAGAGATTCCTGTCCCAGCCGTTCTTCGTCGCAGGACAGTTCACCGGCCTGGAGGGCCGTTATGTGCCGCTTTCCGAGACCATCCAGGGCTTTAAGGAGATCCTGGAAGGAAAGCACGATGATATTCCGGAGAACCTGTTCCTGAACGCAGGAAATATGGATGACGTTCTTGCCCGCGTGAAATAGGGGGTGGGAACATGGCGGAAACGATGAAGCTTCAGGTGATCACGCCTGATAAGGAGTTCTTCCACGGGGATGTGTCCATGGTGGAGCTGAATACCGCAGACGGCGAGCTGGGCGTTTACCCCCAGCATATCCCGCTGACCACAGCGGCGGCGCCGGGCGTTTTAAAGATCCATCAGGACGGCCAGGTGAAAAAGGCGGCGCTCCTTTCCGGATTCCTTCAGATCCTTCCGGAGAAGATGACCATCTTAGCCGAGGTCTGTGAATGGCCGGAGGAGATCGACGGGGCCAGGGCCAATGAAGCCAGGATCCGCGCCGAGAGGCGGCTCACGGAGCACAGCCCGGAAACGGATATCGCCAGGGCCGAGGCGGCGCTTCAGCGTGCGCTGGTGCGGCTTTCACTGGTGGAGGAGCACTAAGAATACGTTCTCCTATCCTGGCCAGGGCGCATTAATCTTTTTGTAAGACGAAATGCGCCGCTGGCGGGAAGCGGATGAGCAGATTGTAAAAATAGCCTGGAGAGACGGCAAATTGGAAACAAAGGCCGTTTTTCCAGGCTTTTTTGTGCATTGGACGGGGAGATTGCGTTGTGGAGGCAGATGCAAAATCAAACATCCGATAAATCTGTTTATATCAGGCACCAGATTCTCTTGAGTTTTCTTGCATCCTGTAAGTATTATAGCCATTTTTCATAGCTTTTTCAAGGGCGCGGCAGGCGAATCTGCTGAAATAAGTGCCGTTTATACTGTAAAATCCATATGTGCTGTATGGCTCTTGACATAAACAGATTTATGTCCTTCAGTGCCGTACTCCCCTGGTTCTTGCTCCCCAAATATATAAGGAGGAATGCAATATGAGAAAGTGCAAGCGGATCGTGTCGGCGATGCTGGCGGTCTCTATGGTAATGGGCATGACGGCCTTCCCGGCACTGGCGGAACCCTTGGGAATCCAGGGCGAGAGCCGTGTGGAAACCGGAATTACGGTGGTGTCCAATACCTATACCTATGGCAACGCTGCAGTAACCTCGTACTATGCCAATGGAAATCCAGTGACCGTAGAAGAGTACGAAGGCAGCACCTATGTCCATCTGGACAGCCATCCGGCCTATGATAATACCTGGGTCAAGGTGGAAGGAAAGGGTAAGGACAAGTATACTGCCATCGTCGGCGGCGGGATAGAAGGAAATCTGCCGTCCACCCAGATTACGATGAAAAGCGGAGCTGTCACATATTTGATCGGCTCTTCCAGCGGAGAGAAAGCAGCGGGAAAGACGTATGATGTGGAGGATGCCCGGATCACCGTGGAGGGCGGCAGTGTAGATATCATTTATGCCAACCGTTCGATATCCAGCGGAAACGGCACGTTCTCCAAGGCCAGTGAACAGCATATCGGAACGGGAACAGTCACCGTTAAAAATAATGCTGTTGTTGGAAATGTTTTCGGGTGCTTTGGCTATACATCCATAGATGATCTGACCATCAATATTGAAGGTAATGCGACCGTAAGGGAATCGGTTATGCCTGGCGCAACGAACGGCACTCTTGCCAAGGGAACGCTGAATGTAAACGGCCCGGGCGTGACCATTGGAGAGGTGGCCGGATGCCAGCGTACTCTGATCGAAAGCCTGGATATGAATTTCATTGAGGGCGAGGTCAAGGGCGTGATTTCTGCTGGCTCCCAGTATAACCAGACGGAAGCGGAGGGAATTTCCCAATGGGGATTTGGCGATATCAACTACGGAATCGTAAAAGATGCGGATCTCTATCTGGGAGAAAACTTTAAGTATCGCGCTGTTTTCGGCGGGTTCCAGTCGATCCAGGAGCATGTAAAAGAATTTTACAGCCGGTTTGCTGGTTCAACAGAAAACCAGAAAGACATCCTTGCTTCTTACGGATTTAAGGAAGACGGAAATCTGGATACGGTCATCCGTATCACGGCAGCATCGAAGGGTACGCCCAGCGAAGATGGAAAATATCCGTACTATACGGCGAATAGGACCGGCGTTCAGTATAAAGGCGTTGTTCCGGATCTTCTTGCGGAACCGGTTCCCGGCGTGACGGTAACCTCCGCACCGGCTTCTGTAACAGCGGATACGGAAAATGTAAAGCTGGAAGTGAATGGGGAGAAGGAGGTCGGGGCAGAAGTAAAACTCCTGGTTCCCATGGCTTCTCCGTCCAATGCCATCCAGTGGGAGAGTGATAATGAATCTGTGGTTTCGGTGGAAGCCTCCAGTGAGGACGGGACCCGGGCGGTTCTGACTGGCAATGACATTGGTGCGGCGGCTGTGACCGCTTCCTATACGGAAACCATCAATGGAAAAGAATATACCGTATCAGATACGGTCCATGTGAGTGTTGGCGGAGATTTCCTTGTGACTGCAGCTCCTGAGACGGCAAAGATCGGCGATATCATTTCCTTTACCGCTTCGGCAAAGAAGGCGGCGAAAACGTCTGGAATGGTTACCGCCACAGCCAGCGACGCAGCATACACATGGACGATCGACGACGGCTCTGTGGCTGAGATCGAGACCTCTGAGCCGAGGAAAATGACGGCAAAAGCTGTGGGCGCAGGAAATGCCACAGCATCGGTCCGGTTTGAGGACGAGGCTTCTGACAACCGCGCAGAGGGCAGCACGTCCTTTACCGTAGAAGCGCCGGAGGTTTCTCTGGCAGTGCCGGAAACGGTGACTCTTGGCCAGACCTTCCAGGCAGAGACAAAGGTTTCCAACTATACTGGAAAGGATCCAGAAGGTTTGGGAATTATTGTACATACGGATTTTGATGCAGAGACTATGGTATCCACCGGAAATGTGGACGAGTATGTGGCCATCGATGTACCGGCAGCGGACGCAGAAGGCCAGATCTATGCCGTTCTTTCCTATCCGGCGGCCAATGGAGAAACAAAAGAAACAACACTATCCAGAAAGATTGCTGTAACAATTCCCCAGGTGGAAACGGAAACGGTTTATCTGGATACGAAGGATAAGAAGGAAGCTAATATTGATCTTCCAGTTTTTGTAAGGAACGTATTAAAACATGGCGGCTCTGTGGAAGTGAAAGAGGAAGACGGAGCGGTCGTAAAGGCAGAAATGGACGAAGCAGCGGCTAAGATCCAGCTGTCTGCGGCAGATAGCGGAAATACAGTAGTCCGCGTGGCCCTTCCCAGCGGAACGGTCCTGGCCTCGTATCCGGTCATCGTCTTTGACGCTTCTGAGGAAGCCAGAGCAGAGGACGGAGGCGCCAGTGTTGATGTGAGCGAACTGACCGTGGAGACACCGAAGCTTCCTAAAGAGGTTTCCGGTGTTGTTTCCGAAGAACAGTTTGCACAGAAGGTGGAGGAGGCTGACCAGTCTGTGATGGATCTGGATAAAAACCAGGCGGTTGTGGGCAATAAGAATGCAGTTCATGATCTGGCTGCGGCAGTAAAGGGCAATGGTCTGCTGGAAGAGGGCGAGCATGCCCGGATCTCTCTGTCACAGACACCCAAGAGCATATCCTATGAAACGATCGTGGAAAAGGATGCGGCCGGAAATGTGACAGGCGTGAAGGTGCTTCCCAAGACCATGGTATTCGAGGTGAACGCCAGCAAAGTCCTTCTGGACGAGAATGGCCAGGTGATCTCTGGAACCCAGGAAGAACTGGATCTTTCTTCCGATAAGCTGGCGAGACGGCTTTCCTTTAGGTTCCGGCTTCCGGTACCGTCTTTGGTGGAGGACCAGTATGCCAATGTGGAGCATGAAGGAGAAAGCATCGGCTAGTATACGATCGAGAACGAAAATGGATATAAGTTCATCACGATCAGCACCTGGCATTTAAGCGAGTTTAAGCTGACGTTTACCAACGAAAAGGAAAAAATATCCTCTGGCGGCAGTTCTGGTTCCTCCTATGGCCGCGGCCGGTGGTATCTGGAGGACAAGGCAGCGAATAAGACTGGCGAGTGGGTGAAGAATGACACTGGCTGGTGGTTCCGTTATAATGATGGAACGTGGCCGGCTTCCAGATGGGCGGAGCTAGTATGGAACGGCGCTTCCAGCTGGTACTATTTCAACGCCGACGGCTATATGGAGACAGGGTGGCTGAACGAAGGCGGACATTGGTATTATCTGCATCCGTATTCCGATGGAACCCAGGGCTATATGTATACCGGATGGCATGAGATCGGCGGCAAGTGGTATTTCTTCAATACCGTAAGCGGCGGTCCGTTGGGATCCATGGCAGCTGGGACAACAACTACGGATGGATATACAGTGGGCGCAGATGGCGCATGGATCAGGTAAAGGAGATCCTTTGGAAACCAGAACATGAGAATGGGATGGAAGAATGGAGATGCGGAGAAATCTGCATCTCCGTTTTTTATATCACCAGGAAAGTTCGCCCTATGATATAAAAAATGCTCCGCTAAATAAAAAGCAAGACATATATTTACAAGAAAATCGAAATAAAATATATTATAGATAGATAAAGAAAAAGCGAAAAAGAAAGCAATTCAGTCAGGAAGGAGTGGATCTGAATGAAAAAAGAATATCACCATGAAACTTTCTGGACCAGGTTTTTGACAGCCGCGTTAGTCGTGTACCTGCTCCGGGTGCTCTTGATAGCCGGGGAGGGAAAAGGAGAGCCGGAGGTATCCGTAGGAAGATTTTCAGTGGATGCTGCGTTTTCAGAAACAAAGGAATTTCTTCCGCCCTCGTATCTGGAGGCGGCCAGAGATCCGGAATTTAAAGAGTCGTTGATCTGTCTGGGATACCAGGAGCCGGGAGCGCAGACCGGGACATACAGGTACTGGTTCCAGTATGCCGGTGAGAGAGCGCCGGAGGTCATTTATGTGAAGCGGCCGCCGGTATACGTTCTCCGGGAAATGGAGCCGGTTTCCGCAGAGCTTTCAGATGAACTTCCGGTGCAGATGGAATATGGAGACGGCACAGGCTGGTTTGACGTGACAGAGGTATCCTGTGTCCAGTCCGGGGAAGGCGCTTATGAGATCCGGATCAAGGCCCATATGCTGCGGGATGCGTACCCGGGGACGGTGACACTGGCTCTTGGAGATGCAGTCCTGGCGCGGAAGCCGGAGAGCTCTGAGGATGAGCGGTACGCGGCGGCCCTGTTCGGCCGGGACCATGGGTATTCCTCGGACACGTTTGTATTTGTGTATGAGATGAAGAACGGGAGTACCTATGAAACAGTAACAGAACGGCTGAGAACGGCAGTGCTGTCTGCCGGGAATCCCTATGAGAAGCAGGAAGAGGCAGAATTGGAGATGGAGGTACAGGGAGGCATCCAGGTCCATCTGGTCCCGGCGGCGTAGAGGCGCTGTGTGCCAGCAGGGGATTTTCCAGCTCACGCTTCTGGAGCTGCTCTGGTGAGGAAACGCAGTCATATCTGCCGGATCATCTGACGTTTGGCAGTACGGGAAGTAATGAGCTGGCTGAACTATGCATAAAAAGTGTCCGGGATTTTTTGAGCAAAAATCCCTCAAAACAGGAAAATTTGGGTACCAGATGCAAAAAAAATCCCCAGTGCCCAAAAACAGGAGAAATTTTGGGTACTGGAGAAAAAAGTCCTGGATCCTGCCCAAACGGGCCGGGCCCAGATGGAATTTCAATGTCGGCAGACCCGGGCGAAATACTGGAAACGCCCCCATCCTGGCGGCCGCCGACAGGCGCGTTTCCGGCTTACTGATCGTTGGTCAGCTTCAGCTTATCAAACACGTAGAATACCAGGCTAAGGATCATTCCGGTGACGCAGGCCAGCACCATACCGGTGAGCTGGACGTTTCCAAAGTTCACCTTAATGCCGGAGAGTCCGGTGACGAAGATCACGGCAGTCAGGGCCTGGTTCCGGTTTTTGCCGTAGTCCACCTGGGAATCCACCAGGATCCGCAGGCCGGAGGTGCCGATCATTCCATAAAGCAGGAAGGAGATCCCGCCGATGACCGGGCCGGGGATGGTCTGGATCAGGGCCGACAGCTTTCCGATGAAGGAGCAGATGATGGAAAATACGGCCGCGCCGGCGATGACCTGGACGCTGTATACCTTGGTGACGGCCATAACGCCGATGTTCTCCCCATAGGTGGTGGTGGGAACGGAGCCGATGAGACCGGACAGCATGGTGGAGAAATTATCTCCGAACAGACTGCGGTGGAGTCCCGGTTCCTTTAGGAGATCGCGGTTTACGATCTTGCTGGTGACCACCTGGTGCCCGATGTGCTCGGAGGTGATGACCAGGATCACCGGAAGGATGATCAGGATGGCCTGGAGATCAAACTTTGGAGCAGAAAAGTTTGGCAGGGCAAAGATCGGAGCGGTCATGACAGCGGAAAAGTCCAGGATCCCGGTAATGGCCGCAGCCACGTATCCGGCGATCACGGCGATCAGGATCGGGATCACAGAGAGGAAGCCGCGGAACAGGACGGAGCCGAATACGGCAAAGCCCAGGGTCACGAAAAATACGATGGCATTCCGGGGATCGATGACTTCATCCAGAAGGCCGGCGTTGCTGGCGGCGCTGCCGGAGAGCTCCAGACCGATGAGAGCCACCACAGGGCCCATGGCGGCGGGAGGAAGGACGATGTCGATCCATTTATACCCCACTTTATAAATGATGAACGCCAGGATACAGCCCACAAAGCCCACAGCCACGAAGCCGCCCAGGGCGTATTCATAGCCCCAGTTGGCAATGACGATGCCGGCAGGAGCCAGAAAGGCGAAGCTGGAGCCCAGATAGGCCGGAGCCTTTCCCTTGGTGACCAGAATGAAAAGCAGAGTGCCCAGCCCGTTCATGAAAAGAACGACGGCCGGGTTGATCCCGAACAGGAAGGGGACCAGCACTGACGCGCCGAACATGGCGAACATGTGCTGGATGCTTAAGGGGATCAGAAGCCGGAAGGGGACCTTGTCCTCCACCTGGATGATCGTGTGGTTTTCCATACGAAACCTCCTAAATATAATTTTTGAGAAAATCATGAAATTTCGTGTTTCATTTTAGCATAAGAAGGCGTTTTGTCAAATAGAAAAATCAGAGGAACAGAAGGAACTGCTGCCGGATACTGTAAAAAATCTCACAGCCAGGTTGACAAAATGGCAGGACCCCTATGATAATAGCTATATAATTAGAAAAAGGATGTTCCGGGACCGGCAGAGGGAGCAGTGTTCTGCCGGATCTCCGCGAAAAGGGAACTGGACAATGGCCGCTCTGAGAATGAACGGCGGTGAAGAAAAGGAGGAGAAGGTAATGGAATTTACGGGAAAACAGATCCAGGAGGCCAGGGAACGGATCGCTCCGTTTGTGGATGAGACTCCGCTTCTGAGGCTTAAGGCACTGGATGCATACCTGGGCTGCCAGGTATATGTCAAGGCAGAGTGTATGCAGAAGACCGGGGCATTTAAGCTCCGGGGGGCCATGAACCGGATCCTGACGCTGACAGATGAGGAGCTTTCTCGAGGGATCGTGGCGGCATCTTCGGGGAACCACGGACGGGCCATCGCTTATGGTGCCAGAATGAAGGGGGCCAGGGCGGTGATCGTAATGCCGCGGACGGCTCCGGAGGCAAAGAAAAAAGCTATTATGGAGCTGGGGGCCGAGGTGGTGCTCTGCGAAGCACCGGAGCGGTTCGAGGTGGCGGAGCGGATCTGTATGGAGAGGGGCAGCACCATGATCCCGCCCTATGACGATTACGATGTGATGGCAGGCCAGGGGACTCTGGGCCTGGAACTGATGGAACAGTGTCCGGAGCTTTCCACAGTCATCGTCCCGGCCAGCGGCGGCGGACTCATCGGCGGCGTTTCTGCGGCGGTGAAATCCGTGTCGGATCATACAAAGGTATACGGGGCGGAGCCGTCGGCCCTTCCGCGGTACACGGAGAGCCTGAAGGCCGGGGAACCGGTGCTGGTGCCCATGAAGAAGTCCCTGGCTGATGCCCTGGTGTCCCAGCGGCCGGGCCTTAAAAATTTCCCGGTGGTGAAGGCGTATGTGGACGGCTTCGCATCGGTGGATGATCCGTTCATGCTGAAGGGTATGGAGCTGCTCCTGATGGAGGGGAAGGTCCTGGCGGAGCCGTCGGCCTGTATCGGGATCGGCGCCGTTTTAGAGGGGCGGATCCCGGTGGGAAAAGAGGATAAGGTCTGTTTTGTGATCTCGGGCGGAAATCTGGGATTTGAACAGCTGGAGATCCTAAAGGACGCAGCCCAGTTCGCTTAACATCTGAAGATCCGCAGCCGTGGAGATGCCGGAGGTGGTCAGCATATCGCCGGAGATGGCGGCATTGGCGCCGGAAAGGAAACAGCTCCGCCCTTTGTCGGGAAGGAGGCCCCGTCCTCCAGCCAGGCGGATGAAGGCATCTGGAAGAAGGAAGCGGAATACGGCCACGATCCGGCGCATCTGGTCTCCGGTCAGCGGGGCCAGGTGTCCCAAGGGCGTCCCGGGAATGGGGTTCAGCATGTTGACGGGAACTGAGCGGATCCCCAGCTCCCGCAGCGAGAGCGCCATGTCCACCTGGTCCTCTGGGGTCTCGCCCATGCCCACGATCCCGCCGCTGCACACTGTAAGCCCGGCGGCCTGGGCGGCTTTTATGGCGGCCAGCTTCTGGTCAAAGGTGTGGGTGGTGCACACATTGGGGAAATTGCTCCGGGAGGTCTCCAGATTGTTGTGGATCCGGGTGACACCTGCTTCCTTCAGCTTTTCATACTGAGACTGGTCCAGGAGACCGAAGGAGGCGCAGACCAGACAGCCGGTTTCTTTCCGGATCCTCTGGATGGCCAGGCACATCCGGTCCACCTCCCTATCGTTTAACTGCCTGCCGGAGGTCACGATAGAAAAGCGGGGAACACCCTGTCTGTGATTCCTTCCAGCTTCCTGGACAATGGTATCAGCATCCAGCAGAGGATATTCCTCTGCGCTGGAAGAAGAATAGGCGGATTGGGCGCAGAACCGGCAGTTTTCCGGGCAGCGGCCGCTCTTCCCGTTGATGATGGTACAGAGGTCGAAGCGGTTCTGGCAGAAATGGAGCTGGATCTGGCGGGCGGCGGAGCAGAGTTCCTCCAGGGGAGCCTCATAAAGGGCCAGGGCTTCCTCCCGGGAGATCATGCCGCCGTTTAAGATCCGTGTTTTCAGTTCCTGGATCATGGTCATAGGTTCAGTCATGGGTGCCTCCTAAAGTAAACTAAAAATTTTATATAGTTTACAATATCATAAAAACAGAGAAATGTAAACCATATATTAAATTTGGTTGACAAACAGAGGGAGGAAAACTGCCTTGACAATCCGGCTGAAATTCCGCAAAATAAGAGGAAGAGAGGGGCTGGAGAGTCTGCTTTTCCGGCCCTGGGAAAATACGGAGGGATGGATGCAAATGGGAAAGACCATGGAGGAAAAGGCGTTCCGGGAGCACGTTTCCTGGGTGATGTTTCTGCTCAGTATCCTGGTGATCTGGGCCCACTCCTATAATGCGGAGCTGTTTTCCGGCGGCGCCCCGGTCACAGAGGGGATCTGGCTGACGGTCCACAGGATCCAGGATTTCTTGTCCGCGGCCCTGGGGCTGACGGCAGTGCCGGGATTTTTTATGCTGTCGGCGTACCTTTTTTTCCGCAGCTTTTCCTGGGAGAAGCTTCCGGCAAAATGGAAGAGCCGGGTCCGCAGCGTGGCGGTCCCCTATCTGGCCTGGAATCTTTTTTATTATCTGGGCTATGTGCTGGCAACCCGCATTCCGGCTGTTTACCGGCTCATTGGAAAACCGCCGGTGCCATTTAACGGGGAGGAGCTTCTGGCGGCTGTTCTTCATTACCAGTACGCGCCGGTATTCTGGTATCTGTATCAGCTGATGTTCCTGATCCTGCTGTCCCCGGTCCTTTACTGGATCATAAAGAACCGGACCCGGGGGCTGGTCTTTCTGGCAGCTGTCATGGCGGCCGTCCATTTTCATCTGGATACCATGCATCCCAACACCGACGCACTTCTTTACTATTCCTTTGGGATCTTTATGGCCGTCCATGGCCGGGAGCTGACAGAGGCTTCTTATGGAAAGGGGCGGATCCTGGCGGGGATCGGAAATGTCCTTATGGCAGCGATCTGTTTCTGGAGGATGGGGAAGCCCGGGGCAGATGTTTTGTGGATCGTCATGTTCCGTTTTTTCCTTCCCATATCCATATGGCTTCTGTTTGACAGCGGACGGATGGGAAAGACCAGGCCGTGGATGCGCCAGAGCCTGTTTTTATACGGGATCCATTTTATCCTGGTGCGTGTTTTTAATAAGGCCGGAGCCCTGGTGCTGGGACGCGTGCTGGACGGGCCGGCCATGGCGGTCTTAGCTGTGGCCTGGTTCCTCCTGCTTCCGGCGGCGGTGGTGGCATCCTCTTACGCGGCGGCCCGGATCCTGGTCCGGTATGCGCCAGCCGTGTGGCGGATCTTTTCCGGAGGGCGGAGCCTGGACTAAGGCTTCCTGAAAAATGAAACAGAGAGGAAATGACAGATGATACTGGAAAAAGAAGACTGGGAGGAGCCAGAGTGCTGCTTCAGACCACATATAGCAGCCGCAGAGGCGGTGCATACAGGGAGCGCGGACGGAGGTCCCTCGGTCCGGGAGGTGATCCAGGGCTTTGACCGGCTCCTGGACCGGGATGCCAAACGGGAGGCGGCCATATATCTGGAGGACTGGATGGCCCGGTATGAGGAAGCCGGGGACTGGGCATCCCAGATCACTATATTGAATGAAATGATGGGCTTTTACCGCAATTCCGGAGAGAGGGAAAAGGGCCTTGCGGCGGTGGAAAAGGGGCTGGCCCTGGTGGGAGATCATGGGCTTTCCCAGACCGTCACCGGCGGCACCACCTGTCTCAATGCCGCCACTACCATGAAGGCTTTTGGAAAGGCAGCAGAGGCCATGCCGTATTACGACCAGGCCTTTAGGGCCTATGGCGGGAGCCTGCCGCCGGGAGACTACCGGTTCGGAGGCCTGTTCAACAACATGGCCCTGGCCTGGGAGGACCTGGGAGAGTATAGAAAGGCGGAGGCATATTATAAGAAAGCCATGGATATCATGGAGGCGCTGCGGCCGGGAAGCCTCCTGGAGATCGCGGTCACCTGGGTGAACCTGGCGGTGCTGTATGAGAAGGCGGGACGGGAGGAGGAGATCGACGGATGTCTGGAAAAGGCAGTGGAGATCTTTCGCTCCGGAGAGGTTCCCAGAGACGGATATTACGCGTTTAATTGCCGGAAATGCGCGGAAACATTCGGACATTTCGGATATTTCAGAATAAAGAAGGAACTTACCGAGGCGGCGGACCGGATCTATCGGGAAGCCGGAGAGGAGCCGGGGAGATGACAGATGGAAAGAGCAGTGGAAGAGCGGCAGATATGGAGCCGATAGAGGAAGGACAGGACAGGGGAAACGTTATCAGGGGCCTGGAGCTTTCAGAACGGTTTTTTGGCGAATACGGCCTGCCCATGCTCCAGGAGCAGTTTCCCCAGTATATGGATATGATCGCCGCGGGAGTGGCCGGAGAGGGCTCCGACTGCTTTGGTTTTGATGATGCCATATCCCGGGACCATGATTTTGAGGCCGGCTTCTGTCTTTGGATCCCGGACCGGCTGGAGCATGAGCTGGAATTTAAGCTGTCCCGGGCTTATGGGAAGCTGCCGGAGGAGTATCTGGGAGTGAGGCGGGAAAAACAGAGCCTCCTTGGCGGCGGACGCCGGGGCGTTTTGCTCACTGGAGAATTTTACCGCCAGTTCACAGGAAGGCCGGGAGCGCCGGAATCCCTGATGGAATGGCTGTATACGCCGGAGCACAGCCTGTCCTGCGCCGTCAATGGAAGGGTGTTTTACGACGGATGCGGGGAGTTTTCTGCCGTGCGCCGGGAGCTGGAGGACGGATACCCGGAGGACGTGCGTCTGAAGAAAATGGCGGCCCGGGCCGTCCTTATGGCCCAGTCGGGGCAGTATAATTATTCCCGGTGCTTGAGGCGGGGGGAATACGGAGCCGCCGCCATGGCCCTCCACGAATTTGTTTCGGCAGGGCTTTCCATGATCTTTCTTCTGAACCGCAGGTACATGCCGTATTACAAATGGTCGTTCCGGGCCGCCAGGGAGCTGCCGGTGCTCCGTGAGGCTGCTGGGGAGCTGGAGCGGCTGCTGACAGGGGGAGCAGCCGTGCCGGGGGATGCGGCTGGCGTTTATGAGCCAGGGAATACGGAACCAGGGGACAGAAATGGCGTCCGTGGATCCGTGGAGAAGGAAGCAGAGGACACAGAGGGATCCTGCGGACCAGCAAAGAAGCGGCTGGCTGGCGGCCCGGTCCGGACAGAGGAGAGGATCGAAATGGTCTGCCGGGCTGTGGTACAGGAACTGAAGCGCCAGGGCTTGACCGGCGGGGACTGGGATTATCTGGAGCCCCATGCCATGGAGCTGACGGAGCGCATCCGGGACGGAGAGCTTCGGAACCTTCATGTGATGGAGGGGTAGGGAGCCGTCGGCCAGGATCCGGTTTCGATTTCTCTCTTAGCTGGAGACAGCAGCGGCAGGCAGCTGTCTCCAACTCCATCAGTCCCCGGGCTTGCGAGATCTGACAAATGAATATAAACAGATGACCAGAACGGTAAAAATACCAACGGCCGCAGCGCCTGTCTTCCAATTAAAAGTACCACCCGGATACGTGATTCCGATACCGCCATGGCCAAACAGGCCAGCTTTTCTGGATGCCCGTGCAAAGTCGCTGTAATTATATAATGGCATACTGCTGTCATTCTCTTCATTTGAAGCAGAAAGCAGATCCGTATTCTGAGCTGCCGTGGGCCAGTTACCCTCAAAAGCACGGGCTGCTGACGGTTCAGCAGGTATTATGAATTCAGCTTTTTCTTCGCTGTTAAATACGATCGCTGTGGGATATCTTATTCCCGGGATACCTGAAACGATTTCATATGTATAGTTTCTGGGATCATATCCCGCATGCTTCAGTGCATCTTTAACGGTTTCCGCATAGTTTACAGTCTGGCCATCAAAGATATGGATTGCGCCAACATGCCATTGATTTAAAATTTTTTCTAATTCTGTCTTTGCATCTTCTGGAACATCTTCAGAAATATCTTTCCCTGTTTCTGAATGGACCAGGCCATGATTCAGGGAATCCAATATTTCATCGTTCAGAGACAAGATTTCTGAATATTCACGGTCATTCCTGTCTATCAGATGTTCCATGGCGTAAATATTAAAGGTTAATACATTTATCATTAAAATAACAGTAAATACCCCGGATAATTTTTTATTCATGCTTTGCCCCCTCTCATTTGCATTATATCAGTTTTTAGTATCATGCCGCAATAAAACACTGAAAATCAACGCCCGATTTTCAGCGAAAAAACACTTGCACTCAAAAATAAACTATGCTATACTTATTTAGCTGTTCTAAGGGAACAGGTATATAAATAAACGTGACTGTCAGTCATGTACCAAAAAATAAAGAGGTGAAAATCATGAAAGAGGGAATCCACCCAAATTACTATCAGGCCAAGGTCGTTTGCAACTGCGGTAATGAATTTGTAACTGGTTCTACCAAGAAAGACATTCACGTAGAAATCTGTTCCAAATGCCATTCATTCTATACCGGTCAGCAGAAGGCTGCTTCCGCTCGCGGACGTATCGAGATGTTCAACCGTAAGTATGGTGTGAAAGCAGACAAATAAGGTTTGATAAAGCAGGGTTGAGCTTTTGGATATTTCTGAAAACTCAGCCCTTTTTGTTTACCCGGAGGCCAGGCGGAGTGGGAACGCTCCCGGCAGGCCCCGGAGGCAGACGGGCCGGAGACGCGCGTCTGCGGGATCTTACAGACATGGAGGTTTAAAATTGAAATATTCCGGTATCGGGGGACAGGCAGTCTTAGAGGGAATCATGATGAA
Source organism: Pilosibacter sp. YYHA0881 (assembly GCF_051602715.1). Classification (GTDB taxonomy): domain Bacteria; phylum Bacillota; class Clostridia; order Lachnospirales; family Lachnospiraceae; genus Alitiscatomonas; species Alitiscatomonas aceti. The sequence continues at coordinate 2,590,042 of NZ_CP175657.1, forward strand.
AAATAAGGATACCTATGCCACCGCCGTCAGAAAGCCTGACGGGGAGATCGTGATCCAGAAAGACACATATGTGAGTATGACGGAAAAAGTGAAATTCTTTTCCCTTCCGTTTGTACGCGGGATTTTCAGCTTTGCGGATTCAATGATCCTGGGGATGAAGACTCTCACCTGGTCGGCCAGCTTTTTTGAGGACGATGAAGAGGACGAGGCTCCGGGAAGATTTGAAAGCTTCCTGATCGATAAATTCGGAGAAAAAATGGAAAGCGTCGTTATGACGGCGGTGATGATCTTTTCCGTGTTCATGGCCATTGGGATCTTTATGGTGCTCCCGCTTCTGATCGCCGGCTTTTTCCGCCGGTTCATCCAGTCGGAAACGGTCATGGCAGTACTGGAGGGAGTGATCCGCATTGGGATCTTTATCGCTTATATTAAGATCATTTCCAGGATGGATGACATCCGCCGCACGTTCATGTACCATGGCTCCGAGCACAAATGCATCAACTGCCTGGAGAACGGGCTGGTATTAAATGTGGAAAACGTCCGGAAGAGCTCCAAGGAGCACAAGCGCTGCGGCACCAGCTTTCTTCTGATCGTCATGGTCATCAGCATCCTGTTCTTTATGGTGGTCCGGGTGGACACCATCTGGCTCCGGATCGTCAGCCGGATCGTACTGATCCCGGTGATCGCGGGCGTGTCCTATGAGGTGCTACGGTTAGCTGGAACCAGCAATTCAAAGATCATGGACATCATAAGCCGCCCCGGCATGTGGATGCAGGGACTGACCACCAAGGAGCCGGACGATTCCATGATCCAGGTGGCCATCGCCGCTGTGGAGGAAGTGTTCGACTGGAAGAAATACCTGGAGGAGAACTTTCCGGAAACGTATCCGGCCGGGTATTTTGAAGAGCAGGAGAAACTGGCATGACCTGGGGGGAGCTGTTAAAACAGGGCCAGGAGCGCTTAAAGAAGGCCGGGATCCAGGAGTATGAGCTGGACGCCTGGTATTTGTTTGAACAGGCATTTTCCATGAGCCGGGCCAGGTATTTCCTGGATGCAAAGGAGGAGGCGGCGCCGGAGGCTCCGGCCCTCAAGGCTTATGAGAACGGCCTGGAGCGGCGTTCCGGCCGGGTGCCCCTCCAGCATATCCTGGGCACACAGGAATTCATGGGCATGGAGTTTTTTGTCAATGCCCATGTGCTGATCCCCAGGCAGGATACTGAGACGCTGGTGGAAACTGTGTTAAATGAGCAGAAAAACAGAAATATTTCTGTGCTGGATATGTGTACCGGCTCCGGCTGCATCGCCGTCAGCTTAAAGGCCCTGGGCGGATACGCCCGGGTGGCAGCGGCAGACATTTCTTCCGAGGCCCTGGAGGTGGCAGAAAAAAACGCCGGAACGTATCCGGTGGAGTTTCGCCAGAGCGATATGTTCGCTGCCTTTGAGCCGGGAAGGGACATGTTCGATGTGATCGTTTCCAATCCGCCCTATATCCCCAGTGAGGTGATCCGGGGCCTGGAGCCGGAGGTGCGTGACCATGAGCCTCTGGGAGCCTTAGACGGGAAAGAGGACGGCCTGTATTTTTACAGGATCCTGGCGGAGCAATGCGGGGATTTCTTAAACCAGGGCGGTTCCGTTTATTTTGAGACGGGTCACGACCAGGGGGCGGCGGTGAAGACGCTTTTAGAGTCCCATGGATTTCAGGATACAAAGGTGATAAAGGATCTGGCGGGCATGGACCGGGTAGTGCGCGGAACGTGGCCGGGGCAGATCCGGAAATAAAGAAGGAGGTTTCCTATGTTCGACCGTTTGGAAGACATTGTTAAGCATTACGAAGAGCTGATGTTTGAGTTAAACAATCCGTCCGTGGCAGAGGATCAGAAACGATTCCGGAAACTGATGAAGGAACAGTCGGATCTGACGCCGCTGGTGGAGACATATAAGGAATATAAGCAGGCAAAGCAGGACGTGGAGGACAGCCTGGCCCTTCTGGAGGAAGAGAGCGACGAGGAAATGCGGGAGATGGCCAAGGAAGAGCTTTCCGACGCGAAAAAAAGGATCGAGGAGCTGGAGCAGCAGCTTAAGATCCTTCTGCTTCCCAAGGACCCCAACGATGATAAGAACGTGATCGTGGAAATCCGCGCAGGCGCAGGCGGAGACGAGGCGGCCCTGTTCGCTTCCGAGCTGTACCGGATGTACGTCCATTATGCAGAGCGCCAGCGCTGGAAGGTGGAGCTGATTAACGTCAGCGAGAGCGGCATCGGCGGCATGAAGGAAGTGGAATTCATGATCACAGGCCAGGGCGCATATTCCAAGCTGAAATACGAAAGCGGCGTACACCGGGTACAGCGTGTGCCGGAGACTGAGTCCGGCGGCCGGATCCATACGTCTACGGCCACTGTGGCGATCATGCCGGAGGCCGAGGAGTTTGACGTGGTCATCGACGAAAAGGATATCCGCATCGACGTGATGCGTGCCTCCGGAAACGGCGGCCAGTGCGTAAACACCACTGACTCTGCGGTGCGTCTGACCCATATTCCCACGGGAATCGTGATCTACAGCCAGACGGAGAAATCCCAGCTGCAGAACAAGGATAAGGCGTTCCGCCTGCTGCGTTCCAAGCTGTATGACATGGAGCTGGAGCGCCGCCAGAATGAGGAGGCCGAGGCGCGCCGCAGCCAGATCGGCACCGGCGACCGGTCCGAAAAGATCCGCACCTACAACTTCCCCCAGGGACGTGTGACAGAGCACCGGATCAAGCTGACCCTTTATAAGATCGACTCCATCATGGACGGCGATCTCCAGGAACTGATCGACAGCCTGATCGCCGCAGACCAGGCGGCCAAGCTGGCGAAAATGAACGAGAATTAAAAATGGATATGGATATTTACCGCCGCATCGGTCTGGTATGCAGCCGGATCCCCAGAGGGAGGGTGGCCACCTATGGCCAGATCGCCCTGCTCTGCGGGAAGCCGGGGAACTCCAGACAGGTGGGATACGCTTTGAAAAAAGGGCTGGCAGGAGAGAACGTGCCGGCCCACCGGGTGGTGAACGCCGCCGGGATCCTGAGCGGGGCCGCTCATTTTGCGTCCATGGATCTCCAGTGCCTTCTTCTGCGGGAGGAAGGCGTGGAGGTGCTGTGGACCCCTAAGGGATGGAAGACGGATCTGAAGCGTTACGGATGGAAAAATACCATGGAGGAGGCCCTGGAACTGAACCGGGCCTTTTTTTCTATGAACATCTGAATCTCGGAAAATCAGAAGGATTTAAAGAAATCTTAAAGATAATCCAATAGGTTTGTAACATCCGGCCTTTCAATCATCTGGGTTTTATGCTATAATGACGCCATATATACGGGGAAGGTGCGTCCTTTTTTAGCCGTGGGAAAATTTTAGCCTCCGCGGCGGACGCTTTTTTCCGGAAAAACGGACTAAAACAGCAGAAAATGAAGGAGAACAGATATGAAAGGTATCATTCTTGCCGGCGGCAGCGGCACACGTCTTTATCCACTGACGAAGGTGACTTCCAAACAGCTTTTACCCATCTATGATAAACCCATGATCTATTATCCCCTTTCCGTTCTGATGAACGCAGGGATCCGGGATATCCTGATCATCTCCACTCCCGATGATACGCCCAGGTTTGAAGCTCTTTTAGGCGACGGCCATCAGTTCGGCATCACCCTCAGCTATGCGGTGCAGCCCAGTCCCGACGGACTGGCCCAGGCCTTTATCATCGGCGCAGATTTCATCGGAAACGATTCTGTGGCTATGGTCCTGGGAGACAATATCTTCCACGGCCAGGGCTTAAAGAAGCGCCTCAGGGAGGCGGCTGCCAGGGAAAAGGGAGCCACTGTATTCGGATATTACGTGGACGATCCGGAGCGGTTCGGCATTGTGGAATTCGATAAGGACGGAAAGGCTATTTCCATTGAGGAGAAACCGGAAAAGCCCAAGTCCAACTACTGCGTCACCGGCCTGTATTTCTACGACAACCGGGTGGTGGAGTATGCGAAAAACTTAAAGCCCTCTGCGAGAGGCGAGCTGGAGATCACGGACTTAAACCGGATCTATCTGGAGAGCGGCGAGCTGGATGTGACGCTTTTAGGCCAGGGCTTCACATGGCTGGATACGGGAACCCACGAATCCCTGGTGGAGGCCACCAACTTTGTTAAGACCGTGGAGACCCATGAGCACAGAAAGATCGCCTGCCTGGAGGAGATCGCCTATACCAACGGCTGGATCACCAGGGACGAGGTCATGGAGGCCTATGAGATCTTAAAGAAGAACCAATACGGCCAGTATCTGAAGGACGTGGTGGACGGCAAGTATATCGACAAGCTGCCGGGCCATGCGGACCGATAAAACATTCCTGGCCAGAAAACGCAGGATCTTCCGGCCGGAAAGCCGGAGAACGGCGTGGATTTGAAGAAAGCGAATAAGGAGAAACAAAAATGAAGATCATCGTAACAGGCGGCGCCGGTTTCATCGGCGGCAACTTCATCCATCATATGGTAAATAAATATCCGGAGTATGACATTGTCAACCTGGATCTGCTCACCTACGCAGGCAACCTGGAGACCTTAAAGCCCGTGGAGGGAAAGCCCAACTATAAATTTGTAAAGGGCGACATTGCGGACCGGAAATTCGTATTCGATCTGTTTGAAAAGGAAAAGCCCGATATGGTCGTAAACTTTGCGGCTGAGAGCCACGTGGACCGCTCCGTGGTGGATCCGGAGAGCTTTGTGCGTACCAACGTTATGGGTACCACCACGCTCTTAGACGCATGTAAGGAATACGGGATCAAGCGCTATCACCAGGTATCCACCGACGAGGTATACGGAGACCTGCCTCTGGACCGTCCGGACCTCTTTTTTACCGAGGAGACTCCGCTCCACACCTCCAGCCCCTATTCCTCCAGTAAGGCCAGCGCCGACCTGTTCGTCATGGCATACCACAGGACCTTTGGTCTGCCGGTGACCATTTCCCGCTGCTCCAACAACTATGGCCCCTACCATTTCCCGGAGAAGCTGATCCCGTTGATGATCAGCCGCGCCCTGGCCGACGAGTCCCTTCCGGTATACGGAACAGGCGAGAATGTGAGAGACTGGCTCCATGTTTCCGACCACTGCGAGGCCATCGATCTGATCATCCACAACGGCCGGGTGGGAGAAGTATATAATGTGGGCGGCCACAACGAGCGCACCAACTTAGAGGTTGTAAAGACCATCTTAAAGGCCCTTGATAAGCCGGAGAGCCTGATCAAATTTGTAACGGACCGTCCGGGCCATGACCGCCGATATGCCATCGATCCCACAAAGCTGGAGACCGAGCTTGGCTGGAAGCCCAAATACAATTTCGATACCGGGATCCAGCAGACCATCCAGTGGTATCTGGACAACGAGGACTGGTGGAAGCACATCTTAAGCGGCGAGTACAGCAATTATTTCGATAACATGTATGGAAAGAGGCTGGGTGAGAAATAATGAGGATCTTAGTAACAGGCGTCAAGGGCCAGCTGGGCCATGACGTGGTAAATGAAATGGTAAAACGCGGCCTGGAGCCCGTGGGAGTGGACCTGGAGGAGATGGACATCACCGACGCAGGGGCCTGCCGGAGGGTGATCACGGAATCGAAGGTGGACGCTGTGATCCACTGTGCCGCTTATACGGCTGTGGATGCGGCCGAGGACAACGTGGACGTATGCAGAAAGGTCAACGCAGACGGCACCAGGAACATCGCAGAGGTCTGCCGCGACCTGGATATCAAGATGATGTACATCAGCACGGATTACGTGTTCGACGGCCAGGGGACCCGCCCCTGGGAGCCGGATGACGAGCGCCATCCCTTAAACGTATACGGTCAGACCAAATACGAGGGAGAGCTGGCGGTGGAGGAGCTGGTGAAAAAATTCTTCATCGTCCGCATTGCCTGGGTGTTCGGCGTCAACGGAAAGAACTTCATTAAGACCATGCTCCGTATCGGAAAGGAACGGGGCGCGGCCACGGTGGTGGACGACCAGATCGGCTCCCCCACCTATACCTATGATCTGGCCAGGCTCCTGGTGGATATGATCCAGACCGAGAAATATGGCCGGTACCATGCCACCAACGAGGGCTTATGCTCCTGGTATGAATTTGCCTGCGAGATCTTCCGCCAGGCGGGGATGGACGAGGTAAAGGTAACGCCGGTTCCCACCAGCGGGTATCCGGCCTCCAAGGCGAAGCGGCCCATGAACAGCCGGATCAGCAAGGAGAAGCTGACGGAAAACGGCTTTGAGCGGCTTCCGGACTGGAAGGACGCAGTGGGCCGTTATCTGAAGGAGATTACCTGGTAGGATAAAAGATGGGCGAGGCCTCCGGCAGAGGTCTTCCTGGCTTCCATCTGCGGGAGCTGAGTCATAGAATAATACAGGGATCAGGAAGGCGGGGGGAAACCTTTTTTAGGAGGATGAGAAAAATGGGAAAATATTTTGGAACAGACGGCTTCCGGGGAGAGGCCAACGTGGATCTGACGGTGGAGCACGCCTATAAGGTGGGCCGCTTCCTGGGCTGGTATTACGGGCAGAAGGCCAAGGGAGAGCGGTGCCGCATCGTGATCGGAAAGGATACGAGACGGTCCAGCTATATGTTTGAGTACGCCCTGGTGTCGGGCCTGACGGCTTCGGGCGCAGACGTATATCTGCTGCACGTGACTACCACGCCCAGCGTGTCCCATGTGATCCGTACCGAGGATTTTGACTGCGGGATCATGATCTCTGCCAGCCACAATCCCTATTATGACAACGGCATCAAGGTCATGAACGGCAGCGGAGAGAAAATGGAGGAGTCGGTTATCCTGGAGATCGAAAAATACCTGGATGGGGAGATGGGAGAGCTTCCCCTGGCAAAGAGGGACCAGATCGGCCGCACCCAGGATTTTGCAGCCGGAAGGAACCGCTATATCGGATATCTGATCTCCATTGCCACCCGTTCCTTTAAGGGGAAGAAGGTGGGGCTGGACTGCGCCAATGGAAGCGCTTCCTCTGTGGCAAAGAGCGTGTTCGATGCCCTGGGAGCCGATACCTTTGTGATCAATAACGAGCCCGACGGCTTAAATATCAATACGGACTGCGGCTCTACCCACATTGGACGGCTCCAGGCCTTTGTGAAGGAAAACCATCTGGACGTGGGCTTTGCCTACGACGGCGATGCAGACCGCTGTCTGGCGGTGGATGAAAACGGAGAAGTGGTGGACGGCGACCGGATCCTTTATATCTGCGGAAAATATATGAAGGAGCAGGGAAATTTAAGGAATAATAAGATCGTAACCACAGTCATGTCCAACCTGGGCCTTTATAAGGCTCTGGACCGGGAGGGCATCGGCTACGACAAAACGGCTGTGGGCGATAAATATGTGTATGAAAACATGTCCCAGACTGGAAACTGCCTGGGCGGCGAGCAGTCCGGCCATATTATTTTCAGCAAATACGCCACCACCGGCGATGGGATCCTGACCTCCTTAAAGATCATGGAGGTGATGCTGGAAAAGAAGGAGACTCTGTCCAGACTGGCTTCCGAGGTGACCATCCTGCCCCAGGTCCTTAAGAACGTGCGTGTGGCCGACAAGGCGGCCGCCCTGGGCGACGAAGACGTGAAGCAGGCCGCAGCCGATGTGGAGAAGGCCCTGGGCAGCGACGGAAGGCTTCTCTTGAGACAGAGCGGAACTGAGCCGCTGATCCGCGTCATGGTGGAGGCCGAATCCACGGAGATCTGCGAAAAGTACGTGGACCAGGTGATCGGAGCCCTCAGAAAAAAAGGCCACGCAGTTTCATAGAGCTGCGGCCCTCATAAATAGTCCCGGCATAGCTCCCATAATCAAAAGATATGGGAGCTTTTGTTGATATAACAGAAATCAGATGCTATAATGTGTTTTACATAAAATCTGAGCAGAGGACTGATGGATATGGGGTTAGACCTAAGAGCGTAACACAGTTTATCGTAGAGAAATACAGCGTGATTTACCGACTCCGGCCTTAATGTGGTTCAGAAAGTAAAAACGCCAGTACAGGACTTAAATGGAGGAAGCAGATCATGAAAAATGTGGAACGATATCAGAGAGTACCGGTGGTCCATTACCCGGAGCGGGAATGGCCCGGAAAAGAGATACAGAAGGCGCCCGCATGGTGCAGCGTGGATTTAAGGGACGGAAACCAGGCCCTGGTGGAGCCCATGGTGGTAGAGGAAAAGATCGAGATGTTCAATCTCCTGGTGGAAATGGGCTTTAAGGAGATCGAGATCGGCTTTCCTGCGGCTTCCCAGATCGAATTTGATTTTTTAAGACAGCTGGTGGAGCGGAATCTGATCCCCGATGACGTGATGGTCCAGGTGCTGACCCAGTGCCGGGAGCACCTGGTGAAGCGTACCTTTGAGGCCATCCAGGGGATCAAAAAGGCAGTGGTCCACATTTACAATTCCACATCCACCTTACAGCGGGACGTGGTATTCCACATGGACCGGGAGGAGATCAAAAAGATCGCCACAGACGGCGTCGCCATGGTAAAGAACTATATGAAGGACCATGACGGAGAGGTGGTACTGGAGTATTCACCGGAGAGCTTTACGGGCACGGAGCTGGATTTCGCCCTGGATATCTGCAACGCGGTCCAGAGAGCCTGGGGACCGACGCCGGAGAACAGGATGATCATGAACCTGCCGTCCACGGTGGAGATGACGACTCCCAATGTGTATGCAGACCAGATCGAATGGATGAACAGGCATCTGGAAAACCGGGAAAGCATTATCTTAAGCGTTCATCCCCACAACGACCGGGGAACCGGAGTGGCGGCCACAGAGCTGGCGCTCCTGGCCGGTGCGGACCGGGTGGAGGGCACCCTGTTCGGAAACGGGGAACGGACCGGAAACGTGGATATCCTGACCCTGGCTTACAATATGTTCTCCCAGGGCATCGATCCGGAGCTGGAGATCTCTGATGTAAAGCGGATCGCAGAGGTGTATGAGCGGTGTACGAAAATGCACATCGATCCCCGCCACCCCTATGCCGGAAAGCTGGTGTTCACCGCCTTCTCCGGTTCCCACCAGGACGCCATCAATAAGGGCATGCACGCACTTTTAGAGCGCCAGAGCAAGGTATGGCAGGTGCCGTATCTCCCCATCGACCCGTCGGATATCGGCCGGGAGTACGAGCCCATCGTCCGTATCAACAGCCAGTCCGGAAAGGGCGGCGTGGCCTTCGTCATGGACACCTTCTTCGGCTTCAAGCTGCCCCGCGGCATGCATAAGGAATTTGCCGACATGATCCAGAAGATCGCCGAGCGGCAGGGAGAGGTGGCTCCCGAGCAGATCATGGAGGAATTCCAGAAAAACTATCTGGACCGGAAGGAACCGTACCACTTCAAAAAGTGCAAGATCACAGATTTCGAGTCTGCCGGAGATTTCACCACCGTGGCCGTGGTCACCTACACCGACCATGGAGTCGAAAAACAGTTTGAGGGCGTTGGAAACGGCCCCATCGACGCTGTCCAGCGCGGCTTGGAGGAAGAGCTGGGCATCAATATCAAGGTCCTGGATTACAGCGAGCATGCCCTGACCTCCGGTTCCGGAGCCCAGGCGGCCTCCTACATCCACATGATGGATCAGGACCGGAAGCGTGTCACCTACGGCGTTGGCATCAGCTCCAACATCACCCGCGCCTCCCTGCGCGGCATCTTCAGCGCCGTCAACCGCTTATACGGAGACAATTGACAGATTCCTTACATTTACATACCCCTTCTCTTATGGACCGGAAGCTCCCACCAAAAAGCTCCGGTCCCTTTTTATGCCATAGGAAAGAGCATCCTGTGACAAAAAAACTCTGTGGAGCCTGCCGTCGGAAAACAATGACTGCATGATGGTTCCATGGTATAATGTTTGGAAACAGATATTATACCATCTGCTGCTTTCGTCAGAAAAGAGCATGCAGAAACGATGGAATATCAGATCAGGGAGGATCAAATGGAAAAGAAAGTTATAAGAAGCGGCATATTTGTAAAAGTCATCGGCATCATCACCACAGCCATATTTTCACTGGTCAGCTTTTTCCTTGCCATAACGGGAAACATCATGGCTTCCATCTGTTTTTTACCATTCGCGGCGCTGGGGATCCTGCTCCTTCTGGCCTATAAAAAAGAAATGATCCTTGTGGAAGAGGACCGATTGATCTTTTTCCATTTATTCAAACAGCCGAAACAGGTAAAATACAGCGATATCCGATGTCTGCTTCTTGTCCCTCTGGGCAGCCGGACACAGATGGTCCTTGTGGACTGGCAGTATAACCGGCTCGTCACGCTGGACTATGCGCTGGCCGATCTGGAAATATTGTTTGAAGCTCTCCTGGAAAACGACATTCCCAGCGTAGATCTTGGCGAAATGACAGAAAAGGGAGAAAACGTATCCCAATACATAAATGCATTAAATGTCATGGAGAAAAACCATTACAGATCCATTGCAGACGAAACAAAAACAATGGAGAGCCTGTCAGAAGGATACGAGCCCTTTCACATTGCCGGCGCAAAGAAATTTTTAAAAGCAGCAGGCTGGATCCTGATATTTCTGAATGCAGCGGCCTTCCTGGCAGGCGGTAAGCTCATGGTCGCTATCTTTCTTTTTGTACTTCTGGCCGCCTACGGGATCTACCTCTGGTATTACCCATACATCTATATAGAAACCACCACAAAAAAAGGAGAGCAGAACGCGCTCCAGATGCCGGTCCTGGGCCCTGTAATCGCAATGCTTTTATGCCTGAGCGTCTCAAAAAGCTTTGATTACGATCTGGGAAGCCTGCTCAGGATAACCATTTACCTAACAGCTTTGCTGTCCATTCCATACATCATCAGATCAGCAGGCACAAAGGTACCCCAGAGACTGTCCCGGAAGCTATCAGTTATTCTGGCTGTCCTTGTTATCTCATTCACGGCCACATTCCCCCTGAACTTCCTGCTGACCTTCGACAAATCGGCCCATGAAGCCATATCCGTTACAGACAAAGACATAAGCACCAGCGGCAGCACCACCGACTACTATCTATACGGAAACTGGCACGGAGAACAAACAAAATTCAAGACATCCAGAAGCGTATACAACAACACAGCCATCGGAGACACAAGAAGGATCTGCCTGAGAAAAAGCGCCCTGGGCCTAAAATACCACACAATCCACCAATAGATCCTGCCCCCCTCCCTCCCCGCTTCCTCCCCCTGCTCCCGATATCCCCAGGCCCCGTCCCTCTGCCACTTTTTTGCCATAAATGCTTCATAGAATTGTAATGAAAATGTGAAGAAAAAGTGATGAAAAAAATACAGAAATATGATATACTCCATACAACAGATGAGAAAGAATAATTTTGACAGATTTTTTATAAAGGAGGAAATGATATGAGAAAAGGTTTAATGGTTATGACACTTGCAGCGGCATTTACAGCCGGAATGGCAATGACATCCTTTGCAGGCTGGTCACAGAAAAATGGAAACTGGTATTACTACAATGATTCCACAGGAAAAATGGTCCAGGACGACTGGGTGAAGGTCAACGAAAAATGGTACTATATGGATTCCAACGGCGTGATGCGGACCAACAGCCTGATCGACGACACCTACTATGTGAACAGCAGCGGCGAAATGGTGCTCAACGAATGGAGAGAGCTGAGCGACAACTGGGATCATGAAGGCGGCTGGAGATACTTCGGAGCCAACGGAAAGGCTTATGAGAACGGCTGGAAGCAGATCCATGACGTATGGTACTATTTCAACAATTCTGTAATGGCCACCGGCTGGCAGGATCTGGACGGAGATATCTATTACCTGGGCAGCTCCGGCGCAATGGCAGCCGGCTGGAAGCAGCTTCCGGATCCCAACGATGACTGGGGTGAGTACTGGTTCTATTTCGGCACCAATGGCAAGATGGTGCGGGAGACAGAAAAGAGCATCGGCGGCACCGCTTATATCTTTGATCATGAGGGACGGATGCTGACCGGATGGGTAAACCCGTCAGACTATACCTCCACAGGCCGCGACGATCTGTCCAGCTCGGATACCGCCCACTTACGGTATTACAGAAGCGGCGGACAGCAGGCGGACGGCTGGCAGTACCTGGCTTCTCCGGACGATGCAGAGGAAAGCTGGTATTACTTCCGTGACGGCCGCGCATACTCCACCGAGTATAAGACCACAGTCATTGGCGGACACTACGGTATGGCGAAGATCAAAGGCGAGACCTACTGCTTCGATACCCAGGGCCGTATGGTGACCGGAATGGTAGAAGTGGAAGACGGCAGAAAGTTCTACTTTAACCCCGATAACGGCGAAATGATGACAGGCCGCGTAGTTGTAAACGACGATGACCATGACAACGAGGTATTCTACTTCACGACCACAGGTTCTCTTGGAAACCGCGGCGACGGCTACACTGGCATCAAGGACGGAGCTCTTTATGAGGAAGGCGTTCTGATCCGGGCAGAAGAAGGAATGAAGTACGAAAAGGTAAGCGTTGACGGCAAGGATTACGTAGTAAACGAGCAGGGTAAGGTAAAGACCAGCGGTACCGTGACCGACGCCGATGGCGTGAAATACAGGATCACAAAACAGAGTGACGGCACATACAAGATTGAAATCACTGATTAACGATCATTTCCTCTTGAAGAGAAAGGGTCCCGGAAACGGGACCTTTTCTTTTTGGAAACAGCGAACAAATGTTTGAATCCGGGAGAGAATCATGGTATAATGTCTGTAAAACAGACATTATACCATGGCGCATCTGGTTTTCGCGTTCACCGCGAAAATCCAGGCGCTCAAATCTCCCGGAGGGGTATCGCAGCCGAAGGGTGCGGTATAATGTCTGTAAAACAGACATTATACCATGGCGCATCTGGCTTCTGCCTTCCTGCAAAATCCCAGATGCCCGGATTTATAGGAGAATGGCAATGCCAAAGCAATATATTAAGATCCGTGGTGCCAACGAGCACAACCTGAAGAATATTTCCGTGGATATCCCGCGGAATGAGCTGGTGGTCTTAACCGGCCTTTCCGGCTCGGGAAAATCCTCCCTGGCCTTTGATACGATCTACGCCGAGGGGCAGAGACGGTATATGGAATCCCTTTCGTCCTATGCCCGCCAGTTCCTGGGGCAGATGGAGAAGCCCGATGTGGAGAGCATCGAGGGACTTTCCCCGGCGATCTCCATCGACCAGAAATCCACCAACAGAAACCCGCGTTCCACGGTGGGAACAGTGACGGAGATCTACGATTATATGCGTCTTTTATATGCCAGAATCGGTATCCCCCACTGTCCCAAATGCGGACGGGAGATCAAAAAGCAGACCGTGGACCAGATGGTGGACCAGATCATGGAGCTGCCGGAGCGCACACGGATCCAGCTTCTGGCTCCCATGGTGCGGGGAAGGAAGGGACGGCACGAAAAGGTCCTGGAGCAGGCGAAGAAAAGCGGCTATGTCCGTGTCCGCATTGATGGCAACCTTCATGAGCTGACGGAGGAGATCCAGCTTGAGAAGAACATCAAGCATAACATCGAAATCGTGGTGGACCGTCTGGTGGTGAAGGAGGGGATCGAAAAACGTCTGGCCGATTCCATCGAAACAGTGATGAAGCTGTCTGGAGGCCTGATGATCCTGGATGTTTTTGACGGAGAGCCGGTGAATTTCAGCCAGAGCTTTTCCTGCCCCGACTGCGGGATCAGCATCGAGGAGGTGGAGCCCAGGAGCTTTTCCTTCAATAATCCCTTCGGGGCCTGTCCGGAGTGCTTTGGACTGGGATACAAAATGGAATTTGACGAGGATCTGATGATCCCGGATAAGTCCTTAAGCATCAAGGAGGGGGCCATTGCAGTCCTGGGCTGGCAGTCCTGCGCCAAGGAGGGAAGCTTTTCCAGGGCGATCCTGGACGCCCTGGCCAAAGAGTACCATTTTGACCTGGATACTCCCTTTGAGGATTATCCCAAAGAGATCCACGATATCCTGATCTACGGGACCCAGGGGAAAAAGGTGGCGGTCCATTATACGGGGCAGCGCGGCACCGGCGTTTACGACGTGGCCTTTGAGGGACTTATTGAAAATGTGAACCGCAGATACCGGGAAACCTTTTCCCAGGCCAGCAAGGCGGAATATGAGACCTTCATGAGGATCACCCCCTGTACTGCCTGCCATGGAAAGAGACTTAAAAAGGAATCCCTGGCGGTGACCGTGGGCGGAAAAAATATCTTCGACGCCACAGATATGTCCATCGTGAAGTTTAAGGAGTTCATCGACGGCCTGGAGCTTTCGGAGATGCAGAAGATGATCGGGGAACAGATCCTGAAGGAGATCCGGGCCAGGATCATGTTCCTCATCGACGTGGGACTGGATTACCTTTCCCTGTCCCGGGCCACGGGGACCCTTTCCGGCGGCGAGGCCCAGAGGATCCGTCTGGCTACCCAGATCGGCTCTGGTCTGGTGGGTGTGGCCTATATCCTGGACGAGCCAAGCATCGGCCTCCACCAGAGGGACAATGACAAGCTCTTAAAGACCCTGACCCATCTGCGGGACCTGGGAAACAGCGTGATCGTGGTGGAACATGATGAGGATACCATGATGGCTGCGGACTGTATTGTGGATATCGGTCCCGGAGCGGGAGAGCATGGTGGAAAAGTGGTGGCCGTCGGGACGGCTGAGGAGATCATGAAGTGTGAGGATTCCATCACAGGCGCATACTTAAGCGGCCGGAGGTCCATTCCGGTGCCGCCAGAGCGGCGGCAGCCCACAGGCTGGCTGAAGGTGCGGGGCGCCAGGGAGAATAACCTGAAAAATGTGGATGTGGATATCCCCCTGGGGGTGATGACCTGTGTGACAGGCGTGTCCGGCTCGGGAAAGAGCTCTCTGGTCAATGAGATATTGTATAAGTCCCTGGCAAAGAAGCTGAACCGGGCCAGGACCATTGCCGGAGCCCATGACGGAATCGACGGCGTGGACCAGCTGGATAAGATCATCGCCATCGACCAGTCGCCCATCGGCCGGACGCCCAGGTCCAACCCGGCAACGTATACGGGCGTGTTCGATCTGATCCGGGACCTGTTTGCGGCGACGCCCGACGCCAAGGCCAAAGGATACAGCAAGGGCCGGTTCAGCTTTAACGTAAAGGGCGGCCGGTGTGAGGCCTGCAGCGGCGACGGGATCATAAAGATCGAAATGCATTTCCTGCCGGACGTTTACGTTCCATGCGAGGTCTGCGGCGGAAAACGGTACAACCGGGAGACGCTGGAGGTAAAATATAAGGGAAAGAGCATCTACGATGTACTGAACATGACCGTGGAGGAGGCATTGAAGTTCTTTGAAAACGTGCCGTCCATTTCCAGAAAGATCGCTACCTTAAACGATGTGGGGCTTTCCTATATCAGACTGGGGCAGCCGTCCACAGAGCTTTCTGGCGGCGAGGCCCAGAGGATCAAGCTGGCCACGGAGCTTTCCAGAAGAGGAACGGGAAAGACCATTTATGTCCTGGACGAGCCCACCACGGGACTTCATTTTGCGGATGTCCACAAGCTGGTGGAGATCCTGCGCCGTCTGTCTGAGGGCGGAAACACGGTGGTGGTCATCGAGCACAACCTGGATGTGATCAAGACCGCCGACTATATCATCGATATGGGACCCGAGGGCGGCGACCGGGGCGGTACGGTGATCGCAAAGGGAACGCCGGAGCAGGTGGCAGAAAGTCCGGTTTCCTATACGGGAAGGTACGTGAAGAAATATTTGGAAAAGCGGGAGGAAGTATGATACAATGGAGAAAGAGATCCATCGTATCATGGCGCATATCGGTCTCTGTGTTTTTATGAGACCATGCGCTTAAATCGCCCGGAGGGGTATAAAAACAAGGAGGAGCAGATATGCTATTAATCAAAGGGGCAGAGGTGTATGCACCGGAATATCTTGGAAAAAAGGACGTGCTCATCGCCGGTGAAAAGATCGAGCGGATCGGGGAGGATCTTCCGGAATATGAGGGCTGCCAGGTGATCGACGGAACGGGACGGATCGTGGCGCCTGGATTCATTGACCGCCATGTCCATATTACAGGCGGCGGCGGTGAGGGAAGCTTCCACACACAGGCTCCCCAGGTGCAGCTTTCTGATCTGATCAGGGGCGGCGTGACCACAGTGGTGGGCCTTCTGGGAACCGACGGCATCAGCCGGAGCACAGAAAATCTGGTGGCTAAGGCCAAAGCATTAAAGGAAGAGGGAATTTCTGCCTACTGCTGCTGCGGAGCATACGGGCATCCGGGTCCGACCATCACAGGAAGCATCAGCAGGGATATCATGTTCGTAGACGAGATCATCGGCCTTAAGCTGGCAGTCTCTGACCACCGTGCCCCGAACATCACCGTGGACGAGCTGATCCGCCTGGGAAGCGATGTGCGGACAGCCGGCATGTTAAGCGGAAAAGCCGGTTTTGTATGCCTCCATATGGGCGGCGACGACAGGGCCTTAAGCCCGGTGTTTGAAGCCCTGGAGCGCACCTCGATCCCTGTAAAGACGTTCCAACCCACCCATGTGGGAAGAGCAAAGAAGCTCCAGGAGGACGCATTCAAGCTGGCAAAGATGGGCGGAACCATCGACTTCACCTGCGGACAGTTTGAGGAAAAGATCAAAGAGCTGGCGGCATCCCTGCGGGCGGCAAAGGAGGCCGGGGTTCCCATGGACAAGGTGACCATCAGCTCCGACGGACAGGGAAGCTGGTCCAACTATGACGCAGCCGGAAATCTTACGGAAATGGGTGTTTCCAGTGTGGATACCATGTACCGTCAGGTGGTATATCAGGTCCAGAATGAAAATATGTCTCTGGAGGAGGCTCTGTCCCTGGGAACCAGAAATGTGGCGAAGGCTCTGGAGGTATATCCCAAAAAGGGAGCCGTCCATGTGGGAAGCGACGCAGACGTGCTGGTGCTCAACGGCGATCTCTCCATGAATACGGTCATTGCCCGCGGCAGCCTGATGATGCAGGACGGCGTATTATTAAAGAAGGGAACCTATGAGGCATAGCTGTTAAAGGGCGCACCAGGACAGCTTGGAAAGACTGGAAACAGATATATTCCCAGACGGAAAATCTGCCGGATAATCGGGGATTTTTAAACGGATCACTGGTGTTTCTGCTGTTTTTTCCGGACTTACAGTTTTTTTCTTGCAAAGACAAAACCTTTCAATTATAATGATTACAAAATTTTTGTACCTGCTGAAAGCATGTTTTTCGGCAGGTACAGCTTTTCAACAAAGGTTGACAGGAGGCTCTCGATGAATCAGGAAAAAATTATTGTTATTGATTTCGGCGGCCAGTATAACCAGCTTGTGGCCCGCCGTGTCCGCGAGTGCAGCGTATACTGTGAAATTTATTCTTATAAAACAGATCTGGAACAGATCAAGGCCATGAATCCCATGGGGATCATCCTCACGGGAGGCCCCGACAGCTGCTATGAGGAAGGAGCCGCATCCTGCAGCAAAGAATTATTTGAGCTGGGGATCCCGGTGCTGGGCCTGTGCTACGGAGCACAGCTGATGATGCATGTGTTGGGCGGCCATGTATGTAAGGCTCCGGTCCGTGAGTATGGAAAGATCGAAGTGACGGTGGACAAGACCAGCAAGCTGTATGGAGATGTGTCCGAAAAGACCATCTGCTGGATGAGCCATAACGATTATATTGAAAAGGCGGCTCCCGGCTTCCGGATCGTGGCCCATACGGCCGACTGTCCGGTGGCGGCTGCCGAGTGCGCGGAGAAGAAGCTGTATGCGATCCAGTACCATCCGGAGGTCCTTCATACCCAGGAAGGCACGAAGATGTTGCACAATTTCCTTTATGAGGTCTGCGGCTGCTCCGGAACCTGGAAGATGGACGCGTTTGTGGAGAACAGCATCCGGGCGATTCGCGAGAAGGTCGGAAACGGAAAGGTGCTCTGCGCATTATCCGGCGGTGTAGATTCCTCTGTGGCAGCCGTTATGCTGGCCAAGGCCGTGGGCGATCAGCTGACCTGTGTGTTCGTTGACCATGGCCTACTGCGGAAAAATGAGGGCGACGAGGTGGAAGAGGTATTCGGCCCCAACGGCCCCTATGATCTGAACTTCATCCGCGTAAACGCCCAGCAGCGCTTCTATGATAAGCTGGCTGGTGTGGAAGAGCCGGAGAAGAAGAGAAAGATCATCGGCGAGGAGTTTATCCGCGTGTTTGAGGAAGAGGCAAAGAAGATCGGAGCTGTGGATTTCCTGGTGCAGGGAACCATTTATCCGGACGTGGTGGAAAGCGGCCTGGGCGGTGAATCCGCTGTGATCAAGTCCCACCACAACGTGGGAGGACTGCCGGATTACGTGGATTTCAAGGAGATCATCGAGCCCCTCCGCGATCTGTTCAAGGACGAGGTGAGAAAGGCCGGTCTGGAGCTGGGGATCCCGGAAAAGCTGGTGTACCGTCAGCCGTTCCCGGGCCCGGGACTTGGGATCCGTATCATCGGAGAGGTAACGCCGGAGAAGGTGAAGATGGTCCAGGAGGCCGACGCCATTTACCGGGAAGAGATCGCCAAGGCCGGTCTGGACCGGAGCATCGGCCAGTACTTTGCCGCCCTGACCAACATGCGCTCCGTGGGCGTCATGGGTGACGAGAGAACGTATGATTACGCCATCGCGCTGCGGGCCGTGAACACCATCGACTTTATGACCGCCGAGGCAGCGGAGCTGCCATGGGAGGTGATCGGCAGGGTCTCCAACCGGATCGTAAACGAGGTCCAGCATGTGAACCGGGTGCTGTATGATTGCACGGGGAAGCCGCCGGCGACGATTGAGTTTGAATAGTTGGAGCAGAGCTTCAAAGCCTTTATTTTCAAGGGTTTTGAGGCTCTTTCCTTTTAGAATTGCATTTTGATTGCATTTTTTTATTCAACTGCTCTGTGATAGATTGCTGTATGCTGATTGCTGGTGTAATCGGCAACACTGGTCGTTGCCGGAGTATAAGTGAGAACACCAGTTAATTGAGTCTGAAAACAAAATGATTAGGCGTTGTCAGATTCGAATAACAGGCAGAAAACCTCGGATGCCCATTTTATAAGGGTTTCCGAGGTTTCTTTATGCCTGTTGGATCTATTTCTTTTGACGGAGTATTTTTTATGCGTTAATACCGAAAAACTTCTCCATATCCTCTTCCACAGTGCCAATTCCTGCAATGCCGAAGTTCTCGATCAAGACCTTTGCAACATTCGGGCTGAGAAATGCCGGAAGTGTAGGGCCAAGGTGGATATTCTTCACACCAAGATATAAAAGAGCCAGAAGAACGATAACTGCTTTTTGTTCGTACCATGCGATATTATAGATAATTGGCAGATCGTTAATATCGTCAAGCCCAAAGACCTCTTTGAGTTTCAAGGCGATTACAGCAAGGGAATAGGAATCATTGCATTGACCTGCATCCAGAACACGTGGGATGCCATTGATATCGCCTAAAGGCAACTTGTTATATTTATATTTTGCACAACCGGCAGTAAGGATGACAGTGTCCTTCGGCAGAGCCTTAGCAAATTCTGTATAGTAGTCGCGGCTCTTTGCTCGACCATCACAGCCCGCCATAACCACAAACTTTTTGATAGCACCGCTTTTTACAGCTTCTACAACTTTATCTGCCAAAGCCAGAACCTGTGCATGGGCAAATCCGCCGATGATTTCACCGGTTTCGATTTCACTCGGAGCGACACATTTTTTTGCATGCTCAATAATCGCAGAAAAATTTTTTTGTTCGCCAATTTCTCCCGGAATATGTGTACATCCCGGATATCCCGCAGCGCCGGTAGTGTAAAGCCTGTTTTTGTAACTATCCTTAGGAGGAACAATGCAGTTGGTTGTCATTAGAATAGGACCGTTAAAGGATTCAAATTCTTCTTTTTGTTTCCACCAAGCATTCCCATAATTACCAACAAAGTTAGGATATTTTTTGAAAGCAGGATAATAATGAGCTGGCAACATCTCGGAATGCGTATACACATCCACTCCAGTTCCCTGTGTCTGTTCTAACAGCATTTCCAAATCGCGCAGGTCGTGGCCGGATACCAGAATGCCGGGGTTCTTTCTGACACCGATATTTACCTTTGTAATTTCGGGGGTTCCATAGCTGTCTGTGTTAGCCTTATCCAGCATTGCCATACCGGATACTCCGTATTTTCCTGTTTCCATTGTTAGAGCAATCAGATCTTCTACACTAAGGTTGTCATTCAGCGTGGCAGCCAGTGCTTTCTGAAGAAATGTGTCAACTTCATCGTTGTCCTCCAACAACACATTTGCGTGCTTCGAGTAAGCGGAAAGTCCCTTCAAACCGTAGGTGATTAACTCGCGCAGAGAGCGAATATCCTCGTTTTCGGTAGAAAGAACACCGACAGTTCTGGCTTTTTCTTCCCAGTTTTCAGCTCCGTTCCATTTTGCGGCTTCAGGCAGAACAGTCAGATTGGTAACTTGCTTTAGCAGAACTTCCTTTTCAGTCAGTGTAGCACGGATTCTTGATTCAATGCTCTCTTTATCAAAATTTGCGTTGGTAATGGTAGTGAACAGATTCAGAGTAATCAAGTGATTGATTTTTGCAGAGACCTGTTTACCTTCCTGACGCAATGCAGTCGTAATAGCCGAAATTCCTTTTGTGACATAGACCAACAGATCCTGCATGGCCGCTACATCAGGTTTCTTTCCGCATACGCCGGACATGGTGCAGCCCTTGCACCCGGCGGTTTCCTGACACTGATAGCAAAACATTTTTTGTTCCATAATATGCCTCCTAAAAACTGTTAAAATTTGAAATAATGTGGTTTCTTCTCAATCAAAAAAGCATGTAGACGCGTTTGAATTAATCTTCCCAGGCGATTGCAGACACAGGACACGAGTCGATGGCCTCCTGTACAGCACCTTGATTTTCAGCGTTTTCTGGTTGATACGCTTCAGCCTTTCCCTGCTCGTTCATACGGAAAACCTCGCCGCAGATCCCACAGCAAAGCCCACAGCCAATGCAGAGATCCTTATCTACTTTTGTTGCTTTCATAAAATCACCTTCTTTTGTCAATTTTGCGTTTGATTAAAATACAACTACTAAAAGCATTTTGAACGCTTCCTTCCCATATACCGCATGGGGATGGCCTGCTGGCATGACAATAGATTCTCCTTCGTGCAGCAGATATTCAACGCCATCAATCGTGATTTTTCCGATACCATCCAAGCAGGTGACGAAGGCGTCCCCACCCGATTCATGGGTGCTGATCTCTTCGCCCTTTGCGAATGAGAACAGGGTAATACTTACTGCCTGGTTTTGTGTCAAAGTTTTGCTGACAATCTGCCCCTCCTGATAAGAAATTTGTTCTCTCAGCGTCAGTACTTCTGATTGAGCAATGTTTTTCATTTTTTTACTCATAGTATCTCTCCTTTTATTCCAAAATTTTACCATCCAACGAAATCGTAACAATCTGCCAAGGAATGAATTTTCCGCTTGCCTGCAACGCTTTTTTGGCAGCTAATTCTAGTCCGCCGCAGCAGGGAACTTCCATGCGTACAACCGTTACACTTTGAATGTTGTTGTTTTGAATGATCTGCGTCAGCTTTTCGCTGTAGTCTATGCTGTCAAGCTTTGGACAGCCGATAATCGTAATTTTCCCACGCATGAAATCCTCGTGCATTCTGGCATAGGCGTATGCACTGCAATCCGCTGCAATTAACAATTTTGCGCCGTCAAAATATGGTGCATTAGTCGGTACCAGTTTGATTTGGCATGGCCATTGTCCCAACTGTGATTCTGTCTGTACCCGGGCAGAAGGAGTTGTTTCTTGTGAATGTTGAATACGCTGCATTCGACTGCCGGGGCAGCCTGTATGGGGAACAGCGGCATGATTGCTTTTCACTTTTTTTCTCATATTTTCCTGCACAGCTTTTTCATCATAGGCGGCAGCTTCTCTCTCCACAAAGGAAATTGCACCTGTCGGGCAGGTTGGCAGACAATCTCCCAAACCATCACAATAATCATCTCTCAGAAGTGTTGCTTTGCCATTTACCATGCCGATTGCACCCTCGTGACAAGCTTCGGCACACGCACCACATCCGTTACATTTTTCTTCATCTATTTGGATAATTCTTCGAATCATTTTATACCATCCTTTCTCTTGTCTTTCTGGGCATAGTATATTATAATTAAAAATAAAAATCTGTTGTTATAACAACGAAAGGGTAAAAAATATGAAATTATCCGATATGCAGTTATTCCGTGGGTTAGAAGAAGATGACATCTTCTCGCTTTTAAGCTGTTTGAATAGTGTAAAACGCAATTATAAAAAAGGAGAAGTAATTCTTTCAGAAGGGAGTATTATAGAGAATATCGGCATTGTACTGTCAGGCATGGTAATGATATCTTGTAACGATATTTGGGGGAATACCAGCATTTTAGGAAGTGTTGCACCTGGTTCTGTATTTGCTGAAGTATATGCCTGTATTCCGGGACAGCCGATGCTGGTTACAGTGTCTGCCGTGGAAGATACCTCTGTGTTGTTTATGAATGTGGGACGTGTTCTGACTACCTGCACAAACGCCTGCCCTTTTCATACAAACCTTGCACGAAATCTACTGACTGTCTGTGCTCATAAAAGTCTGCAACTTTCACAAAGGATTTTGCACACCAGTTCCAAATCCATACGAGGCCGATTGATGTCTTATTTTTCAGAATGCGCAAAACATGCCGGAAGCAATTCTTTTCTGATTCCATATAACCGCCAGCAATTAGCAGATTACTTGAATGTTGACCGCAGTACTATGTGCAACGAGCTTTCTAAAATGCAGAAAGATGGCATGATTGAATACAAAAAAAATCGTATTTTGCTCAAAGACTGAGATTTAAGGAATGGTATGAATTTGAATAGGGATTGATTTTTTAAGCAAAATCGCTTATGATCTGAAATAGAATATAGTGCTATTATCCACAGTTACAGAGCAAGTGTTATCAACACCGATAACAAAATGATAACATTAGCCTGTATAGGCAGGATAATATGGATAAATCAAATAATCAAAAGAACTGTAAACATGACAGAGAATAATCTCTAAACAAAATTGATTAGTAATTGTCGAATTCGAATAGTAAACAGAGAGCCAGGAGACTGCATAAACAGCGGGTACCCGGCTCTCTGACTTTTAGGGCTCCCTTCCAAAACTACCACATAAAAATACGATCAGTTTCCTTCCTCCCCAATCTGTACCATCTTAAATCCCTCTCCATGAACCTCATTGGATTCCAGCACGATCAAAAAGGAATCCGGATCGGCTTTCTTTACAGCCTGCTGCACCTGGAACATTTCTTTGTTGTTGCAGGCGCACATCACGACCTGCTTTTCTTGTCCATGGTATCCGCCCTGGCCCTTTAAAATGGTGGTTCCCCGTTGACAGCATTCATCGATCACTTCACAGATCTGAGGACCATGATCTGTAACGATCAATGTAAGCTTCCCGGCATTGATTCCATACATTAACTTGTCTACGGCAACAGCAAAAATAAAATTTACAACCATTCCATAAATAATACCGTCCATATCCCGGAATAAAATTCCGCCGACCAGAATGATCCCCACATCAGACCAGAATGCGATTTTCCCAAGAGATAAATGCGGTTTGATGGCTTTCACTGCCATAATAATAAAATCTGATCCACCGGTAGAGGAGTTTTTAGAATAAATCAATGCGTATCCGATACCGCCAAATACACCTGTACAAAGGGCTGCTAATAAGCGATCTCCTTCATACACCGGAAACAACGGTGCCACATAGTCGATCATCAAAGAAGAAAGCACCATGCATCGTAAAGAACTGATAAAGAACTTTTTCCCGAGAAGCCGATAGCAGACAATGGCCAGCGGGACATTCAATACAATGGTTGAAAGTCCGATCGGAATATTCAGCAGCCGATACAATATGATAGAAATACCTGAAAATCCGGTCATTGGAAACTTTGCCTGCACAGCGAAATTATAAATTCCAGCTGCAATAAAGACACTTCCTATGAATTCCCAGAGTAATTGCGTTGCAAATACTTTTGCCTTTTGCATAGAAAACTGTGTTTTCATAACTTTAATACCTCCATTTCATAAAAAAAGAGCGAAGGCGTATTATATAAAATATAATGCGCTTTCGCTCTTCGGCCACTAGACTAACACTAATATACTGGTTTTGTCAAGTGTTTTTACAAAGACCAGCGAATTCCGATAACAAAATAAAAACCGCCGGTATGGTTACCCTTCCCCATACCGGCGGTCTTATATTTCTTCTTATTCTTTACGCCAAATGCAGCAAATTGATCAGAATGACCCAGGCCAGTCCGTAATAGGTGATCACGGCGACCAGATCGTTTACGGTTGTGATCAGTGGGCCAGATGCTACAGCCGGATCCACCCCGATCTTCTGGAAGAAGATCGGAATAACTGTGCCGGATAAGGAAGAGATCAGCATGGCCAGTATCATGGCTGCGCCGAGGCATCCGGAAACTGCAAAAGCAAAGGACAGCCCGTTCCCTTTTAAAACCAGATATCCGCCAATCACAAGGAAGGAGGATATGCCGAGAATAAAGCCGTTGGTCAGGCCGACGCGGGATTCCTTCAGGATCAGTGTCAGCTTCTGCCTTCCGGAGGTCTGTTTGTCCATGAGAACACGGATGGCAACGGCCAGGGACTGGGTGCCCACGTTGCCTGCCATATCCAGGATCAGCGACTGAAAGCTCATGATGACTGGGAGCTGGGCCACGATGGATTCAAAGAGCCCGACGGTTGCGGATACGCCGAGGCCCATGACAAGCAGGACGAAAAGCCATGGAAGCCGCTTTTTTACACTGCGGAAGATCGGTTCCTCCAGATCCTCCTCAGCGGAAAGACCTGCCAGCTTTGCGTAGTCTTCATTGAGCTCATCCCCTACGACCTCAACCAGATCGCGGGCCGTGATGACGCCGATGAGCCGGTTTTCATTGTCCAGCACGGGGATGGAGTCTTCGGAATAATCTCTTAACTGCGGGATACAGTCCTCAATGGGCGACCGCGCGTAAACGTATGGATAGGAGCAGGTCATGACCTCTTTCAGATCAGTCCCCTCCCGGGCAATGATCAGGTCCTTCAGGTCAATGGCGCCATAAAAGGTTTCCCTCTGGTCCACCACATAAATGGTGCTGATGTTGTCGTTTTCGGCAGCCTGGCGGACGAGCTCTGACATGGCCTCCTTGACCGATGCATGGTCCGGGACGGAGATGTAGTTGGTGGACATGACGCTGCCGATCTCGTCCTCGTCGAAGGAACTCAGCAATTTCACATCGGAGCGGACCTCGGGATCCAGCAGATCCACCAGGGTTTCTCGCTCGCCCTTTTCCAACTGGCGCAGTACCTCCACCACGTCGGATGGCTCCATCTGGGAAAATACATCGACCTTTTTTCGGACGCTCAGTTCCTGCACATATTCTGTAAGATGATCGGAGTATTCCAGGATCCCAGCCAGTGTTTCTGAATCAAGGATCTGGTATAATTTTGCCCGTTCCGCCTGGGTCAGAAGCCCCAGAGCGGATGCGACATCGTTTTCATGATAAGAAGACAGCTTTTCCTGCATTCTCCGGGGAGTCAGACTGCTGCGAATCAGTTCTGCGATCTCAGCGCTGTATCCTGCAGGTGCTGTGCTTACGGTTGTGTTTCCTGCCATTTCATTGTCCTCCTTTACAAGTCGGTTGAAAGCAAAGGCGGACACAGGAGTTCTGTTTGTAAGGAAAAAAGGGCATAAAAAATCCACTGCCGGTTACAGACAGGATCCCTGCATTCGCATCTGCTTATGTAGTGCTGTACTGGAACGGACAATGGTATCCATTTGTATATATACAGATAAAGCCAGATCAGACCACAGACAGCCGGATCGCACCTGTATTCTGTAACTGCTGGAATACCATATCCGTACTTCGACTACCACTACTGTCCATGATCTCACCTCTCTTTAAAAGTTTTTTCTGCCAGATTTCAATGGCTTGTTCATTATAGCGCATTTTTCTGGGAATCACAACCTTTTTCTGATACCGGGAGATGAATAGAAGAGGAACGGAGCCCCATGAACTCGAAAAATAAAAAATTTTGATGGATTTTTTCTCTGGAACAGGTATAATGTAGATAACGTTTAATCAACATAATTAAAAGGAGAATCAGCATGAAGCAGGATATGATAGTAATTCTGGATCTTGGAAGCACAGAGAATACAGTGATTGCCCGTCAGATCAGGGACCTGGGCGTATACAGTGAGATCCATCCCCATGATATTACGGTGGAGGAGCTTCAGGCTCTGGATAATGTAAAGGGTATTATTTTAAATGGCGGCGAGAACCGTGTGGTGGACGGACAGGAGGTACAGGTCCGGGACGAATTATATGGACTGAGCTACCCGATGATCTCCATTGATTATCCCCAGTCAAAATGTGAGGCACAGTACCAGGAGCTTCCGGACGATGCGGCCATGAAGACCTTCCTTTTTGAGACATGTAAGGCAGAGGCCAACTGGAACATGAAGAATTTCATTGAGGACCAGGTGGAGCTGATCCGTAAGCAGGTGGGAGATAAAAAGGTCCTCCTGGCGCTTTCCGGCGGCGTGGATTCCTCTGTGGTTGCAGCCATGTTGATCAAGGCCATCGGGCAGCAGCTGGTGTGCGTCCATGTAAACCATGGCTTAATGCGTAAGAACGAGTCTGAGGGCGTGGTAAAGGTATTCCGCGACGAGCTGCACGCAAATCTGATCTATGTGGACGCGACAGAGCGGTTCCTTGGAAAGCTGGACGGCGTTGCAGATCCGGAGGAAAAGCGTAAGATCATCGGCGGAGAATTCATCCGTGTGTTTGAGGAAGAGGCAAGAAAGCTGGAGGGGATCGATTTCCTGGGCCAGGGCACCATTTACCCGGATATCATCGAGTCCGGTACAAAAACTGCCAAATGTGTGAAATCCCACCACAATGTGGGCGGCCTTCCGGAGGATCTGCAGTTTGAGCTGGTAGAGCCGTTAAAGCAGCTGTTTAAGGATGAGGTACGCGCCTGCGGTATCGAGCTGGGCCTTCCGGCAGAAATGGTATATCGTCAGCCGTTCCCGGGTCCGGGACTTGGCGTCCGCTGCCTTGGAGCGATCACCCGTGACCGTCTGGAGGCACTCCGTGAGGCTGACGCGATCCTCCGCGACGAATTTGCCAAGTCTGGTCTGGATAAGACTGTGTGGCAGTACTTTGTAGCGATCCCGGATTTCAAGGCGGTCGGTGTGAGGGATAACGCCAGAAGCATGGGCTATATGGCCGTGATCCGTGCGGTCAACACCATCGACGCCATGACGGCGACCATCGAGCGGATCGACTACGATCTGTTGGAGCGGATCGCAGACCGGATCACTGCTGAGGTGACCAGCATCAACCGGGTGGTATACGAGATCACGAAGAAGCCGGTGGCGACGATTGAATTTGAATAGTTGCTACATCTCTGGAAAGCCTTGATTTATAAGACTTTCCAGAGATTTTTCTTTTTATTGGCTACAAATTGGCTACATCTGCCATTTGGCTACTATCTGGCACTGTTGTTCCGTTGATAGGATTTTTAAGCTGTTGTGCCACTTCGGCTTGTTTGTTGGGATACAGATGACTGTAAGTATTTAAGGTTGTCTGTATTTTTTCATGTCCTAAACGGTCAGCAATCAGAAGTGGCTGGCATCCCGTCTCAATCAAAAGGCGGGCATGGGAGTGACGGAGATCATGCACACGAATTTTCTTCACCCGGATTTTTTACATCCTCTGAGCATTTCATGATTTAGGAGATGTTTGGTGTAAGGGAAAAGTCTGTCGTTAGGCTGAATCTCATAGCACTTATCCATATAAGCTTATAAACAATCAGCAAGTGTCTGGGGGATCGTGATAACCCGGCTGCTTTTCGGTATTTTAGGAGGCCAGACAACATCTTTACCATTGATTCTTTGGAAGGTTTTATTGATGTACCCAAATACATCTCGCAATTGGGGAATTACTGGTTTTCTTTTTTAATAAATTTTTTGTAGTGTATTTGCATGTATGCCTTCATTCGCTCATTCATAGAGATTCTGGCGGATTTAGAAAGATTTAAGGCATTTCGCTGATCATCGTCAATTGATGCTGAAATGCATATATTTCCTGTCTCAGGTTCAAAAGAGATTAAGTGTCTATCAAACAGGGCATCGTGATTAGCACATAAAAGCAAACCATTGTTTGCATCTATGCGTTCTTCTTTGGAGGATTCAGCCCATTCTTTAATATGGCTTGCACGTAATACAGATGTGGCGGAAATATCGCAAAGATTACAGTGATGACGTTCAAGAAGTAACAGCCTGCGGAAAGAGCCTTGCGAAACACGGGTTTTTACAATCTTTTCGACATCTGTACCAGCACATGGGTTATTATTGAGTGTGCGTTGCAAAGTCATGGCTTCAACATCATCGTAACTTACATCATTTGAAATAATATTGTACTGGATCTGATGTGCTAATACTGGGTTATATGAAGGATTCATTGCTACATAGTTTACATTATGGGAACCATGAGTGTCTGTAATAGAGTACAGAATGTTACACAATTCGCATGGAATGAGAATAGCAACATATCTCAGATAATCATATCTTAGCATAACAAGAGCGTCATCCTGGAATGCAAATCTCTGAAGCTGAGTAAAAGCCTCTTCAGAATCTGGAATGTTAATTTGTACCTGGTCACCAGTATGACCATATTTTTTATATGCAGAACTGTGAAGAGAAAAATTGGAATCTGCTAAGTACTTTGGCAGGTTGATATTGGAACGTACATAGTAAGTGTTTCCGTTTGAATCTGTCATGTTAGAGGGCTGGTCGATTTCGTGAAGGTACCTGAAATTGTTATCGTATATATCAATATCAATGCTTTGTACGGAGGTTGTTGCATTATTCAGTTCTTCAAAGAAAAATAACATGCCTTGTTTACCAGTAACGTCAATATGTGTCTGGTTAACTGTTGAAGAAGTATCCCCGGCATTAATTCTTCGCTTATCTTTTATAATATTCTGGTTTGAAAGTTTCTTTACCAATATCCCTTGAAAAGCATCTGAATTAAGTGGTGTGCCAGGAATATGTATATAATTCAGAAACTGGTTTAATTTATCAATAATTTGTCTGTACATGTAATTGTATTCCTTTCTGTAGATTTGTATTTATTATATCAAACAGAAAAGAAAGTGTATATATAAATTTTAATAAAGAATATATTTACACCCTGATAAAAACATTATATAATATGTTTATTAAACGGAGGAGAATGCAATGACTAATAAAAAGAAAAGTAATTGTGGAAGACCGGCAGGTAGAATAAAAACTGCAAAAATAGAAATATCAATTGAACCGGCAGTAAAAGATGAATTTATGACATTATTGCGTAATGAAGGGAAAACTGCCTCTGTGGAAATTGGATTGTGGATTAGAGATTACATAAAAAATAATAAGCTTGAGGAGGAAAAATAAGTGAAAGTAGTTTCATTCTTCAGTGGGCTTGGTGGACTTGATAAAGGGTTTGTAGATACAGGTTATGATATAATATGGGCAAACGATTTTGATAAATATGCTGTGCAGACATATAAGGCTAATTTTGGAGAACATATCGTTCTTGGAGATATAAATGAAATTCCTTTAGAGGAAATACCAGACTGCGATATCCTGATAGGTGGGTTTCCATGCCAGCCGTTTAGTATGATGGGGCAACAAAAAGGGTTTGAAGATACGAGAGGAACATTATTTTTTAGAATAGCAGAGATTGTGGATGATAAAATTAAAAAAGGAAAGAAACCAAAAGCAATTATTCTTGAAAATGTACGATCCTTAAGAACCCATAATAATGGAGAAACATATAAAGAAATATATAGGATATTACATGATGTGCTTGGATATAATGTGTTCTGTGACATATTAAATTCAGCTGATTATGGAGTACCTCAGACACGAAACAGGACATATATTGTATGCTTTGATAATCAGAATGCAAGATTTGAATTTCCAGAAAAGAAAAAACTTAATAAAACATTGCAGGATTTACTGGAACCAGAAGTTAATGACAAATATTTCCTGTCAGATAGAATATTGCCTACAATATTATCAGATGGAACTGGTGGATATAAGGCAAAATCGGAAATAGATCTGAAGATTGCAAGACCTTTGTGTGCAACTATGGCGAAGATGCACAGAGCATGCCAGGACAACTATGTAACCCAGAATGGAAGGGTAAGAAGACTTACTCCGCGTGAGTGTGCAAGATTGCAGGGATTTCAGGATTCATTTGTAATCCCGGTATCTGACAGTCAGGCATATAAACAGTTTGGAAATGCAGTTACAGTCAATGTATCAAAAGCTGTTGCCCAATCGGTAAAGACAACATTAATAAATCTTGGAGAGTGGAAAGACTGATATGGAATACAAAAATGATAAAGGTGAATTTATATCTTTTATAAAGGCTGGATTGGACGATGAGAAGAATAATCATGTAGATGTCTGCCTAAAAAGAGTTACAAAGCCTGTAACAGAGAAGTTCCTTAATGACAGGGCAGATCTGTATAAGACTGATGTGGATAATGATTCGGAACTTATGGAAGCATTTAGAAGACTAGCTTTTATATGCAATGAAAAAGAACAGGAATGCTATAAGTGTCCTGTAAGTAAATATTGTAATACATATATTGAAAATGCCAGAAAAAATGTAAGTGATGATTCGTTAAAGATGATAGATCTGTTTTGCGGGGCAGGTGGCTTGTCATTAGGTTTTACACAGGAAGGATTTGTGACAAGTCTGGCAAATGATATACAGGATTGTTGTGTGGACACATATGCACACAATCATCCAGAGACACCAAGGGATCACATAGTACTAGGTGATATAAAAGATGTGGTAAAAAATCTTGATGAGCTACTGTCAGGCAGGAACATTGATATTGTTGTTGGTGGACCACCATGTCAGGGATTTAGTATGGCTAACAGACAGAGATTGATAGATGATCCTAGAAATTATCTGTATAAGAGTTATGTTGAAGTTGTAAAAAAAGTACACCCTAAATTTTTTGTTATGGAAAATGTTAAGGGAATGTTATCTGTAGCTGAACAGGTAAAAGAAGATTTTCGTGCCATCGGATATTCGGTAGAATGCCATATATTGAATGCCAAGAATTTTGGGGTTCCACAGAACAGGGAAAGACTTATATACATAGGAAATTGCCTGGGAGTAGATAACGAACAAATTTTTAATGAAATATTTGTACTAAGTGAAAATATACCAGAACATAATCTTGAGGACGCGCTATTTGCACTTAGGGAACTGGAGGCTTCAAGAGTAAAAAATTCTACAGAAAGTGGTTCAATAGAGAGCGGATACAAAATAGAAAAAAATAATATTACAGAAACCAATGATTATATTTCATACATTAATCAAGACAGAGTGGTTAATGTAGTATCAAATCATAAAGCGAGATATAATAATGACCGTGATATTGAAATTTATGGCCGCATGGAGCCGGGAGACCGCTCAGATGATCCCAAAATTGCAGATATTATGCCATATGTGAGAAGAAATGGTATTTTTAAAGATAAATATTTCAAACTTGAAAATGACAAGGTTTGTAAAACAATAACAGCACATATGAAGTTCGATTGTAATATGTATATTCATCCAACACAGGCAAGAGGACTCACACCAAGGGAGGCAGCAAGGGTACAGTCTTATCCTGATTATTATTTTTTCAGAGGTGCATATACGAAGACTTATATGCAGATAGGAAATTCTGTTCCTCCACTTCTGGGAAGAGCGATAGCACATGTGATAAAAAGCTATATGAAAGGTGGTAATGACTGATGGAGTTTACAGAGGCAATAGAGATAATAAAGAACATAGTTCCAGAGAGTTCAGCAAATGAATATGATGGAATAATGGTAAAAAGGCTGGAAGCATCTAATACATTGGATGAAGGCAGAACAACGAATCAGACCCATATAGCAATATCAGGAGAACAGATGAATATGTTCCCTTATCTTATGGCAGATGGCTATTTTAAGTGTGATTATAATGACAGGGATGAGCAGTTAAAAAAATATTTTATAACACAGATACCTCTTTATATTTACAAGGATAATGTTATGTATCTTGCAGATGGTGAAGAGAGTGGTATCAGCTTTGGTAATGAAAAAAGCAGGTGTGTGCGTGCAAGTATAGTGAGAAGTAGAAGAAAAGGGCAGGCAGACCAGGTACAGCTATCATTGACTACAATAGATGATCCGGCATTTGTCAGCTTCAGAAGATTATTACATACAGGAGATTATCTGGTAATTCTGAAGCATAAGGAAAAGCTGGTTTATGATTGTATAGGTATTAAAGCAAATGATGAAACTCGGGGAGAGTATAATATTTCAGCACTTAATAATAAGTTTTATAAGCTGCCGACAAATACAAAAGTAGATATAAAGGAACTTATTGAAATTAAAAATGCAGAAATAGAAAACAGGAAATTCACAGTTGATGAATTGGGGACTATTCTTAAAGAAATGTATGGTAATGCAGAAGATAAAATGCAGGTAGCATCTATACATATTTTTGGAATAAAATACGGAAAAAATATAATCGAAAATGAATTCAAGGCACCAGATATTATTAAAACAGCAGGATTGAATGAATCATATTCCACAGAATTACAGAAGGCTTTGAATATATACAGGTGTCTCGATAAAAATACATACGGAATCTCTATTTCTTGTTGTGATAATGCGCTGGAAGAAAATAAAGAGTCTGTTAAGCGTAAAACAGGAGCAGAAAATATTCTTTTTTATGGTGTCCCAGGTGCTGGAAAAAGTCATGAAATAAAGACAAAATATTGTGATGATGAAAAATACATGGAGAGAGTGGTTTTTCATCCGGATTATACATATTCAGATTTTGTGGGACAAATATTGCCGAGAGTGGAAAAGGATAAGGATGGTAACGATAAGTTGAAATATGTATTTACTCCCGGACCATTTACTAAGTTGCTTAAGAATGCACAAAATGATCCTGGTAACTACTATTATCTTGTCATAGAAGAATTAAACAGAGGTAATGCTCCTGCAATATTTGGAGAAGTATTCCAGTTGCTTGACAGAAAAGATGAAGAGGATTTTTCTATTGAAGAGGTGGGCGAAAGTGAATATGGAATTTCAAATTATGAGGTTGCAAAGGAAGTCTATGGGGATGAAAAACACCAGGTAAGAATACCATCAAATATGTTTATTTTGGCAACGATGAATACAGCGGATCAGAATGTATTTACATTGGACACTGCTTTTCAGCGTAGGTGGAATATGAGGCAGATAGAGAATAATTTTGATAAGTCTGAACATTCAAAAGATATAATTGCGGGTACAAAAGTAAGCTGGGGAGCATTTGCTACAGTAATCAATGATATGGTTATTGATATCAATGTTGATATGGCAAGCTCTGAGGATAAGCGGCTTGGAACATATTTCGCCAGAAAGAAAGAGCTGGAGGCAGACAGATTTTCTGAAAAGGTACTTAAATATTTATGGGATGATGCCTTTAAAATGGACAAGACAGCTATATTTAATGAAAATTGTAAGTCTCTTGAAGATGTGGTTATTACATATGAGACTGCAACATCAGATAAACTGGCAGCGGTATTGAGAACGAGCGTTTATGAGAAAATGCTTTTAAAAATGCAACAAAAGAATATAGATAATAATGAAAACTAGGTGATGATTTTTTGAGGAAAGTTGATATTCGGAGTAAATGCAGAGTGAATTCTAATCGTGAAATGGATACGTTTGTAGGGTTAAGATGTAATGATGGTGACATAAGTATCAATTTTCCGCTTGGATATCATATATCGGAAGATGACAATGAGCTTCGTAAGGATATAATACTCTTGCTTACAACACTTTCAGCTAACACAGAACGAAAAGAGTCAGAAATTCTTAAGCGAGGTAATGTTTTTGATGAAGTAGAATTTCCATTGCAGTCATATATGTATCTTATTAAGGACTTTTTTGTACGAGGTTATTATAAGGAGCAGGAAGTTTTATATAAAGTTGCCAAATTGGGGAAAATCAATTGGAACAGGACAATAAAAACCCAGAAACCATATGTACAGGATATGGACGTGTTTTATCTTGATTTCGTTACAAAGAAGAATAGTGTAAAAGAGAATGAACTGATTACATTAATACATGAGTATTGTGTATATGAAAGCTTTGAACGAATAGGCTGGCTCTATACGGAAATGATGCCGAAGAAACCGGTAATTGTTAAACAGGAAAGATTATTCCGTTCTATTCTAAAAGATAAGATTGCCAATACCTTTAATGATAAAAACAGAATGCTATTCCGGCATATGCTTGCGATTATTGATTTTGAAGGAGATAAAGATTCTGATAAGAACTACAGATATGGAACATATCGTTTTGAATATATATGGGAGAAAATGATTGATAAGGTATTTGGCATTGAAAACAAAGCAGATTATTTCCCAAAAACAACGTGGTATGTTAATGGAAGTAAATATGATAATGCTTCACTTGAACCAGATACGATTATGTTATATGGAACAGATGTATATGTGCTTGATGCAAAATATTATAAATATGGGCTAACAGGAAAGACCTGGGATCTGCCAGAATCTACATCAATAAACAAACAGATTACATATGGTGAATATATAGCAAAAGAGGATAAATTCAAGAAAAAGCATGGAGAAAATATGAAAGTATATAATGCTTTTCTTATGCCTTTTGATTCGTTAAAAAGTAAGTATCCAGATAATGCAAATATGCTCAAAGTGGGTGGAGCAGTAAGTAACTGGAAAGATAATACTGAGGAATATCAGAAAATTCAAGGTATTCTTATTGATGTAAAGACTCTTATGAGTATAAATGTCAGACAGGAAATGAAAGAGATAGAAAAACTGGCAAAGTTGATTGAAAACTGATTGTTGAGGTGATTTTGTGGCGGATGTTTTAACAAAAGAACAGCGGCATAAGAATATGAAAAATATTCATGGAAAGGATACCAAAATAGAAGTTATATTGAGAAAGGCTTTATGGAGCAAAGGATACCGGTATCGTAAGAATTATAAAAAATTGCCAGGCAGACCGGATATTGCACTGACAAAGTATAAGATTGCTATTTTCTGTGATGGAGAATTCTTTCATGGGAAAGATTGGGATGCTTTAAAACAGAGACTGGAAAAGATCAATAATAGTGAGTTCTGGATTAATAAAATTTCCCGTAACATAGAGCGGGATGATGAGATAAATAAAAAATTGGACTTTAAGGGCTGGACAGTAATCCGGTTCTGGGGTGAAGATATAAAGAAACATACAGATGAGTGTGTTAAGGTTGTGGAAGAAACAATTTTTGATATAACCTTTGAAAAAGATGATTTAGGATAGAAGGAAACTGAGATTGATATGAAGATATTTTCATTTTTTGCAGGTGTTGGAATGCTTGATTTGGGGTTTCAAGAAGCTGGCTATGAAGTTGTTTTTGTGAATGAATATAAACAGGAATTTATGAATGCATATCGTTATGCGAGAAGAGGACGCAATTATAATCAACCTGTATATGGGTATCATGTAACTGATATTAATTATTTTTTAAATGGTATAGGAGAACATAATTTTCAGCAATACATTAACAATGAAAGACATAATAACGAGTTGGTTGGTTTTATAGGGGGGCCACCTTGCCCAGATTTTTCTATAGGAGGCAAAAATAAAGGTAGAGAAGGGGAAAATGGAAAATTGGCAAAAAGTTATATTGATATGATTTGTCGCTTTCAACCAGATTTCTTTTTATTTGAAAATGTAAAAGGGTTGGTAAAAACACAAAAGCATCGAGAATATTTTGAAGAGCTTAAATTCGAATTGAAAAGTAATGGATATATAATATCTGAACAATTGATGAATTCATTGGAATTTGGAGTGCCTCAAGATAGAGACCGAATTTTTATGATGGGGGTTTTGAAAGGAAATGAATTAGCTAGAAAAGTAATAAGTGTGAATGATACATTCGCTTTTCCGTGGAATGCAGATTTGCCGTATGACTCCGCGTTGGTGAAGAAGATGAATTGTTAAAGTAATATGGATGATTTTCAATCGATATTTGCAATAATAAAATGGTAATGCAATCCCTTGAAAAGAGCTTATAAAACATTTGAATCATGGTATCACAATCTTTTTGTTGCAGAAATAGTGACAAGAAGTTATAATTTCCATAGGTGGACAAGCAAGCCAGCAGAAAAATATTCTGTGAATAAAAAACAGACAAGCAAGCCCCCGAAACTACACACAATAATGAAAAAATGCAATGGTACTGGATTGGTATTAAAAATATGTGAAATGAAAAATAATGTTTGGAAAAGATGCAAGTTATCAATATAAAAAAGTATAGATAAATATGTTGAAATAACCTAAAACAAACTAGATTCTGCGAATTCGAATAAAAAGAAAAGAGCCGGGAAGCCCCATGAAACAGCGGGCTTCCTGGCTCCTTTCATATAAAAACTCCCTACACAGACTTATTCCATATAAAACTGCGGCTCATACCAGTGGGACAGGTGATACGGATGGTCCGGCTCCAGGTACATCCCGGAATACAGGAACTGGAGGAGGTCAGAATCCCCGAACAGGTCGAAGATCCAGTCCCCGGAGGTTTCGTCTCCGATCTCATAGAATTTTCCGCTGAGCTCGATCAGGGCCGATGCCTCCTGCTCGCAGAAAGTGACCAGCAGCTCTTCGGCCACACTGTGTGCTCTCAGAGGAAGGCCGCTTTGGGCGCGGATCCGCATGCTGTATAAGCTGCATTTTATGCGGTAAAGGAACTCATAGGTATAATGCATAAGAAACTGCCGGGGCAGGAATCCGTCTATAAAAGAGATCTCCAGCTGTCCGATATGGGACCCGGCCGGCATAGCTGCAAGCTCATCCATATCCTCCTGGAGATGGTCAAGGAGCAGATCGCTGCCTATGGCAAAGGAAAGGGCAGCCCGGGTCCCGAATTCATCCTCCAGAAACCTGGACCACGCTTCATGGTCCTTATATTCTTCAAGGGAGAACTCTGTGGGCGTTCCGGCTTCCTGGCCTGGGAGGCTGAGCCAGTTCAGTGCTTTACAGACGCCTTTGCATTTATCGCTGCGGATGGATTCTCCTGCCTCATACCGGCACCAGGTCTTTGTCCCTACTCCCGCTCGGGAGGCGGCTTCCTCAATGGTCAGTCCCAGCTCGCTGCGCCTGAGCCGGATCTGTTTAGCCAGATCTGCATTTCCCTGGATCGTTTTCTGTGTCATAATCATTCCTTCTTACTCAATGACTAGTCGTTATATAGTCATTATGTCATAATGAAAAAACCCTGTCAACCGCTTTTTTGCCTGATGAAGAGATCGCAGTG
The DNA here is from genome assembly GCF_051602715.1 of Pilosibacter sp. YYHA0881. GTDB lineage: Bacteria > Bacillota > Clostridia > Lachnospirales > Lachnospiraceae > Alitiscatomonas > Alitiscatomonas aceti. The sequence continues at coordinate 2,627,544 of NZ_CP175657.1, forward strand.
GATTTCAGAGGAACAGTTTCATGGCTGTTATGGAGCAAATGTAAAAGGAGAATTTATACTGCGAAGGAATCAGTCAGCGGAAGGTGGAAAGAGACGGATGGTACATGTGTAAAAAGCCCACAGAACAGTTTGAAGATTATGTGTAAAGGGAAAGGAAAAACAAAATATGTATAAATATACAATGAGGGTTTTACTCAGGGCACGTTCATACCCGTTTGGAACCGGAATCGGAGGGAAAGAGCAGTGAGGATTTTTGCGTGGGAAAACAGTATGTGGAGGCAGAGGGTGAAAACTGGTTGACCCAATGGGAGAAAATGATAGGATGGTTTATTTCTTTTTAATATAGAAAGAGGGGCATAGACCGATTATGGAGGCTGTACGGGCTGCAGCCTTTTTTATTTTGGGAAAGTGGCGGAGCTGGATAACTGCAGCTCTGGTAAAATATATATGCCGGAGAGTTTTCAAAGATTGTCGGAAAATGTGAAAATAGGAGATGGGAACGAACATTTGTGGAAGAGAAGAGTGAAATGATTTTAAATGTCTGATCTGCTCCAGGGGTTAGGGCAGGGGCTTTTGTATGGAACATCAGATGTGTAATGGGTATGCGGTAAAATATGGTTATACCTAAAAATGAAGACGAATCCGGGCGGAATGATCAAGCTGGGGAAGAATAATTATCTGCTTTAAACGGAAAAAGTAAAACTGAAAAGACAGAAAAACGACTAAAAAGTATTATTTGAGAATAAAAATTGAAAATTATGAAAAATTAACAAATAAAATCTAAATATTTTATAAAATATTCATAATTTACAAAAAATATAAATGCATGTAAGATACCACTATAAGAAAAAACGGAAAAATAACATCGCGGGACGCTAAAAACAGAAGGGAGTGGAATAGAACAGCCGTGAGTGACTCCCGCAAGAACCAGTAGTCTCCTAGAGGGGAAGCTTCACGTATCAGAAAGTGATACGGGAAAGGAGTGCAGGCTATGGATCTGAGAGAGCAGATCGATGCGTATATCGAAAAATACAAGTTTGAGATCGTGTCAAGAACGTGTGATTTTGTTAAGATCCCCAGCGTGAGCACCAGCGATGATTCGGGAAGGCCCTACGGCCTGGAATGTGCCAGAGCCCTGGATTTCTGTGATGCGCTGTGCAGGGAAAAGGGTCTGTTTACGAAGAATTACGACTATTATTGCCTGGAGGCCTCCTGTGAGAAAGAGCAGAAGGGAAAACGTCTCGTTCTTGTGACCCACGCGGATGTGGTTCCGGTGGGAGAGGATACGATCTATGAACCGTTTGCCGGGACTGTATATGGAGATTATATCCTGGGAAGGGGATGCGTAGATGATAAGGGGCCGTTGATCGCTACCCTGTACGCGCTCGCATTTTTTAAGGAGAATCATATTCCGCTGAAAAATGATATCCGTCTCGTTTTTGGCAGCAATGAAGAACGCACCATGGATGATATTGAGTATTATCTGGAGAGAGCCGGACAGCCGGACTGGGCCCTGGCGGCAGACGGGGATTTTCCGGCGGAGAATGGCGAGATGGGAAGGATCGATTTTACGGTCTCCGCGCCAAAGGCCAGCCAGGTGGAATACATACGGTCCCGCGGAACAGGCCAGAGTCTGGTACAGGAGGCCTGTGAATCCCTGATCGAGAACCGGAGCATAACCATCCGGAAAACGCCGTCCAGAGAGGGAGGACCGGAGGGGGTGGAAAACCCTGTCGCCTATATGATCCTGAACCAGGAGGGGGCGGTCTTTAAAAATGATGCAGATGAAAAACATATGCGGGAGCTTTTGGCAGACGGCAATGGGGCGTCCATGGGAGTTTCATGCTCAGACGAGATCTTTGATGAATCGATCCTGCGGGTCTATAAAGCTGAGACAGAGGGGGAAAATATTAAGCTGAGCTTTGATCTGAGGATCCCGCATTGCGTGGATCTGGAGGAAACGGCGGAAAAGATCCGAAGGTATGGGGAAGAAAAAGCGATCGCAATAGAGATCGGGAAGATCAGTAAGGGATATTACGAGAGCCCGGATGAGGGGATCGTAAAAATGCTGACAGACCTTTATAATCATGAAATGCATATGGACGAAAAGCCCTGTGTACTGCATACGGCGGCAACGTATACACGGCTGTTTGAGCATGGATGTGATTTCGGCGCAGGGAACTGCCAGGAGGTAAAGCCGTTCCCGCCGGGACATGGCTCTGTCCATGGCTTAGATGAGGCGCAGAATATAGGCGTTCTCCTGGACGCGGTGAAAATGTATATTCTTGGAATAAAAGCCATCGACGATCTCTGGTCCTGATGACCGTATGTGATTAAAGTGAAAAAGGAGGAGTACTATGTCAGAACAGGCAGCTCTGGATAAAAAAGCCATAAGAAAAGAAATACTGGCCCTTATCATTCCCATTATTCTTGAGAGTATTTTTGTATACCTGGCGGGAATCGTTTCTGCCTCTCTTGTAGGCCATTTGTCGGGTCTGGCCGTTGCTACCCAGGGTCTTGCAAACCGTATTACAGGTCTCTTGAACGTGGTATGGGGCGCAGTCCGTATCGGTTCCATGGTTTACTATGTAAATCTTATTGGCGAAGGCAAATATGGAGAATTGAAACAGGGCTTTAAAAATATCTGTACAGTAACCCTGGGGATTGCCATTGGGTTTGTACTGATTCTGTTCCTGTTCCCATCCCAGATCCTGTCATTCTTTACAGAGGATGTGGAGCTGATCGCGTCGGCAAAAAGCTATCTGCATATTACGCTGCTGGCTCTGCCGCTGTGGGTTATGACCAAGATGAACTCCGCGATGTTTAACGCCATGGGCGATACAAAGACACCGATGTACCTCCAGGTGCTGATCAATGTGGTGAACATTGCCTTAGGATATCTGCTTATTTTCATCCTGAAATGGGATTTCTACGGTGCTGCCATAGCCACGGCAGTTTCCCAGATCGCCGGCGGAGGCGTTGGAATTATTCTTTTAAACCGCAAGGAATATTTCAGACAGGCAGGAAAGACGGGATGGGGGATTTCCGATAAGGAATCCATTAAAGAAACTCTTCTGAAATCCATTCCTGTTGGTCTGGAAGATGGAATGTGGCAGATCTACGCGATCATCATGACCAAGTTCCTCCTTACTTATGGCACCAACGCATATGCAGGCTTCCAGCTTGCCACGGCTGCTGAGGAGATCACAGAGCTTCCAGTCATTGGATTCACCGTTGCAGCAACAACACTGGCAGGCCGGGCCAAGAGCCAGAAAAGCGGCCCGCTGTTCAGGGAATATTTTAAGCAGCAGCTCTGGATGAACGGAACCATAAGTGCGCTCTGCACGCTTGCAATGATCTGTCTGCCATACGGGTTCATGTCTATCGTGACCAATGACCCGGCTCTCAAAGAGGTCGGTGCAGTATATCTGATGATCATGGGAGCGATCCTGATCCCCCAGAACCTACAGCGTACTCTGACTGGAACTATTTACGGCGGTATTGGCAATACAAAGGCTACCATGATCATTACAGTGATCGGTACCTGGTGTATCCGTATCCCCATGGCGGCTCTTGCGACATATGTATTTAAGTGGCCGTTATGGACCCTGTGGATGTTCGTGGGTGCTGACCAGGTTGCCCGTTTCCTGATGATGGCATTCTATGTGAAACGCAACAAGGTCCTCTACTGTATCGAAAACGGAACGGGAGAGAAGAAGGAAGATAATAATTAAACGGACAATGAATATAGAAGGAAAGCCCCCCAGTCATGGAAACATGACCAGGGGGGCTTTTTATAACTTGGGATTCCTTTATGACTGGCTGGCTGCGGGAGCCTTATAATGCACGTGCAGCAGCTCCCTGGCCCGATCCTTTAATACGCCGTCTTCGTACAGCTTGGTCACCACCGGGTTTTCATCGGAGCGCTTCACCAGGGCGCTCTTGTCGGCGGTGTAGAGTCCGGAGGAACGCTTTTTCTTGTCCTCCAGGAAGCTTTCCGGCTGTCCCGCGCCGCCGATGCAGCCAGTGGGGCAGGCCATGACCTCCACAAAGTCAAAGTGTTCTTCTCCGCTTTCGATCAGCTGGATCAGCTTCTCTGCGTTGCCCAGTCCGCTGACCACGGCCGTGTGGACGGCCTTGCCGCCGATCTCAATGGTGAATTTCTTGATCCCCTCCAGGCCGCGGACGCCGGAGTAGCGGATCTCCTGGAGCGCCGGATTGGTGCGCTCTGCCAGACGGCGGAGGGCCGCCTCTGTGACACCGCCGCTGGTGCCGAAGATCACGCCGCCGCCGGAGCGGATGGAGAACGGGGTGTCGGGGGCCGTGGGTTCCAGATCTGCAAACTGGATCCCCAGCTCCCGGATCATGGAGGCCAGCTCCTTGGTGGTGAGGACGGCATCGATGTCCGGCTTCCCGTTCCGGATGAATTCCTCCCGCTCGGCCTCCATCTTCTTTGCCGTACACGGCATGATGGCCACGTTGAAGGTCTCCAGGCCGCATTCCTCGTCGGAGGGCTTATAATATTCCTTTAAGACTGCGCCGAACATCTCCATGGGAGATTTGCTGGTGGAGATGTAGGGCAGCAGCTGGGGATGCTTGTTTTCCACATATCTGACCCAGGCTGGGCAGCAGGAGGTGAATAGCGGATACCTGCGCTCCTCATTCCGGCTTAAGATCTCCGCCAGCTCGTTGGTTTCCTCGATGATGGTCATGTCGGCGCTGACGCTGGTATCAAAGCAAAGGTCAAAGCCGATCATATGGAGGGCGGTGTAGATCTTATAAATGCTGTTTTCACCGGGAGCCATGCCGAACTCCTCGCCGAGGGCCACCCGGACGGCCGGGGCCACCTGGGCGATGACCCGTTTGGTGGGATCGAACAGGGCGTTCCAGACCTTTCCTTTGGACTTTTTGATGGTGATGGCGCCTGTGGGACAGACAGCTGCACACTGGCCGCAGTTGACGCATTCCGTTTCCGAAAGCTTCCGGTTAAAGGCCGGGGATACGATCATATTGGAGCCACGGTTGACGAAGTCGATGGCTCCCACATGCTGGATCTCGTTGCACATGCGGACGCAGTCGCCGCAGAGGATGCATTTGTTCATATCCCGGACAATGGCGGGAGAGGAGTCGTCGATCTCGTAATTGGGCCGGTTGTTCTTAAAGCGGATATCGTAAAGGCCGAACCGGCGGGCCAGGGCCTGGAGCTGGCATTTCTGGTTCTTTTCACAGATGGTGCAGTCCCGGCAGTGGGAGGCCAGCAGAAGCTCCAGGATCATTTTCCTGTGGTGGTGCAGCTTGGGCGTATTGGTGCGGATCACCATTTTATCCTTGGGCGGTGTGGAGCAGGAGGCGATGATATTTCCCTTGTCGTCCTCCACCACGCACATACGGCAGGCGCCGTAAATGGAAAGATCCGTATAGTAGCAGAAGGTGGGGATGTGGATCCCGACGTTCCGGATCACCTGAAGGATATTTTTTTCGTCTGTGAACTCTGCGCGGAGTCCGTCTACGATCATATATTTAGCCATGTGTCTCCCCTCCTTATACTTCTTTTACTGCGCCGAAGCTGCAGCCGTCCAGGCATGCGCGGCACTTGATGCACTTATGGGTGTCGATGACATGGGGCTGCTTCACAGAACCGGAAATAGCTCCCACCGGACACAGTCTGGCGCACTTGGTGCAGCCGCGGCAGAGCTCCGGATCGATCTGCAGGGTCACCAGGGCCTTGCACTGGCCGGCCGGACACTTTTTGTCCACCACATGGGCCAGGTATTCGTCGCGGAAGTATTTCAGGGTGCTGCTGACAGGAGACGGAGCCGATTTTCCCAGGCCGCAGAGGGCTGTCTCGGAGATGGTGGAGGAAAGCTCCTCCAGAAGCTTAATGTGCTCCAGGGTGCCCCGTCCCTCGGTGATATCCGTTAAGATCTCCAGCATCCGCTTGGTACCCTCCCGGCAGGGAACGCATTTGCCGCAGGATTCATTCTGGGTGAAGTTCATGAAGAACCGGGCCACCTCTACCATACAGCTCTTGTCGTTCATGACCACCAGGCCGCCGGAGCCGATCATGGCCCCCACCTTTTTTAAGGAGTCAAAGTCCAGGTGCATATCCAGATGGTCCTCGGTGGCGCTGAGGCAGAGACAGCCTCCGGAGGGGCCGCCGATCTGGACCGCCTTAAATTCCCCGTCCTTGACGCCGCCGCCGATGTCGAAGATGACCTTCCGGAGAGGCGTACCCATGGGAACCTCGATGAGTCCGGTATTGTTGACGTTTCCGGTAAGGGCGAAGGCCTTGGTGCCGTGGTTGTTTTCTGGGCCGATGGTCTTATACCAGGCGGCTCCCTTCTGGATGATGGGGGCCACGTTGCAGTAGGTCTCCACATTATTTAAGACCGTGGGACTGTCAAACAGGCCGTGCTCCACGGTACGGGGCGGTTTTACTCTGGGCATGCCGCGGTTTCCTTCGATGGATGCGGTGAGAGCGCTTCCCTCGCCGCATACGAAGGCTCCTGCGCCCTGGCTGATATGGATATCGAAATCAAAGCCGGAATCCAGGATGTTTGTTCCCAGAAGGCCGCGCTGTCTGGCCTGGTCGATGGCCATGGACAGACGTTCCACGGCCAGTGGGTATTCCGCCCGGACATAAATATATCCCTGATGAGCCTGGGTGGCGATGCCGGCGATGATCATGCCCTCCAGGACCCGATGAGGATCGCCCTCCATCATGGAGCGGTCCATGAACGCGCCCGGATCGCCCTCATCTCCGTTGCAGACTACGTATTTCTCGGGACCGGGCTGACGCAGAACCTGCTCCCACTTTCTGCCGGTGGGGAAGCCGCCGCCTCCGCGTCCACGGAGACCGGCCTCAGAGATCTCCTTTACGATCCCTTCCGGCGTCATGTCGAACAGGGCCTTTGCCACGGCGCTGTAACCGCCCATGGCGATGTATTCCCGGATGGATTCGGCGTTGATGTGGCCGCAGTGCTCTAAAGCTACCCGGGTCTGCTGCTTATAAAAGGGGATATCGTCCTGCCTCTGGTAGGGGGTGCCGTCCTTATCCCGGTACACCAGACGGTCCACCACCTGGTCGCCCAGGATGCTCTGCTCGATGATATCCTCGCAGTCCTCCACCTTTACCTTAATATAAAGCCATCCCATGGGCTCGATCCTCAGCAGGGGGCCCATTTCGCAGAAACCGTGGCAGCCGCTTTTTTTCAGGCCGATGCTGTGGTCGTGGGGCTCCTCCTCCAGCTGCACGGTACAGGCAATGTCCCTTTCTTCCATTAATTCCTTCAGACGGTCGTAGATCTTTAAAGAGCCTCCGGCCACACAGCCGGTGCCGCCGCAGATCAGGATCTGCTTATCCTGGGTGGCCAGGCACTGGATGAAGTGTTCCCGCTTCTGTTCAAGCTCGGCTCTTGTATTGATTCTTTTTATCTCACTCATGCGTCCAGGCCCTCCTTCCTGCGGATCTCACGGATCATTTCTCTGGCTTTTTCCGGCGTCATGGCCGGATACACATGATCATTGACGGTACAGACGGGAGCCAGGCCGCAGGCTCCCAGACAGGATACAGTCTCCACGGTGAACAGCATGTCGTCGGTGGTGGGTTTCTTTTCGGTGACGTTGAGCTGCTTGCGGATCTCCTCCAGGATGGGAACAGATTTCCGCACATGGCAGGCAGTCCCGTCGCAGACCTTTATTACATATTTTCCCTTTGGCTCAAGGGAGAAGTTTTCGTAGAAGGTGGCAACACCATAGATCTTGGCGTCGCTGATGCCCAGCTTTCTGGCAGTGTAGCAGAGGGCGGATTCCGGAAGGTAGTGGTATTCCTTCTGGATATCCTGCATGATGGCGATGACCTGGGATGGATCGCACTGGTGCTTTTCAAGGATCGCATCCAGCGTTTCAAGGTGAATCTGGCTCAAGATCGTTTCTCCTTTCTTCTGTCAGCCCCGGATGGGAATGAATGTTATTTGTAAATTCTACCATAATCCCGATAATATATTCAATAAAACTATACATAATAAACAAAAGTATTTGGGCCGATAAAGTAATAAAATTAAGTCTTTGAAAATGTTGGGAAATTTCCTTGACATGTTGACACGGGCATGATAATATGAAATGTGCACTATTGTGGTATCTTGCGCGTAAGGGTACCATTATGCCCAAAAATAGAGTTGATATAGAAAGAAAACAGGGGTGAAACGTCAATGGAGAAAAGCAGAATACGTCCGGTGCCGGCCGGTAAAAGCGTAAGGATGAGCTACTCGAGACAGAAGGAAGTTCTTGAGATGCCGAACCTGATCGAAATCCAGAAAGATTCCTATCAGTGGTTCCTGGATGAGGGCCTGAAAGAGGTCTTCGAGGATATCTCTCCCATCGCGGACTTTGCTGGTCATCTGAGTCTGGAGTTTGTGGACTTCACACTTTGCAAAGATGATATCAAGTACACGATCGAAGAGTGCAAAGAGCGGGATGCCACTTACGCAGCACCTTTAAAAGTAAAGGTGAGACTCTGCAACAAAGATAAAGATGAAATCAATGAACACGAGATCTTCATGGGTGATCTTCCATTAATGACCGATACAGGTTCCTTCGTCATCAACGGAGCAGAGCGTGTTATCGTCAGCCAGCTGGTACGTTCCCCCGGAATCTATTATGGGATCGATCATGATAAGATCGGAAAGGAATTATATTCCTGTACCGTGATCCCCAACCGCGGCGCATGGCTGGAGTACGAAACAGACTCCAACGACGTGTTCTATGTCCGCGTAGACCGTACAAGAAAGGTCCCGGTGACAGTCCTGATCCGTGCCCTGGGTTACGGCACCAATGCAGAGATCACCGAGTTATTCGGAGAAGAGCCCAAGCTGTTAGCCAGCTTTGGAAAGGATACCTCCGATAACTATCAGGACGGCCTTCTTGAATTATATAAAAAGATCCGTCCCGGCGAGCCGCTTTCCGTGGACAGCGCTGAGAGCCTGCTGAACAGCATGTTCTTCGACCCCAGAAGATATGATCTGGCAAAGGTCGGCAGATATAAATTTAATAAGAAGCTTCACTTTAAGAACCGTATCACGGGTCAGATCCTGGCAGAGGATGTGGTGGATACCACAACCGGCGAAATCCTTGCCGAGGCTGGAAAGACCGTGACCATGGAGCAGGCAGAAGCCATCCAGAATGCGGCTGTTCCCTATGTATGGGTACAGACCGAGGAGAGGAACGTGAAGGTCCTTTCCAATATGATGGTGGATCTGGCTGCCTATGTGGGCTTTGATCCGGAAGAGGCCGGCGTTACGGAGTTAGTATTCTACCCGGTGCTGGCCGATATCCTGGAAAAAGCAGGCGATATGGGAGAGGATGAGTTAAAGGCAGAGATCCGCCGCCACATCCACGACCTGATCCCCAAGCACATCACAAAGGAAGACATCATTGCTTCCATTAACTATAATATGCATCTGGAGTTCGGCGTTGGTACGAAGGACGATATCGACCACCTTGGAAACCGTAGGATCCGTGCCGTGGGCGAGCTCTTACAGAACCAGTACCGCATCGGCCTTTCCAGAATGGAGCGTGTGGTAAGAGAACGTATGACCACACAGGATATGGAGGGTATCACTCCCCAGTCTCTGATCAACATCAAGCCGGTGACGGCTGCGGTGAAGGAGTTCTTCGGAAGCTCCCAGCTGTCCCAGTTCATGGACCAGAACAACCCGCTGTCTGAGCTGACCCACAAGAGACGTCTTTCTGCATTGGGCCCCGGCGGTCTGTCCAGAGAGCGTGCCGGATTCGAGGTCCGCGACGTACACTACACCCACTACGGACGTATGTGTCCCATCGAGACCCCTGAGGGTCCCAACATCGGTCTGATCAACTCCCTGGCCTGCTACGCCAGAGTGAACCAGTACGGCTTTGTGGAGGCTCCGTACCGGGTATTGGATAAATCCGATCCGGCTAACCCCATCGTAACCGACGATGTGGTATACCTGACTGCCGATGAAGAGGATAACTATGTGGTTGCCCAGGCCAACGAGCCCTTAGACGAGGAAGGCCACTTTGTCCACAACAATATTTCCGGACGTTTCCGTGAGGAGACATCCTCCTTCCAGAAGCGCTCCATCGATTTAATGGACGTATCCCCGAAGATGGTATTCTCCGTGGCTACATCCATGATCCCGTTCCTGGAGAACGACGACGCCAACCGTGCGCTGATGGGCTCCAACATGCAGCGTCAGGCTGTGCCGCTGCTTTCCACCGAGGCTCCCGTTGTGGGAACTGGTATCGAGGCCAAGGCGGCTGTTGACTCCGGCGTCTGCGTCGTTGCAAAGAATGCCGGCGTGGTCGAGCGTTCCGCCTCCAACGAGATCATCATCAAGAGAGATTCTGACGGTATGAAGGATGTGTACCGTCTGACCAAATTTGCAAGAAGCAACCAGTCCAACTGCTACAACCAGAAGCCCATCGTTTACAAGGGAGACCATGTGGAAAAGGGTGAGGTGATCGCAGACGGCCCGTCCACAAAGAACGGTGAGATCGCCCTTGGAAAGAACCCGCTGATCGGCTTCATGACCTGGGAGGGCTACAACTACGAGGACGCCGTACTGTTAAGTGAGAAGCTGGTCCAGAACGACGTATATACCTCCGTCCATATCGAGGAGTATGAGGCAGAGGCCAGAGACACCAAGTTAGGACCGGAAGAGATCACCAGAGACGTTCCCGGCGTTGGCGACGATGCCTTAAAGGATCTGGACGAGCGCGGCATCATCCGCATCGGCGCAGAGGTCCGTGCCGGCGATATCCTGGTAGGTAAGGTAACTCCCAAGGGAGAGACTGAGCTGACCGCAGAAGAAAAGCTCCTCCGCGCCATCTTCGGCGAGAAGGCAAGAGAGGTCCGCGACACCTCCCTTAAGGTGCCCCACGGCGCTTACGGCATCATCGTGGACGCCAAGGTATTCACAAGAGAGAACGGCGACGAGCTGGCTCCCGGCGTGAACCAGTCCGTAAGGATCTACATTGCCCAGAAGAGAAAGATCTCCGTGGGCGATAAGATGGCCGGCCGTCACGGAAACAAGGGTGTTGTTTCCCGTGTGCTCCCGGTTGAGGATATGCCGTTCTTACCCAACGGCCGTCCGCTGGATATCGTATTGAACCCCCTGGGCGTGCCGTCCCGTATGAACATCGGACAGGTGCTGGAGATCCACTTAAGCCTGGCTGCCAAGGCCCTGGGCTTCAATGTGTCCACGCCGGTCTTCGACGGAGCCAACGAGGATGATATCCAGGACACCCTGGAGCTGGCCAACGATTATGTAAATATGGAATGGGATGCATTCCATGAGAAATATGCAGATCTGATCAAGCCGGAGGTCATGGAATATCTGGGAACCCACTTAGAGCACCGCGGTCTCTGGAAGGGCGTGCCCATCAGCCGTACCGGTAAGGTGCAGCTGCGCGACGGCCGTACCGGAGAACCCTTTGACAGCCCCACCACCATCGGACACATGCATTACTTAAAGCTCCACCATCTGGTAGACGATAAGATCCATGCACGTTCTACTGGTCCATATGCACTGGTTACCCAGCAGCCTCTCGGCGGTAAGGCCCAGTTCGGCGGACAGCGTTTCGGTGAGATGGAGGTATGGGCCCTGGAGGCATACGGTGCATCCTATACGCTCCAGGAGATCCTGACCGTGAAGTCCGATGACGTTGTGGGCCGTGTGAAGACCTACGAGGCCATCATCAAGGGCGAGAACATTCCGGAGCCGGGTATCCCCGAGTCCTTCAAGGTACTCTTAAAGGAACTCCAGTCCCTGGGTCTGGACGTGAGAGTCCTGAAAGACAACGGCGAGGAAGTGGAGATGTCCGAGAACATCGATTACGCAGACACCGACCTGGATCTGCGCTCCATCATCGAAGGCGACAGACGTTACGACGAGAAAGAGGAATCCTTCGGCAGCTACGGCTTCCAGAAGCAGGAGTTCAAGGACGGAGAGCTGGTGGATTCTGAGGATGACGACTATATCGACGGGCCGGAGGAAGAGGACGGCTACATCGATGACGACTATTCTGAAAAAGATAATTAATAGAAGGGAGTACCGTTCATGCCTGAGACAAATGAAACTTATCAGCCGATGACATTTGACGCGATCCGTATCGGACTTGCTTCTCCGGAAAAGATCCTGGAATGGTCCCACGGCGAGGTAAAAAAGCCGGAGACCATCAATTACAGGACCTTAAAGCCGGAAAAGGACGGCCTGTACTGTGAAAGAATCTTCGGGCCCAGCAAGGACTGGGAGTGTCATTGTGGTAAATACAAGAAGATCAGATATAAGGGCGTTATCTGCGACCGATGCGGCGTTGAGGTTACCAAGTCCAGTGTGCGCCGTGAGCGTATCGGCCATATCGCTCTGGCCGCTCCGGTTTCCCACATCTGGTATTTCAAGGGTATCCCGAGCCGTATGGGACTGATCCTGGACATCTCTCCGAGGGTCCTGGAGAAGGTACTGTACTTCGCTTCTTATATCGTGCTGGATCCGGGCGATACCGGTCTCCAGTTAAAGCAGGTGCTTTCTGAGAAGGAGTACCGCGACGCAGTTGACAAATATGGCTACGGCACCTTCCGTGTAGGAATGGGTGCCGAGGCCATCCAGGAGCTTTTGAGGTCTATTGACCTGGAGAAGGATTCTGAGGAGTTAAGAAAGGCTCTTCAGGAGTCCTCCGGACAGAAGCGTGCCCGTATCATTAAGCGCCTGGAGGTGGTGGACGCCTTCCGCCAGTCCGGAAACAAGCCGGAATGGATGATCATGAACGTGATCCCGGTGATCCCGCCGGATATCCGTCCCATGGTACAGCTGGACGGCGGCCGTTTCGCCACATCGGACTTAAACGACTTATACAGAAGGATCATCAACCGCAACAACCGTCTGGCAAGACTTCTGGAATTGGGCGCTCCGGACATCATCGTCCGCAATGAGAAGCGTATGCTCCAGGAGGCTGTGGACGCCCTGATCGACAACGGCAGACGGGGAAGACCTGTAACAGGTCCCGGAAACCGTGCCTTAAAATCCCTTTCCGATATGTTAAAGGGTAAACAGGGCCGCTTCCGTCAGAACCTTCTGGGTAAGCGAGTGGACTATTCCGGCCGTTCCGTTATCGTTGTTGGACCGGAGCTCAAGATCTACCAGTGCGGTCTCCCCAAGGAGATGGCCATCGAGCTCTTCAAGCCCTTTGTTATGAAGGAACTGGTTGCCAACGGAACTGCCCATAACATCAAAAACGCCAAAAAGATGGTGGAACGCCTCCAGACAGAGGTGTGGGACGTACTGGAGGATGTAATTAAAGAGCATCCCGTTATGTTAAACCGTGCTCCTACACTCCACAGACTTGGTATCCAGGCCTTCGAGCCCATTCTGGTCGAAGGTAAGGCCATCAAGCTCCATCCCCTGGTATGTACAGCCTTCAACGCCGACTTCGACGGTGACCAGATGGCCGTACACCTTCCCCTTTCCATGGAAGCCCAGGCGGAGTGCAGATTCCTTCTGCTTTCTCCCAACAACCTGTTAAAGCCGTCCGACGGCGGCCCCGTGGCCGTTCCGTCCCAGGATATGGTTCTGGGTATCTATTACCTGACCCAGGAAAGACCGGGAGCTCCGGGAGAAGGAAAATACTTTAAGAGCAAAAATGAAGCGATCCTGGCCTATGAAAACGGCGTTGTGACCCTTCATGCAAGGATCAAGGTGCGCGTATCCAGGACCATGGCTGACGGCACCGAGATGACCGGCATCGTGGAGACCACCGTGGGCCGTATCCTCTTTAACGAGATCATCCCCCAGGACCTGGGCTTTGTGGACCGGACCATCCCGGGCAACGAGTTAAAGCCGGAGATCGACTTCCTTGTAAAGAAGAAACAGTTAAAACAGATCCTTGAGAAGGTCATCAACACTCACGGGGCAATGCAGACTGCCATTACCCTGGATGACATCAAGGCCATTGGTTATAAATATTCCACAAGAGCGGCCATGACCGTATCCATTTCCGATATGACCGTTCCGGCCTCCAAGAAACAGCTTTTAGCGGATGCAGAGGCCACTGTGGACCGGATCGCCAAGAACTTCCGCCGCGGTCTTATCACCGAGGAGGAGCGTTATAAAGAGGTGATCGATACCTGGAAGGAGACGGACGATCAGCTGACCCACGATCTGCTGACTGGCCTGGATAAGTACAACAACATCTTCATGATGGCTGACTCCGGAGCCCGAGGTTCTGATAAGCAGATCAAGCAGCTGGCTGGAATGCGAGGCCTTATGGCCGATACTACCGGTCACACCATCGAGCTTCCCATTAAGTCCAACTTCCGTGAAGGTCTGGACGTACTGGAGTACTTCATCTCTGCCCATGGAGCCCGTAAGGGTCTGTCCGATACGGCTCTGCGTACCGCCGACTCTGGTTATCTGACCAGACGTCTGGTAGACGTATCCCAGGATCTGATCATCCGTGAGACAGACTGCTGTGAAGGAAAGGGAGAGATCCCCTACATGGAGATCGAGGCCTTTGCCGACGGCAAGGAGACCATCGAGAGCCTGGAGGAGCGTCTCACCGGCAGATACATCGCCGAGGATATCGTGGATCCGGATACAGGAGAGGTAGTCGTAAAGGCCAACCATATGTGTACGCCCAAGCGTGCGGCTGCCGTTATGAAGGTCCTGGATAAGTTAGGAAGAAAGACCGTTAAGATCCGTACTGTACTGACCTGTAAGTGTCACATCGGTGTCTGCGCAAAATGCTACGGCGCCAATATGGCCACCGGCCAGCCGGTACAGGTGGGCGAGGCAGTCGGGATCATCGCGGCCCAGTCCATCGGTGAGCCGGGTACCCAGCTGACCATGCGTACCTTCCATACAGGCGGCGTTGCCGGCGGCGATATCACACAGGGTCTTCCCCGTGTCGAGGAGCTGTTTGAGGCAAGACGGCCCAAGGGACTTGCCATCATCGCTGAGTTCGGCGGTGTGGTCACCATTAAGGATACAAAGAAGAAGCGCGAGATCATCGTTACGGATACAGAGACCGGAAACTCCAAGACCTACCTGATCCCCTATGGATCCAGGATCAAGGTGCTGGACGGACAGGTACTGGAGGCCGGCGACGTACTCACCGAGGGTTCCATCAACCCCCACGATCTTCTGAAGGTAAAGGGCGTCCGTGCCGTACAGGATTATATGATCCGCGAGGTACAGCGTGTATACCGTTTACAGGGCGTAGAGATCAACGACAAGCACGTTGAGATGATCGTCCGCCAGATGTTAAAGAAGATCCGCGTGGAAGAGAGCGGAGACTCTGAGGTGCTTCCGGGAACCTCCATGGACGTTCTGGACTTCAACGAGATGAACGAGAAGCTCATCGCTGAAGGAAAGAAACCGGCAGAAGGTAAGCAGGTGATGCTGGGTATCACAAAGGCATCCCTGGCTACGGATTCCTTCTTATCTGCGGCTTCCTTCCAGGAGACCACCAAGGTCCTCACAGAGGCTGCCATCAACGGCAAGGTGGACCATCTGATCGGTCTGAAGGAGAACGTGATCATCGGTAAGCTGATCCCGGCAGGTACGGGAATGAAGCGCTACCGTGACATCCACCTGGGAACAGACGCAGAATTCGAGGCCCAGCAGGCTGAGGCCATGGCCCAGCTCCAGCCCGAGGAAGACGCTCCTATTGAGGAAGCGGAGGAGATCATCTTAAATGAAGATGATACCCAGGAGGCTGAGGAGAACTTCGATGATATGGAGAGCTCCGAGCCCGAAGAGGTTGTGGACACCGAGGAATAAAATAAAGAAAATGAATTGCGGCGGGGGAGCAGAAGGCTCCCTCGCTGTTTCACATTTTGGAGAGTTAGGAAGAGAAAACCATATGATCACGTTATTGTCCAGAATTTTTATTAAGAACCATGACCAGGCAGAGGACCAGGGAGTCCGCCGGGCCTATGGGATGCTGTGCAGCATTGTGGGGATCGGCCTGAATGTGCTGCTTTTTATGGGGAAATACCTGGCAGGCGTTTTAAGCGGCTCCATTGCCATCACCGCCGACGCCTTCAACAACCTGTCGGACGCAGGTTCTTCGTTTATTACTCTGGTGGGCTTCCGGTTTTCCGGCATGAAGCCCGATGCGGACCATCCCTTTGGCCACGGGCGGTTTGAGTACATATCCGGCTTTGGCGTTTCCATGGTCATCATGCTCATGGGCTTCGAGCTTTTAAAAACGTCCATTGAGAAGATCCGTACGCCGGAGCCGGTGGAGGCCGGAGTCCTTCCGGTGCTGATCCTCTGCGTATCCATCTGTGTGAAGCTTTATATGAGCTATTATAACAGGAAGATCGGGACCAGGATCGATTCAGAGGCCATGAAGGCCACGGCCATGGACAGCTTAAGCGACTCGGTGGCGACCCTGGCAGTGCTGTTCTCTATGATGGTTGCCCACTTTACCGGCTACAACATCGACGGCTGGTGCGGCTGCATCGTGGCCTGCTTCGTACTCTATGCCGGTTACAGCGCCGCCCGGGATACGTTAAATCCGCTTCTGGGACAGCCGCCGTCTCCGGAGTTCGTGGAGGAGATCAAGAAGCTGGTCCTGGCCCATGAGGAGATCATCGGGATCCACGATCTGGTGGTCCATGACTATGGCCCCGGAAGACGGATGATCTCTCTTCACGGCGAGGTTCCGGGAAACAGCGACATTTTTGAGATCCACGACGTCATCGACCGGATCGAGAAGGAGCTGAACCAGAAGCTGGGCTGCGAGGCGGTGATCCATATGGATCCCATTGAAGTGAATAATGAGAAGGTGGCAGAGATCCGCAGAATTCTGGCTTTGAAGATCGCGGAGCGGCTGGAGGGAGTGACCATCCATGATCTGCGGATGGTACAGGGGCCGACTCATACGAATCTGGTCTTTGATGCAGTGGTTCCCTATGGCTTCCACAGGACCCATGCCCAGGTGAAGGAGGAGATCGAGAAGATCGTTCAGGAGACCTGGGAGAACTATTATGCGGTGATCCAGGTGGAACAGTCGTATATCTGACAATAAAATAGTGGAATGTGCACAAAGACATACGGAAAAATCATGAAAAAAACTTGAATATTGCCATAAAAATTGATATAATATCGTCACATATTACAATATATTATTTTTCAGGAGGACGACGATATGAGAAATTGGAAGAAGATCTTATTGGCAGTGGTTCCGGCGGCTATGATGTTTTCCTTTACTGCGTTTGCAGGCCAGTGGCATCAGGATATGAACGGCTGGTGGTATGAGAACGAGGACGGCTCCTACTGCAAGAACGGCTGGTTCTGGCTGGATGGAAATGGGGACGGCGAGGCAGAGTGCTATTGCTTCGATAACGATGGTTATGCTCTCGTTTCCCTTTATAACCTGACCAGTAAGGCTGCCGGTTATGATGTAAATATGGATGGTGCCTGGGTTGAGAATGGAGAAGTTCAGGTACAGCCTGTAATGGAATAGTATTCATATAATAAGGAAGGAAATAAGCTATGAAAAATTGGAAAAAGCTTCTGTTGACAGTCGTTCCAGCCACCCTGGCCGTTTCCTTTACCGCATTTGCAGGCCAGTGGAGCCAGGATATGAACGGCTGGCGGTACGAGAATGACGACGGCTCCTACTGCAGGAACGGATGGTACTGGCTGGACGGAAACCAGGACGGCATTGCAGAGTGTTATATTTTTGATAACGACGGCTATGCACAGGTTTCCCTTTATAATCTGACGGCCAAGGCCGGCGGTTATGAGGTCAATGACCAGGGCGCCTGGGTCGTAGACGGAGTGGTCCAGGAAAAGAAGGTGGAGGTCCCGGCGGCAGAGATCCAGCCGGCTGAGGAAGTGAAGCCCGACGCGTCCAATGACCCGGCGGCTCTGGAGGCGTATCTGGCGGCCCAGGAAAAGACAAATACCTTAGACAGCATGGATGCCCAGGCAGATATGAAGATGTCCATGACCATGGAAGGCGTTTCCATTGACACCAACATGGATATGAACATGAAGGTCCGCGGAGCCCAGACCGGAAACCTGGAGTTCGTGGCTGACGGAAGCATGACCATGTTGGGAAGCGATATCCCGTTCCAGATGTTCTATACAGACAATATGTACTATATGGACATGATGGGCATGAAGATGAAACAGGAAATGCCCCTGGACGAGGCCCTGGACCAGGTTGCCAGCAATCTGGAGAGCGTGGATATGGATCTGGCTATGATGAATGATATGGCCATGACCACTGAGGATGGAAATACAGTCCTTACATACGGCATCAATACGGACAATATGAACTCCTTTTTAAACGGCATCGTTGGAGATATGGATACCCTTTACAACGGATATACGGTTTCCTACAATATCCGCAGCGCATCCGGCAAGGCCATTGTGGATGAGAACGGCTATTATGTCAAAGAGGATATGAGCCTGGATATGGATATGGTCATGACCGACAGCGAGACTGGGGAGTCTGAAACCGTTTCGTATGTGATGGAAATGCATATGAACATCAATAATCCGGGACAGGAAGTGAAATTTGAGCTTCCGTCCACAGAGGGCTACGAGGACCTGGGCAGCGCTCTGGTATAAGATTTAAAAAAGAAAATAAAAATTCCCGGCGGCGTTTTACACGCTTCCGGGAATTTTTTTCTGGAATGGGGAAAAACGGCTGACAGCAGACGCTCTCTGTGGAAAAGCAGGCCTACATCACGTTCTGGGGCGTGCCCTTTAACCACTTGTCCACATTGTCAAAAACGATAACGGCACGTTTTTCCAGAGCCTCCTTTGTGGCGAAGGCCACATGGGGAGTGGCGATGACATTTTTTGCTGTGAGGAGGGGATGGTCCTTGGCGATGGGAGGCTCAGCCTCAAATACATCGATCCCGGCTCCGGCCAGGCGGCCATTATTTAAGGCGTCTGCCAGGGCGGCGCTGTCCACCACAGGACCGCGGGAGGTGTTGATGAGGATGGCCGACGGTTTCATTTTTGCCAGCTCCTCTTTTCCAATGAGTCCTCTGGTATCGGAATTTAAAGGAGTGTGGAGGGAAACGATATCACAGGAAGAGAGGAGCGTATCCATATCCACATAGGTGATCCCGGGGATATCCTTTTTCGTGCGGCTGTACGCCAGGACCTGGCAGCCGAAGGCGTTTGCGATGGCGGCAGTGCGGAGGCCGATGGCTCCGGTACCGATGACACCGAATTTTTTGCCCTCCAGCTCAAAGCCCACCAGTCCGTCCTTGGTGCCTTCCTTCCGCACCACGTCGTTGCAGGGGATCATGTTCCGGTACAGGGCAATGATCATGCCAAATACCAGGTCGGCCACGGCGGCGGTGGAGTAGCCCGCGCAGTTGCTGACCAGAACGCCGTTGGCCTTACATGCGTCCATGGCGATATGGTCCACGCCGGTGAAGGCCACAGACAGCATCTTTAAGTTTTTACAGCCATTGATCACGTCGGCGTTCATGGGAAGGTTGGACACGGCGATGATGTCCGCATCACGGCCCCGTTCAATGAGGGTCTCCGTATCGGTGACGCGGGTATTGTAATATACGATCTCCAGGTCTGCAGGCAGCATGTCCTTTGCCATGGACAGCAGCTTTTCATCGTTAACGCCCAGGGGCTCGATGATCACGAGTTTCATATCAGGTTCCTCCTTGTGGACCGGAGCTTTCTGGCTCCGGCGTCGTTTTCATGGTTTTATTGTAAGTCTTTTTTGGGAAACATTCAACTGTTTTCGCACGGGACATATACTGGCAGTAAAACCGTGTGAAAGCGGGGCGTGGCTGTGGTCTCCGTGAGTCTTTGCATGATCGTAAAAAATGAAGAGGAGGTGCTGGGGCGGTGTCTGGACAGTGTGGCCGGGTTCCCGGATGAGATCCTTGTGGCGGATACCGGATCCACAGACGGAACGAAGGCGGCCGCCATGGAGCGCGGAGCCAGGGTCTTTGATTTTCCGTGGCGGGACGACTTTGCCGCCGCCAGGAATTTCTCATTTTCCCAGGGCCGGGGGACGTATCTGTTCTGGATGGATGCCGACGATGTGGTGCGGCCGGACCAGCGGAGGAAGCTGCTGGATCTGAAGGAGCGGCTGGGCCGGGCAGACTGTCTTCCGGATGTGGTGATGATGAAGTATGCGGCAGCGTTCCGCCGGGACGGTTCCCTGGCCGCAGCCTTTTACCGGGAGCGGCTGATCCGCAGAGGGACTGGGGCCGTATGGAAGGGCCGGGTCCACGAAACAGTGAAGCCCTTTGGTATTATATGGAAGGAAGACATCTGGATCGAACACCGGAAAATGAGGATCCGGGACCCGGAGCGGAATCTGAGGATCCTGGAGTCCATGAGGAAAAATGGAGAGGAGTTTGGCCCCAGGGAACAGTATTATTATGAAATGGAACGGGCTTTCGCCCGGAGATGCCGGGAGGCAGCCCTGGAAAACGGGCAGCTCCTGACCCAGCCGAGGAATGAAAGGTTTGTAAACGGCAGATACTTATGGTAAGATGTTAGGGTTAAAATACCCGGCCTGGAGCCGGAGACAGAAAGGAAACCACATGGCAGAAGAAAAGAATTGTATCAATGCAGACGAATACCTGGCAAATAATCCATTCATGCGCCATAACCATATGAAGATCGAAAGAATCTCCACCGAGTGCAGCGAGATCTCCATGGAGGTCCATCCGGACGGGCTCAACATCATGGGCATGATCCACGGAGGGCTGCTCTACTCCCTGGCGGATGTGGTAACGGGGCTGACTGCCCGGGCGGACGGGAGAAAATATGTGACCCAGAGCGCCCATGTGAACTTTATCGGCAACGTGTCCCAGGGGAGGGTGACAGCCCGGGGGATCCTGGTGCGCCGGGGCCGGGTCATCACCATCGTCCGGGGCGAGGTGACTGATGAGAACGGGAAGCTGCTGGCAGATGTGACAGCGGATATGTTCTGTGTAGGCCAGGAAAAGTCAGACTAGAAAGGGCGCCGGAGTCATACCGGCTCCTTTCCTGAAAAGACAGCGGAAGCAAGGTCGATGAAGCGGCGTTCAATGGGAGTCAGGCGGCTGTTTTTATGACGCACGGTCATGCACCATTGGGCGAGAGGGTCATCGGAATAGAGATAGAGCAGCTCAGGATGATTTTCCGGTTTTGTTACATAAATAGCAGGGAGAAAAGCAATGGCAAGACCGCATTCGGCCATGGCGATATTTGTTTTGCGGTTTTGAACAGGAACCAGCGAAAGGTTGTTAAGCCTGTATTTCGTGATGATCTGGCTGATATCCTCACATATTTTCTGACCGGGAATACCGGAGACCAGGGTCTGGTTTTCCAGATGATGAAGAGAAAA
Source organism: Pilosibacter sp. YYHA0881 (assembly GCF_051602715.1). Taxonomy (GTDB): domain Bacteria; phylum Bacillota; class Clostridia; order Lachnospirales; family Lachnospiraceae; genus Alitiscatomonas; species Alitiscatomonas aceti. The sequence goes on from NZ_CP175657.1 coordinate 2,648,916, forward strand.
TTTCTGGGGATTTTCGACGGAATTTTTTTCCGGGCGCGCGACAAGGCTGGCCAGGGGATGGGATCGGGAAATCATGAAAAGCCGTGGGGCACGGGCAAGGACTTTGACAAAGCGGTTGGAAGCCACATCTGCTCCGGAAGCGACCAGCACGGACAGGTCCAGCTCGCCCTTTTCCATTCGGGACAGAAGATGGATATGGATATCCTCGGTCAGGGACAGCTCCACATCGGGGTATTCCCTGTGGAGTATGGGGAAAACCTTCTCAGCCAGAAAGGGACTGGTGATGGAGCCTGCTCCGATCCTCAGAGTCTGTTTCTGGGGAAGCAAAAGAGAGGAAAGATCATTTGAAAAGCGGGATTCCAATCCCTTTAAGCTGGCAATATACTGGAAAAACAGTTCTCCTGCCGGCGTAGGGGACAGGATCCCGTTATTTCGTATAAAAAGCGGAGTACCCAGTTCTTTTTCCAGTCCGGTGAGAAAACGGCTTAAGGACGGCTGGGAAATATAAAGAGATCGTGCGGCCCGGGAAATATTTTTTTCCCGGGCAATTGTTATGAAATACTGGCAGGTGCGTTCATCGGGGATCATAGGATTCCTCCTTATGGGGATTCGGTAAGGTATATTTATTTTGGGATATTGTATCATAGAATATAGAATGTCTGCAATGGATAGATATAGTGTTTTATGTATACCGTATGGATAAAAAGGTATTTTACAAAAACTTCATAAAAAATTATAATATTTTCATAATTATAAATTTATATGGAAAAAGGAGGAAAATATGGCTGATGTAATGGAACTTATAAAACAGCACGAGGCGGATATGATCGGAATCCGAAGACATATCCATGCAAATCCGGAGCTGAGCAACGAAGAGAACCGGACGACAGCCTTGATCCGGGAAAAGCTGGAGGAATACGGGATCGAGATCATGGAGATCGGCCTGAAGACCGGCGTGGTCGGTTTCCTGAAGGGAGGAAGACCAGGGAAAACCGTTGCGATCCGGGAGGACATAGACGCCCTGCCCATGTCTGAAAAAACGGGTCTTCCGTATGCCTCCTCTGTGGACGGCGTCTGCCATTCCTGCGGACACGATATCCATACCACAGTCCTCCTGTTTTGTGCCAGGGTCCTTTCGGAGCTCCGGGATCAGCTGAGCGGAAATGTACTGTTCCTATTCCAGCCGGCGGAGGAGCGCGGCACTGGGGCCAGGCAGCTTCTGGACTGTAAATTTTATGAGCCGGTGAAGCCGGATGTGCTGGTGGGGCTTCATGTGTCCCCGGAATACCCGGCTGGCTCCATTGGACTCAAGGAGGGACCGGCCAACGCCTCCTGCGATACCTTCTATATTAAGGTAAGCGGCAAGGGAGGCCACGGAGCCCATCCGGAAAACTGCATCGATCCCATCGCCATCAGCGGCTACATAATGGCCCAGCTTCAGACCGTCGTGTCCCGTGAGAACCATCCGGTCTATCCGGCGGTTATGACCATAGGCAGCATTCACGGAGGAAAAGCACCCAATGTGATCCCGGACTTTGTGGAAATGAGCGGGACCCTGCGGAGCCTGAACGCAGAGAGCAGGGAGAAAATGCAGGCGGCCATTGACCGGATCTGTATTTCCTGTGCGGAGGCTATGAGAGGAAGCGCAGAAATCCGGTGGGAAAAGGGAATGCCGCCGCTGGTAAATGACAGGAATGTGATCGAAGGACTGCGGACTGCCGCAGAGAAGACCATTGGAGCGGACCATGTGATCACAGTTCAGAATCCGTCTCTGGGATCAGAGGATTTTTCCTTCCTGTTCCCGCTTCTGGCTCCTGGCGCCCAGTTCCGGCTGGGGTCTGGAAACGATGTGGATCCCAATACACGTCATGGGCTGCACAACTCAAAAAATATTTTTGACGACAGCTGCATTGCGGCCGGGACAGCCGTTCTCGTCCAGTATACAAAAGACTTTTTAAAATAACAAAGGAGCTTACTATGGAAAAAAAGAAAAAATTTCAGATCCCGACCACATGTGCTCTGTTATTCATGCTTATGATCGTATGCGCGGTCCTGACCTGGATCGTCCCTGCCGGCGCCTATGAAACAGAAAAGGTGGGGAACCTAAATAAGGTCATTGCCGGGACGTATCATGTGATCGACAGCACGCCGGTGGGTCCCTGGGGCGTTCTCATGGCAGTTATGGCAGGCTTTTACAAGTCAGCCAAGCTGATCTTCATGATCATGTTCTGCGGAGGCGCCGTTGCGGTACTTGAAAAAAGTGGATCCATCAACGCGGCCTTTGGACGGCTGGCTTCCAATAAGAAGCTCAACGCCCATGTCCTGGCTCTTCTGATCATGGCGTTTATGTCTGTGGGCGGCGCAGCAGGTGTGTTTGCCAATCCGGTTGTCGCTCTGGTCCCCATTGGGATCATTCTCGCAACCAGCCTTGGATACGACGCGTTTACTGGCTTCCTGTTTGTTTACATGGGCGCTTACTCCGGCTTTAATGTAGGATGGGCCAATGCAACTACCATCGGTGTGGCGCATCCCATTGCGGAGCTTCCCATCTTTTCTGGATTTGAGGTCCGCGTCCTGCTGAATATCATTAATTTTGCCATCTGCTATTTCTTCACGGTGCGTTATATGAAAACGATCCGGAAGGATCCCATGAAGAGCCTGAACTATGAGGAAGGCATGTCCGTGGCTGATTTTATGGGAGCAAAAGGTGAAACTACGGAAACGATCCACGCTTCCATGTCCTGGAAGCATATGGTCAGCCTTCTGGGGCTGGTGGCAGCCATCGCGGTGATCGTGATCGGCTCCATTAAATTTTCCTGGAGCTATGACCAGATGGCGGCAACCTTCTTTGTCCTGGCCGTAGGCTGTGGTCTGCTCAACGGAATGGGCGTCAACGGGACCACGAAGGAATTTATCAATGGCTGCGCCAAAATGACCAATGCGGCGTTTATTGTTGGATTTGCCAATGGCATCGGTGTGATCCTGTCCCAGGGCCAGATCCTGAATACCATCGTCAACTGGCTTTCCATTCCGATCTCCAGCATGGGATCTGTAATGGGTGCGAACTTCATGTTCATTGCCAATCTTCTGATCAACTTCCTGATCCCCTCCGGATCTGGCCAGGCGGCAGCGGTAATGCCCTTAATGGTTCCCATCGCGGACCTGGTCGGCATCACAAGACAGGTTGCGGTCCAGGCCTTCCAGTTTGGAGACGGCTTCTCCAACTGCCTGTATCCCACAGCAGGGACCCTCATGGGAGCCCTGGCCATTGCAAAGGTGGACTGGGCCAGATACGCCAAATGGCTGATGCCTCTTCTGGGATGCCAGATCGCGATGTCCTTTGCCACTCTGACGATCCTTCAGGCCATTGGCTGGACCGGACTATAAGAAACTGGGGCAGTATTCCAAGGAATACTGCCCCAGCTTCTGTATATGGACGAAATCTTTATATGTGGGCTTCAGCCCCCAGCATGCGGACTAGCCCGGGGAGTTCTGCCATATTCTGGATGACAAAATGTGCGCCTGCATTCCGGAAGGAAGCCTCGGCTCTCTTTGCAGCGGCTGTTTTTTCACTGGCAGAAAGACGTTCCCATTCCTTTTCACTGAATCCCAGTTCAGAGCTGCCTTCGATAATTCCGACAGACCAGGCTCCGGCATTGACTCCTTCTTTAATGTCAGATACCGTATCTCCGGCCTTTACGATGGCTTTGACAGAAGAAAGCCGCAGCTGTTCCATGTTCCGGAAGATCATATAGGGATAGGGACGGCCTGCTCCTCCGGTACTGTCCGGACTGAACCAGCAGTCCGGGCAATATCCCTGTTTTGCGGCCTCGGGTACCACGATCTCCATCATTTTATCGGTGTACCCAGTGGTGGAGCCGATCTTCAGCCCCATCCGGCGCAATTCAGCCACAGCATCCAGGACAAAGGGCTTCGGAGAGGAGCAGCGGTCCAGAATGGAAAGCAGCTTTGGCTCAAACTGTTCATAAATCGCATGTACATCCTCATCAGTCCAGGCGCGCCTGTGTGTTTCTTCCCATAATTTTGCGATCCGGTCCATTTTGAGCATGGCACGGATGTGGTCGATCTTAAGCATTCCCATGGGCCTGCGGGTCTCTTCCATGGTCACCTCGATGCCGAAATGTCCAAAAGCCTCCATAAAAGCCTGTACAGGTGCAAAGCAGCCGTAATCTACCGTTGTTCCTGCCCAGTCAAAAATAACTGCTTCGATCATTTGTTACTCCCCCCTTTTCTCCGCAAGAAACGATCCAATGATCTGGACCAGCTTCTCGATATCTTCCTGATAGATCTCTCCGATATTACCAATACGGAAGGTATCCAGGTCAGTCAGCTTTCCGGGATAGATCGCGTAGCCGCGTTCCTTGATGTATTGATAAAACTCCGGAAACTGAAAGGAGACATTGGAGGGATAGAAGAAGGTGGTAATGATCGGTCCCTGGTGAGTGCTGTCAATATAGGTGGTGAAGCCGAGCTCCTTCATTTTCTGGATCAGCAGACGGTTATTTTCTGTGTACCGCTTGCAGCGGGCAGGGATCCCACCCTCGGCATCCAGCTCCTTCAGTGCCTGGGCGAAGGCCAGGACCACATGGGTGGGGGAGGTATAACGCCATTTTCCATCTTTTTCCATACATTTCCACTGGTCCAGAAGATCCAGGGAGAGAGAACGCGCCTTGCCTTCACTGGCCAGCAGCTGGTCGCGGCGGCAGATAATGAAGGAAAAACCAGGAACCCCCTGGATGCATTTATTGGCGCTGGAAACAAGGAAATCGATCCCCCACTCTGCCACAGGAATCTCCATTCCTCCAAAGGATGACATGGCATCTACGATAAAGGTGCGTCCGGCAGCCTTGACTGCTTTTCCCACAGACTGGATATCGTTCAGGATGCCGCTGGTGGTTTCACTGTGCACCATTGCCACATGGGTGATGGACGGATCCTCTTCCAGACGGCGGGCCACCTCTGAGGCGTCCGGGACCTTGTCGTATACCTGCTGGTAGTGGACGTAGGAAATACGGTTACGGTCACAGATCTGGGTCATGCGCTCTCCATAGGCACCGTTGGAACAGATCAGCACCTTTTCGTGATCCCCAATTACGCTGGAGAAAATACTTTCCACGCCAAAGGTACCGCTGCCCTGCATCAATACGGTTGTATATTCCTGATCGGAAACACCCGCAAGCTTTAAGAGCCTGCGGCGGATGTCCTGGGTGACCGCCTTGTAATCATCATCCCAGGTGCATCGGTCTGCCATCATTTCTTTTTTGACAGAGTCTGTGGTTGTAAGGGGACCGGGGGTTAATAATTTGTATTGATTCATTGTTCTATTTCCTTTCTTAAGTGATCCTGGATCTGAATGGTCTACTGTTTGGCATCTTCAGAGAGCTGCTGGTGTTTCTGGAACAGTTCAAAGGTCAGAGGCTCCGGAAAAGTTTTGGGATAGGCAGATTTATTGGCGGAATCAGAGCTTTCTCCCTTGTAGAGAGGGTTCGGATAGGTCTGCTGAAGCTCCTTGCGGCTGTTTTCAATGATGCACTGTGCCATATCCATTGCCAGCGGATTTGTTTTGCCACCTTTGTCCAGTACTGCGACAGATTCGGTGAGGGAGAAGTTTCCCTCGGTAGGATCTACAAAATCAATGGGAAGTCCATCTGCCTTATCTGCGACAGCCTGATGCCTCAGGCCGAAGCCAATGGCGACCTCGCCTGCGCGGCAGAGCTTCAGTGGGCCAGAGCCGGAGGTTTCGATGTGATCGCCGGCATTTTTATAGATATCTGCCAGGATCTTCTCTGCCCCGTCCTCACCATAAGCGTCAGCCAGAGCCTGGATCAGCAGCCACGCTGTGGAAGAGGATTGGATGTCGGTAACAGCCAGCTGGCCTTCATATACTGGAGAAGCCAGATCCTTGATGCTGGCGGGACGGGGGAGTCCCTCCTGCTCCATCAGCTCCGTATTTAAAAGGATAGCGCCTTCCTGGGAGGTGATGGGCGCGCAATAATCCGGAAATTCCTCCAGGGTCTTCACTTCAAAATCCAGAGGCAGGAACATGCTGTTGGCATCCTGGGCGCTCTGGAGATAAAAGGTGCTCATGGTGACCAGATCCGCTTCCAGGTTTTTCCCCTCTGCCAGCAGTTTTCCGCCGAGCTCAGAGGTGCCGAAGCCCTGTACGATGTATTTTCCTTCATAACCATTGGAGTCCAGGGCGTTTTTGATGGCCGTAAGCGCTTCATCATCGGCGTTGGAGTAAATAACGACCTGTTCATCGCTTCCGGATGCGCTTCCTCCTGCGGAACTGCATCCGGCCAGAAGGGATACTGCCGCGGCTACCGTCAGGCAGCAGGCTAAAGATTTTCTCATTTTCATTTCTGTGTCTCTCCTATTTTATTTATTTCTTCTTTTCTGCCAATTTTTTCGCGAGCAGCGAGAACAGGGCCTTCGCGATCAGATTGGTGATCAGGATCAGCAGGGATAATACAAATACTTCATTAAACTTATTGATATACTGCAGCTGTTTGATCTTTGTGGTCAGGACCATGGTCCTTGCTCCTGCGATAAATACCAGGGCGCTGATGGTGACCATCGCATTGATGAAATAGTAGCTGAATACCTCCAGAAGACTGGAAAGGGCATTGGGAGTTACCACCCGGATGATGGTTTTGAGCCAGCTGTCCCCCATGAGCATGGCCGTTGTCTCCCACCCGGCATTCATTTTAGAAAGGGAATTTTTCATCATCAGGTATGGGGTGGAAAAATAATGGACAATGTTGCACAGCACCATAAGGGTCAGCGTGTTCTGAAGCGGAGTTCCCGGAAACAGAAACATATAGGCAACGCCCAGTACCATGCCGGGGATCGCGTTTGTGACCAGGGAAATACTGTCAATGGCGCGTTTATAACGGTCCGGCAGTGTGCTCCGGGCTGTGATCAGGGCTGCGCCGTACGCCAGCAGCGTTCCGAACAAGGCGGTGCAGGCTGCCATGGTGATGGAATGGGAATAGGAATCCAGCAGCTCATGATCCAGAAATGCATTCCGGATGTGGTCTAGGGAAAAGCCGGTTTTATAGGGCCATTCTTCTACCATGGGGACCACAAAGATCACCGCGAAAATGGACAATATCAGAATGGACAGGACCGAACCGGCGGTTCCCCAGCTGATATCCCGGGCTGGATCTTTTTTCAGGTCGATATCGGAAATGCGGTTATACCGGATATTGAATCGTTCAAGGATGCGGAGGATACAGATGCTTCCGATGGATGGAATGAGCATGATGACCGCCACAACAGCTCCCCGGCTGAAATCGGGGATGCCGCCGATCATTTTGTTATAAAGGATGGCAGCGACCACGTCATAGCTGCCGCCCACAGAGGCGGGAATGCCAAAATCAGTAAAGCTCAGAAAAAAAGCCTGGATAAAGGCTCCGGCCAGTGTACCCAGCAGCGGGCGGACCACTGCGATCCAGAAGGTTGAAAATGTTCCGTCGCCCATTACCTTTGATACAACAAGAGTCTTCTTGTCAATGTAGCCCATGGTATTATGGATCAGAAGAAAAGCCACCGGGACCGTATAGATCACATACCCGGTCATCAGTCCCATGAAGCCATACAGATCAAAAAGCTGGGTACCCAAAAGCCGGGTGATCAGTCCCTGCTTTCCAAAGGAATAAATGATGGCGAAGCCATATGTGATGGTCGGAAGGAACATTGGAAGCATGGCAGCGGCCCGGACTGCCTGCTTGAGCCACAGGGGCGCGTTTGTGTAATGGATCATATAGGCCAGCACAAAGGCAATGACCGTTGCTGCAAGGGCCGCGGCTGCGGCCACCAGGAAGCTGTTCCCCAGTGCGGGAAGAAATTTCCGGTCAGCGATGACGGACCTGTAAAATTCCAGGGTTACGCCCTGGTCTCCCACAAAGGACCTGCCCAGGAGCACCAGCAGCGGGAGAGCCAAAAACAGGGAGAAGACAGCTGCGATGGTCCAGAAAATGATTTTTAATTCAATATTTTTTCGTGTGTCCATGCTTCGCCTATACCGCCTGTGCCGCTGGAACTGTGAGCTGGTCCCCAAACAGTGCGTAAATATTATTGCGTTTGATCTCCAGCTGGTTTAAAATGAATTTCCGTACAAAATCATTTTTGGGGGTGTGGATAATGCTCTCTGGACGTGCGTACTGGGAGATCATGCCGCCTTCGATGATCAGCACCCGGTCAGAGAGTGTGAGCGCCTCTTCCGGGTCGTGGGTTACAATGATCGTCGTTAAGTTATATTCCCTTGCAATGGTCCGGATCCGGTCTTTGATGGATTCCTTGATCACACCGTCCAGAGCAGAAAGCGGCTCATCCAACAGCAGGATCCGGGGCTTCATGACCATCGTGCGTGCCAGTGCTACCCGCTGCTTCTGGCCGCCGGAAAGCTGCTCAATATTCTTATTAAGATGCTCTCGGAGTCCAAGAAGATCGATCAGCTCCTCGACCTCCTCCTTACTGGAAATATCCGGCCGGTTCTTTAAGCCATAGGTAATGTTTTTGTAGACATTCAGATTGGGGAAAAGGGCATAATCCTGAAAGACAATGTTAAATCCCCGCTTTTCCATGGATACTTCCGTTAAATCCTCACCGTCGTAAAGGATCTGTCCGCTGTCTGCTTTGATAATTCCGAGGATCAGATTGAGCAGCGTTGTTTTTCCGCAGCCGGAAGGTCCTAAGATAGAAATGATCTCTCCATCGTTTACCTGGATGGAAATATCCTTCAGAACAGGAGTCCCATCAAAGGACTTCTGGATATTTTTTAACTCCAACATACTGTTTTCCTCCTTGTGTGCTTTTCCTATCGTACCGCACCTACCATAGCACAGCCGTTTGGATTACGAATACCATGCAACGGTAAATTCTGTGTTATTTTTTTGTAATCCCATGTAAAGTAATGTAAAAGAATGCAAACAAAGTTGAAAAAATCTTATTATCAGACATATTTCTTCTTTCGTACTGTGGGATGGACGGTCCCGGAGGGGAGAAAAAATCTGAGACAACTGCTCCAGGCGTGTCATAGAGGCCAAAACTGTACTTTTCAAGGAAAATTTGAGGTTTTTCCTTGACAGCCGGAAAAAGACTATATATAATAATGGGGCGTGCATGGGGTACGCCCCATTTTGGTGCGCAGAATCAAGCTGAACCAAACAGCAACCACAGACAATATCACAGGAGGTGAAAAGGATGCCTACATTTAACCAGTTAGTAAGAAAAGGAAGGCAGACCACAGTAAAGAAGTCCACAGCTCCGGCTCTTCAGAAAGGATATAACTCCCTTCAGAAGAAAGCAACAGACATTTCCGCTCCGCAGAAGAGAGGCGTTTGTACAGCTGTTAAGACTGCAACCCCGAAGAAGCCGAACTCCGCTCTTAGAAAGATCGCCAGAGTTCGTCTTTCCAACGGTATCGAAGTAACAAGCTATATCCCGGGTGAGGGCCACAACCTTCAGGAGCACTCTGTTGTTCTGATCCGCGGCGGCCGTGTAAAGGACCTTCCGGGTACCAGATACCACATCATCAGAGGTACTCTTGATACTGCCGGCGTAGCCAACAGAAAGCAGGCCCGTTCCAAATACGGCGCAAAGAGACCGAAAGACAAGAAGTAATCGCAAAGCGATTACTGCTACCCAAACGTAGCAAAGCGGAGTTTGGGTTTCCCGCCCCGGTGAGGGCAGCCAGGAACTTTGAAAAAGTTTGGTTTCCCCCCCAGTGAGAGGGAGAGAGGAACTCTGAGAAATTTCAGGTTTCCCGCCCCAACGAGCGGCAGCCAGAAACTCCACCAAAATTTGGACCCACTAACAGCAGTAAAGTGTATACGGAAACCGGATTTCCGTAATTTAGTGCCGGTGATATTGGACCTGTCGGTTGCAGGACACAGATATAGACCCGCGCGCGAACACATTTTATGGAAACATGTGAGTACCGATGAGCTAATCAATTATGTATGATTAAGGAGGGAAGTAACGTGCCACGTAAAGGACATACCCAGAAAAGAGACGTATTAGCAGATCCCCTGTACAACAACAAGGTTGTTACAAAGCTGATCAACAACATCATGTTAGACGGCAAGAGGGGCGTTGCTCAGAAGATCGTTTACGGCGCTTTTGAGGAAGTTGCAGCAAAGACCGGAAAAGACGCAGTAGAGGTTTTTGAGGAAGCCATGAACAACATCATGCCTGTTCTGGAAGTTAAGGCAAAACGTATCGGCGGCGCCACCTACCAGGTACCGATCGAGGTTAAGCCGGAGAGAAGACAGGCTCTGGGACTTCGCTGGATCACTCTCTATTCCAGAAAGAGATCTGAAAAGACCCAGATCGAAAGACTCGCAAACGAAATTATGGATGCAGCAAACAACACCGGTGCATCTGTAAAGAAGAAAGAGGAAATGCACAAGATGGCAGAGGCCAACAAGGCATTTGCTCATTACAGATTCTAAAAGGAGGACAAATCCTTGGCTGGAAGAGAATATCCGTTGGAGAGAACCAGAAATATCGGAATTATGGCTCATATCGATGCCGGTAAGACAACGACCACTGAGCGTATCCTGTATTACACTGGTATTAACTATAAAATTGGTGATACTCACGAAGGCACAGCTACCATGGACTGGATGGAGCAGGAGCAGGAGAGAGGTATCACGATCACATCAGCCGCTACCACCTGCCACTGGACTCTTCAGGAAAAGACGAAGCCCAAGGCAGGCGCTCTGGAGCACCGTATCAACATCATTGATACCCCAGGCCACGTAGACTTTACTGTTGAGGTTGAGCGTTCCCTGCGTGTTCTGGACGGCGCTGTCGGCGTTTTCTGTGCAAAGGGCGGTGTTGAGCCTCAGTCCGAGAACGTATGGCGTCAGGCTGATACCTACAACGTACCGAGAATGGCATTCATCAACAAGATGGATATCCTGGGTGCAAACTTCTACGGCTGCGTAGACCAGATCCGTACCCGTCTCGGAAAGAACGCCATCTGCTTACAGCTCCCGATCGGTAAGGAAGACGAGTTCAAGGGAATCATCGACCTGTTTGAGATGCAGGCTTACATCTACAACGATGATAAGGGCGATGATATCACTGTAACTGATATTCCGGAAGATATGAAGGACGATGCAGAGCTTTACAGAACCGAGCTGGTTGAGAAGATCTGCGAGCTGGATGACGATCTGATGATGATGTATCTGGATGGCGAGGAGCCGTCCGTTGAAGAACTGAAAAAGGTTCTCCGTAAGGCAACCTGCGAATGCCAGGCGATCCCTGTATGCTGCGGTACTGCTTACAGAAACAAGGGCGTTCAGAAACTTCTGGATGCTGTGATCGAGTTCATGCCGTCTCCCCTTGACATCCCGCCCATCAAAGGCGTTGACATGGATGGCAACGAGATCGTGCGTCACTCCTCCGACGACGAGCCGTTCTCTGCTCTTGCATTCAAGATCATGACCGACCCGTTCGTTGGTAAGCTGGCATTCTTCCGTGTGTATTCCGGTACAATGAACTCCGGTTCCTATGTACTGAATGCAACAAAGAACAAAAAAGAGCGTGTTGGCCGTATCCTTCAGATGCACGCCAACAAGAGACAGGAACTGGATAAGGTGTACTCCGGTGATATCGCCGCTGCCGTTGGATTCAAGACAACTTCCACCGGTGATACCATCTGTGATGAGCAGCATCCGGTAATCCTGGAGTCCATGGAGTTCCCGGAGCCGGTTATCGACATCGCCATTGAGCCCAAGACCAAGGCTGGTCAGGACAAGATGGGCGAGGCTTTAGTAAAGCTGGCAGAGGAGGATCCTACCTTCCGTGTTCATACCGACAAAGAGACTGGCCAGACCATCATCTCCGGTATGGGCGAGCTGCATCTTGAAATCATCGTTGACCGTCTTCTTCGTGAGTTCAAGGTAGAGGCCAATGTGGGCGCTCCCCAGGTTGCTTACAAAGAGACCTTCACAAAGGCTGTGGATGTGGACAGCAAGTACGCAAAACAGTCTGGCGGACGTGGTCAGTACGGTCACTGTAAAGTACACTTCACACCGATGGATCCCAACGGCGAAGAGACCTTCAAGTTTACTTCCTCCGTTGTGGGCGGTGCGATTCCGAAGGAATACATCCCGGCTGTCGGCGAGGGTATCGAAGAGGCCACAAAGGCTGGTATCCTTGGCGGATTCCCGGTACTGGGCGTATGCGCAGATGTATTCGACGGTTCCTACCATGAGGTCGACTCCTCCGAGATGGCATTCCACATTGCCGGATCCATGGCGTTCAAGGATGCTATGGCAAAGGCAGGCGCAGTGCTTCTTGAGCCGATCATGAAGGTAGAGGTAACGATGCCTGAGGAATACATGGGCGACGTTATCGGCGACATCAACTCCCGCCGCGGCCGTATCGAGGGCTTCGAGGACATCGGCGGAGGAAAGCTTGTAAAAGCATTCGTACCGCTGGCAGAGATGTTCGGTTACTCCACAGACCTTCGTTCCAGCACACAGGGACGTGGTAACTACTCCATGTTCTTTGAGAAATATGAGCAGGTACCGAAGAGCGTTCAGGAGAAGATCATCGCTGAAAGAAAAGGTGCGAAATAGGCTTGAAAAACATTTCTGAATAGAATATAATATTATTCAGCCTAGTTAAATAGAATAGCCCAATGGGCGCAAATTAAGGAGGACGTTTTAAAATGGCAAAAGCTAAGTTTGACAGAACTAAACCGCATTGTAACATTGGTACCATTGGACACGTTGACCATGGTAAAACAACTTTAACAGCAGCTATTACAAAGGTACTTGCAGAGAGAGTTGCCGGTAACACAGCTACTGATTTTGAAAATATCGATAAGGCTCCGGAAGAGAGAGAGCGTGGTATCACAATTTCCACTTCCCACGTAGAGTACGAGACAGAGAAGAGACACTATGCACACGTTGACTGCCCAGGCCATGCTGACTATGTAAAGAACATGATCACTGGTGCTGCCCAGATGGATGGCGCTATCCTTGTAGTTGCTGCTACTGATGGTGTTATGGCTCAGACAAGAGAGCACATCCTTCTTTCTCGTCAGGTAGGCGTTCCGTACATCGTTGTATTCATGAACAAGTGCGACATGGTTGACGACGCTGAGTTACTTGAGCTGGTTGAGATGGAGATCAGAGATCTTCTGAACGAGTATGAGTTCCCGGGCGATGACACACCGATCATCCAGGGTTCCGCTCTGAAGGCTCTTGAGGATCCGCACGGACCGTGGGGCGACAAGGTTATGGAGTTAATGGATGCTGTTGACAGCTACATTCCGGATCCCATTCGTGACACAGATAAGCCGTTCCTTATGCCGGTCGAGGACGTATTCACAATCACAGGCCGTGGTACTGTTGCAACAGGCCGTGTAGAGCGTGGTACTCTGAAGCTCAACGACGAGGTTGAGATCGTTGGTATCAGTGAAGAGACTCGTAAGACAGTTGTAACTGGTATCGAGATGTTCCGTAAGCTCCTGGATCAGGCTCAGGCTGGTGATAACATCGGCGCTCTGCTTCGTGGTGTTCAGAGAACAGAGATCCAGAGAGGTCAGTGTCTTGTAAAACCGGGTTCTGTAAAGTGCCATAAGAAATTTACAGCTCAGGTTTACGTTCTGACAAAAGACGAGGGCGGCCGTCATACACCGTTCTTCAACAACTATCGTCCGCAGTTCTACTTCAGAACAACTGACGTTACAGGCGTTTGCGAACTCCCGGCTGGTACCGAGATGTGCATGCCTGGTGATAACGTAGAAATGACGATCGAGCTGATCCATCCGGTAGCTATGGAGCAGGGTCTCCGTTTCGCTATCCGTGAGGGCGGCAGAACCGTAGGTTCCGGTAGAGTTGCTACAATCATCGAGTAATTCTAGGTAAAAATCCATAGGCGCTGATGCGCGCCTGTGAAAATAAATAGTCCGAAGGTATCCCAGGCGGGATACCGGTGTCCAAGCGTAAGAGAACCCCGGAGCCGAAAGGCTGCCGGGGTTTTTCTGTTGAGTGGAGCTGGGAGCGGCTGCACGGGAGCAGAAAAACGTTTTTAGGGGGAAAACATGAAAGGGAAAAAAATTACAGGAGCGGCCATCCTGCTTTTCGCTGGCCTGGCATTGGCGCTGTATTTTCTAAAAAAAGACCCTCTCCGGGAGGTCCATGCTCTCTGGGAGGAGACCATGAGCCGCACAGAGGGAGCCTATGTCCAGACGGTCACGGGAAGCGCCTGGGAGACAAAAGACGCTCCGGGCAGCGAAAATGGGGAGAGACCCGGGGGTACGGAATCATCCACGGCTGTCACAAAGGTATGGTATGGTACGGGTGAACGGGGGTTCTGGTACCGGATGGAGCTGTTTCAGAAGGAAGAGGATGGGAGCCTGACGCTTCTTCATATAACGGAGGAGGATGCCGGAGGAAGGACCATGCAGCTGGCGGGATATCCCGATAAGTCCCCCATGGAGCCTTCTGTAAAGGAAGGAGAGACCCTGTCCCTTAAGACGCTTCTGGGAGGCCTGTGGACGGAACCGGCGGAAACGAAGGTCCAGAAGGTGGAGAAATACCAGGAGGACCATGGCTTCAGGTATGTGATCCGCCATAAGGTCTTACAGAGCGTATTTCCGGGAACCGAGGGAAAGGAGCTGACCGGGACCATAAACCGGACGGATACGGTAAGGACCGGGCCCGATGAGACGGTAAAGGAATTTGTGATCCAGGCAGACAGCGTATACGATGTGTATGAGGAAATGGGAGCCGTTGTGGAATACCGGATCGAATTTTTCAGCGGTGATGAAGCCGGAAATATGGAGCTGGGATCCGGGACAGGGCCGTCAGAATAGGGGCCTGTAATCAGAATAACCATAAATAAAAGCAGCGGACGCCTGGGAGACAGGGCCGCTGCTTTTTTAAAAGAAACAGGAGAAAACGGTCTTAGAGAGCCTGCCTGGGCCGCACCGCCTGGACCAGACGGAATACCTGCTCGGCTGTGTCGGCCATATTTTTTCTGGCGTTTTCTGGATCCATGGCCTCCTCCAGGGTGACGACGGAGCGGAGAATCGGGAAAAAGGCGTCGATCCCGGCATCGTTGCAGGCTGCCGCTTCCCTGGTGACGCTGCCGGAAAAGGCAAGGACCGGCTTATGGAATTCTTTGGCGATCCGGGCCACTCCCACAGGGGCCTTTCCCATGACAGTCTGCCCGTCCAGACGGCCCTCTCCGGTGATCACCAGGTCGGCATCCTTCACATACTCCCGCAGCCTCGTTTCCTCCAGAACGATCTGGATCCCGGATTCCAGGACTGCGCTGGTGAAGGTTAAAAAGGCAAAGCCCAGTCCGCCGGCGGCTCCTGTGCCTGGAAACTCCGGGTCTGCCTTGGGATTCCATTTCCCGGCGATCTCTGCAAAATGGGCAAGTCCCCGGTCCATGACCTGGACCATGGCTTCATCGGCTCCCTTCTGGGGACCATAGACGGCGCTGGCTCCCCTGGGGCCGCAGAGGGGGTTATTGACGTCGCAGGCGATCCGGAAGGTACATTCCGAAAGCTCCGGCAGGACGTGCTCGGAGGAGATGGATGCGATCTGTGCCAGCCCCTGGGCTCCCGGAGGGATCTGGTTTCCATCCCGGTCCAGGATCCCGTATCCCAGGGCCTGGAGCATTCCTGTGCCTCCGTCGTTGGTGGCGCTTCCGCCGATGCCCACGATGAATCTGCGGCAGCCTTTCTGGATAGCGGACCGGATCACCTGGCCGACCCCAAAGGTGGTGGCTTTCATAGGATCCTTTTCTGCATCCGGAACCAGGGTGATCCCGGCGGCTCCAGACATTTCAATGATAGCCGTGCCGCTTTCCGGAAGGATGCCATACTGGCAGTCCACAGGCCTTCCCATGGGACCGGTGACGGTTACTGTTTCCAGGGTGCCTCCCATGCCGCAGGCCAGGGCCTCCACGGTCCCTTCCCCTCCGTCGGCCAAAGGCCGGACGTTTACAGCGGCGTCTTTGTATACACGCCGGATCCCTTCTTCAATGGCATGGCCGGCCTCCAGGGAAGAGAGGCTGCCCTTCAGGGAATCAATGGCAATGGTAATATTCATAATACTCTCCTTAAGATTGGTGCTTTTCCATAACAAAGTTGGTAAGTAGGATGCCCTGGCGTTCCACCTGCTGTTCCTTTATGAGCCGGTAGCCCCGTTTTTCAAAAAAGGGTCTGGCGGTGATGGAAGCGTGGGTGGTGATGAGACCGGAAACAGACGACTCCAGCCGGTCGCAGAGGACAGAGGCAATGCCTTTTCCATGGAAATCCCTGTGGACGTACAGCCGGTCCAGGTATCCGGAGGGATCCATGTCTCCAAATCCGGTAATAACGCCGTTTTCCTCAGCCACCAGAGTAAAATGCGCCGTCAAAGAGCGGTCCCACGCTTCCAGGTCTACGTTTCCCGTTGCCCATACGTCCAGCTGGGCTTTTGTGTAATCCTTTGCGTTGACCGTGTGGACCGTATCATAAAATAAGCGGGCCAGGGCCTCGCAGTCCGCTGTCTGATAGGGACGGATGATCATGGCTTTACCTCCTTTTGCGCACGGCCCGCATTTTTTTGCAGGCCGTGAGAATGGATCCTAATATGTATCCAGTGGAGGCATTACGCTGTCCGGCAGCGGGCAGGTGTAATGGCCGCCGTTGCGTTTTGTGACCTCCTTTTTGGCCGCTTCGATGACGTCCGGACGGTCCATGGTGCGGACACAGGCCAGAGCCATGACCTTGGCGGCGGTCAAAAGGCCCTTATGGGCCAGAGGGCTGCAGGTCTGGGCAACCATCTGCCAGGAATGGCCCACATTGCCGATGCAGGCTGTGGCGATGTTGATATTCAGGGTGGGAGCCGCATAGCCCACATCGCCCACATCGGTGGAGCCGGCAGTCAGCTTGATCTTGTCGGGATTAAAGGGATGGATCTCTGAATCCAGGGGCCGTTCCAGGATCTCCTCCAGCCGGTCCTCACCGAAGACCTCGATGATCTGGCTTTTGATGTTTTCCATGGTCACCGGCGGGTAGGTATTTAAAAATTCCCGGGCCATGGCGTAGTCGTCCTCATCCCATTTAGGCGCGCCTACCTCCTTCATACATTCATCGGCGACGGCGGCCAGGGCGTTGTTGGGGATATATTCGGTGAAGGCCATGGCCAGCTCGCAGTCCACAGTGGTATCGGTCATAATGGAGGCGCCCCGGGCCACGTTTTTCACACGCTCAAACAGATCCTTTACCTGGGAGACCCATGGAGAACGGACCTCATAGCGGATCACGGCATGGTCCTGGACCACGTTGGGGGCAGTCCCTCCTGCGTCAATGTAGGCGTAGTGGATCCTGGCCTCCGGGATCATATGCTCCCGCAGATAATTGCAGCCCACGTTCATGAGCTCCGCGGCATCCAGGGCGCTGCGGCCCAGATGGGGAGAACCGCCGGCATGGGAGGAGACGCCTTTAAACTCAAAGTTTGCTCCCATGATGGCGTTGCTGTGATTGCATTCCACGGCGTTGATGGTGGCTGGATGCCAGGTGTATACAAAATCCACGTTGTCGAACATCCCGGCCCGGGCCATGAACTGCTTGGATCCGGCGCCTTCCTCGGCGGGGCAGCCGAAGTAGATGATGGTGCCGTCCTTTTTATTTTCCACCAGATATTCCTTTACAGCCAGTACGGCGGCCAGGGAACCGGTGCCCAGGGCGCTGTGTCCGCAGCCGTGGCCGGGTGCTCCTGCTTCCACCGGCTCCTTCCGGGGGGAGGCGGCCTTCTGGCTCAGGGAGGAGAGAGCGTCATATTCCCCCAGGATGCCCATGACCGGCTTTCCGGAGCCGTAGGAAAAGGTCCCTGTGAAGCAGGTGGGGATCCCGGCGTCGCCGGTGGTGACTGAAAAGCCCTCGTCCTTCAGGATCTGGCAGAGAAGGTCCGCAGAACGGGTCTCATGGTAGGCAAGCTCCGCATATTCCCAGATCCTGTCGTTGGCATCCAGGATCATCTGGGATTTCTGGTCGATGACATGTTCGAGAAACTCCAGGTCTTTCATCATATATTCCGTCCTTTCTGTACGCATTATAGAATCTATTATAAAACCAGATCCATGTTAAGTAAATAATAAGATGAAACTTTCAATCGGCTTTCAATAGGCCTGCGGATGAGGCTGTTTACTGGCCTGCCAGTGAGCGGCGGCAGGATTTCTGACAATTCAGCTCCGGGCCGCTGCGGCGATTTCTGCGGCAATCCTGCGGCAGCCATTTACCAGGGACTGCCAAAATGGTATAATGTCTGAGATAACAGACATTATACCATCGCGCATCTGGTTTCTGCGCACACCGCAGGAATCCAGGCGTATAATTCTCCCGGAGGGGTACCGTGTCCGATGGATGGACAGATGAGGAGCCGGCTCTGGAAAAAGGAGGACGTCAATGGCAAAACGGATCTACGTGGCTGACGATGAAAAAAATATCTGCTTTCTGATTCAGAATTTTCTGGAAAAAGAGGGCTTTGAGGTAAGATGCTTTGAGGACGGGGAATCGATCCTGGCAGCCTGCGAGGAGCAGATGCCGGATCTCTGTATCCTGGATGTGATGATGCCGGGAATGGACGGGCTGACCGTATGCACCAGGATCCGGCAGAAGAGTCATGTGCCGATCATCATTGTATCGGCCAAGGACTCTCCTCTGGACCGGATCACCGGGATCACCCTGGGAAGTGACGATTATCTGGTGAAGCCGTTTCTTCCGCTGGAGCTGGTCACCCGGGTCAAGGCCCTGTTCCGCCGGGTGGACGCTTTTTCCGGCCAGGAGGAGGAAAACAGCGAGAACCTGGAGCTGGGGGACATCGTCCTGTTCCCGGGCAGGAGGACTGCCAGTCTTAAGGGAGAGGAGTTTGCCCTGACTCCCCTGGAATTCGACTTCCTGCGCCATATGCTGGAGCATCCGGAGCACGCCGCCAGCCGTGATGACTTATTAAAGGCCTTGTGGAAGGTGGACAGCAAAGAGGTGGATACCAGAGCTGTGGACGACATGGTAAAGCGCCTGAGGAAAAAGCTGAAGGAGCAGAAGAGCTTGGTAAAGATCGAAACCGTATGGGGATATGGGTTCAGACTGACGGCCGGAGGCGATGAATGAAGCTGAGTATCCGCATGAAGATCTTCCTCCCGGTGGTGATCCTTCTGATCGGCTTTCCTCTGGCTACCTGGGCGACACTCCGGTATTCCCTGGAGGTCCATATGAACTTCAACGCCCGCAGGGACCTGGAGGCGATGGTAAGGACTGTGGATGGGGTCCTGGAGGAGCCGGAGGACGGCGAAGAAGGGGATACGGTCTTAAGCCGTCTGAGGGATGCGGTCCAGACCGGAGCCGGGGAGGCCCGGATGCTTGTGGTCAGTGAGAAATACCGGGTGGTATATCCAAAAAACTTTGACGACCAGGCGGATATGTCCCAGATCTACTCGGCCTTTCTGAATGCGGCCACAGATGATGAAAGCTTCTGGGAGCAGGATAAGATCCTGGAGGAGACCATAGAGGAAAAGGAATATCTTCTATATTATAAGTATGTGACGCCTTCAGAACGGGAAAAGGACCAGAAGGTGCGCCACATCCTCCTGTACTGTCCGGTCCATGACACAACGGCCATGATGGATCAGATCACACGGGTGGTGCTTCTGACCATGAGCGTCATCGCCGCCGCTGCCATCGCCTTATTCTGGCTGGTGGCCGGCAGTATTTCCGTACCGGTCCAGCGGCTCTGTGAAGCCGCCAGGGGGATCGGTGAGAAAAAATTCAAGAGAGTGGAGACCGGGGCCACGGTGAAGGAGCTGTGCGAGCTGGAGGGCGAGATCAACCATATGCAGGAGAAGCTGGCCCAGGCAGACCAGGCGGAGCGCACATTTTTCCAGAACGCTTCCCATGAGCTTCGGACGCCGCTCATGTCCATCAGCGGCTATGCCCAGGGGATCCAGTGCGGGGTATTTGAGGATGTGGCCCAGGCGGCCTCCGTGATCCTGGATGAGAGCACCCGGCTCACAGAGGTAGTGGACGGGATCCTTACGCTGACCAGGATGGACCAGCTCAGATACCAGGTGGTTCCGGTGGAGCTGGCAGTCAACGGCTTCATCGAAGAGCGGCTGGAGTGCCTGGAGGGCTTTGCCTACTCAAAAAACATAAAGCTGGTATTTCAGCCGGGGGAGGAGCATAAGATCATTACTGACGCCATGCTCCTGGAGCGGGCGTTCTCCAATGTGATGTCCAACTGTATCCGGTATGCCGGAACCCAGGTGGCTGTGGCGGTGCGGGAAAAGGAGGGGGATATCCTTATTACGGTGACCGATGACGGCCCCGGGTTTCCAGAGGGCGGTACGGAGCATCTGTTTGACCGGTTCTACAAGGGCAAGGGCGGAAACCATGGACTGGGTCTGGCCATTGCAAGGTGTTCCCTGGAGTACATGGGCGGCAGCGTGCGTGCGGCAGACACACAGAAGGGCGCAGAATTTGAGATCACACTGCCGCAGGATTGCCGCAGCTTTGCCCCAGACGAGAGGACAGAAATGTGATACTATGGAACATATAAAGGAGGAAGCGGAATGAAAAGGATATTCTTTATTTTCAGCCTGTTGCTCTGCCTTCTTTCTGTTCCTGTTACCGGATTCGCAGCGGAGACGGATGAGGAACAGGTAAAATACGAGGATGCGACTGCCGATAATATGAAAGAGATGTTAAAGGGCAGTATCGCACTGGATAAGATCAGCGCAGAGAACAAGGAGTCCCTTTTAAACTGGCTGGAAGCAGAAAACAAACCCGAAGAGGCGAAAAAGCTGGTGGATAAGATCCAGAAGCTCCAGGAGGACCAGGAAAAGGACCAGGAGAGTATGGATCCGTATACAAAGGCGAAAAAGACCTGTGATAAGAAGCTGAATGCGGAGGGAGCCAATGCGGCTCTGGAGAATATCATCCGGATCCAGAAAGACCGGCTGGAGGACCAGGAAGAGGTAAAAAAGCTCTGGAAGGACGTGGAAAAGCTGCTGAAAAAGTAGCCCGAGACAGAACAGAGCGGATACTGAAAAGATAAAATGGCTGTGGAGTGGCGGCACTCTGCGGCCATTTTGTGTATTCCGCACAATTTTATCTCTTAAAACACTGGAAATATAAGACAAAGTATGATTAAATAGAAGTAGCGCAGTATCCGGCCGGCCGGAAGGAGGACCGCCTGCGGCGCATGCAGATAAGAAGAAAGAAGGTAACAGTATGGAAACAATGGACGATTTCAGGGAAGAGCTGGAAGCCTCCTTTAAGAAAATACGAGTGGGCGACGTGGTCACTGGTACAGTGATCGACGTGACCGAGGACCAGGTGATCGTGGACCTTAAGACCTACGCGGACGGAGTGATCCGAAAAGAGGATCTGAGCGAGGATCCGGATTTTAATATGCAGGACGCGGTCCACCCCGGAGATGAGATCACCGCAACGGTGATGGCTACCAACGACGGCGAAGGAAATATGGTCCTTTCAAAGAAAGAGGCCAACGCAGTCCTGGCCTGGGATAAATTAAAGAAGCTGATGGAGGAGCGTACCGTTGTTAAGGTAAAGATCAGCGAGGTGGTCAATGCCGGAGCCGTTGCGTATCTGGAGGGGATCCGCGGCTTTATCCCCGCGTCCCGTCTGTCCGACGAGTATGTGGAGGACTTAAAGGAGTGGGATGGAAAGACCATTGAGGTGACAGTGATCACTGCTGATGAGGAGGAACGCCGTCTGGTGCTTTCTGGACGGGAACCGGCCCGGGAGAAAAAACAGGCGGAAACAAACAGGAAGATCGAAAAGTGTGAGGTGGGAGCCGTTATGAACGGTACAGTGGAGACCATAAAGCCCTACGGTGCCTTCGTGGCCCTGGAGAACGGCCTCACAGGCCTGCTCCATATCTCCCAGATCAGCACCCAGAGGATCAAGCATCCGGGAGCTGTCTTAAAGGAAGGCCAGGAGGTAAGGGTGAAGATCCTTTCCACCGCTGACAATAAGATCAGCCTCAGCATGAAGGTACTGGCAGAGGAGGCGGCAGAGGCTGAATCCCACAGCACCTACGATTATAAAGAAGAAGGCCAGGCAAGCACAGGCCTTGCCGCTCTTTTAAAGAATATCAAGTTATAAGACCAGGAAACAGAATATAAGAAAATAGGAAGCAGTTTCCTGCCCTGTGCAGAGAGGGGGCAGCAGTATGACAAAAGATCCAAAATCCTTTGAACAGGTGGACCAGTGGAAAACGACCATGTTTTTATACAGCTCTGCGCTGAAATCGATCAACACCAAGATCGAGATCCTGAACAATGAGTTCATCCAGTTGTATAATTATAACCCCATCGAACATATCACATCCCGATTGAAAACGCCGTCCAGTATTGTGAAAAAGCTTCAGAACGACGGCATCGACGTTACCATCGATAATATGGTGGAATACTTAAACGATATCGCAGGGATCCGGATCATCTGCTCATTCATGTCGGATATTTATCCCATTGCGGATATGATCGCCCGGCAGGCAGATATCACGGTGCTCCATGTGAAGGACTACATCAAGTATCCCAAATCCAACGGCTACAAGAGCTATCATATGGTGGTGACGATCCCGGTATATCTGACCGATGGAAAGATGGACACAAAGGTCGAGATCCAGATCCGCACCATTGCAATGGATTTCTGGGCTTCCCTGGAGCACAAGATCGCATATAAATTTGAAGGAAACCCGCCGGATTATCTGGAAACAGAGCTGAAGGCCTGCGCCGATATGGTGGATATGCTGGATGCAAAAATGTTTTCCCTGAACCAGGCGATCATGGAGATCGGCCGGACCCGGAGAGAAGAGGCCGAAAAGAAGCTGGAGGAAGAGCGTCTCCAGGAGGAGGCCAGACAGCAGGCCCAGCGGGCGCGGGAGATCGTGGAAGGACAGAAGGCGGGACAGGGCACGGAACCGGAAAACGGAGGAAAGGCATGAAGGCTGTACTTCAGAGAGTTACGGAAGCGTCCGTCCGCGTGGACGGGGAGGTGATCGGATCCATTGGAAAGGGATTTTTTATCCTCCTTGGCGTATCCGACGAGGACGACGAGGCCGTCGCAGATAAAATGGCAGATAAGATCTGTAAATTAAGGATCTTTGAGGATGAAAATGGAAAGACCAACCTGTCCTTAAAGGATGTGGGAGGGGAGGTGCTGGTGGTGAGCCAGTTCACCCTGTATGCAGACTGCCGGAAGGGAAACCGTCCCAGCTTCATCGGAGCGGGAGCGCCGGCAGAGGCAGACCGGCTTTATGAATATTTCATGGACCGGTGCCGGACCCATGTGGATAGGGTGGAGCATGGAAGATTCGGCGCAGATATGAAGGTATCCCTGGTGAACGACGGGCCCTTCACACTGATGCTGGACAGCAGGGAGCTGTTTAAATAGCGGTCTGGCGGGTCTGCACACAGCTTGTGCGGACCATAAGAACATACAGGTTACGATCCAGATAAAGAGAAAAGAGGAGAGAGCATCATGAATGGAAAAGATTTAGAGAAAGAGCTTTTATGGGAAGCCCCCCACATTGCAAAGGAGGCTCCCGCAGAGAGAGAGGAGGCTTCCGCCTTCTGTGAGGGCTATAAGGCGTTCTTAAACGCCGGAAAGACTGAAAGAGAATGCGTAAAGGCCGCAGTGGAGCTTTTAGAAAAGGCCGGCTACCGGGAATTTGATCCCAAGGCCTCCTACAAGGCTGGAGACAAGGTATACTGGAACAACCGGAAAAAAGCCCTGGCCGCAGCCACCTTTGGAACCCTGGGGATGGAGGAGGGCCTCAGAATGAACGGCGCCCACATCGATTCCCCCAGACTGGACTTAAAGCCCAATCCGCTGTTTGAGCAGGCTGATATCGCCTACTTAAAGCCTCACTACTACGGCGGGATCCGCAAATACCAGTGGGGAGCCACTCCGCTGGCTATGCACGGTGTGGTTGGAAAGAAGAACGGCGAGATGGTGGAGATCTCCATCGGTGAAAAAGAAGGAGAGCCCCAGTTCTGCATCACAGACCTTCTCCCCCACCTGGCCTCTGAGCAGAATGGAAGAAAGCTGGGAGAGGGCTTAAAGGGCGAAGAGTTAAACATCATTGTCGGCTCCATCCCGTTCATGGGCGAGGATGACGAGAAGATCAAGACTCCCGTAAAGCTTATGGCCATGAAGCTGTTAAATGAAATGTACGGGATCACAGAAAAAGACTTTACAAGAGCGGAGATCGAAATGGTACCGGCTTACAAGGCTGTGGATGTGGGCCTGGACAGGAGCCTGGTGGGCGCTTACGGACAGGATGACAGAGTCTGCGCCTATACGGCTCTGATGGCAGAAACGGAGACAAAGGCCCCGGCTCATACGACGCTGACGATCCTGGCTGACAAGGAGGAGATCGGTTCTGCCGGAAACACTGGCCTCAATTCCGATTTCGTGCTCCATATCATTGAAGACCTGTGCCAGACAGCCGGCGCAGATCTGAAAACAGTTTTAAGAGCGTCCCTGTGCCTGTCCTCCGACGTGAACGCAGCATACGATCCCACCTTTGCCTCCGTATACGAGGAGAGAAACTCCAGTGCCATCAATAAGGGCTGTGTTCTCACAAAATATACAGGAGCCAGAGGAAAATCCGGCAGCAACGACGCCAGCGCAGAGACCATGGCCAAGGTGATCCAGATCATGGATGAAAACGGCGTATACTGGCAGACCGGCGAGCTGGGAGCCGTGGACGTGGGAGGCGGCGGAACCATCGCCCAGTTTGTGGCCCATATGGATGTGGATGTGGTGGATCTGGGAGTTCCGATCCTTTCCATGCACGCTCCCTTTGAGCTGGCCTCTAAGCTGGATGTTTACAACACTTATAAAGCATTTAAGGCATTCTACAAATAAGACGGGACATATGCCCCTCCCCGAGGACGACTCTTTTCCTCTGGGGAGGGGATCTGTTTCTGAATGCGGCAGTTCAGCTGTGTATCTTAAAATTCTATGAAATCCCTTTATTTCCCTTTCTGTTTATGGTAAAATCGGCTGAACAGCCATGAAAGGAATTGAGAAAAATGATAAAAAGAAAACTTATAACAGCCGGTTTTGTGATCGCCATGGCAGCCATGGTCATGTCTGGATGCAAGAGCGGAGGTACGGATAAAGAGACAACGGCGGCAGCGGCCGGAGAGACGGCGGGAAGCCAGGAGAGCGGGACTGCCTCTGGTGAAACAAAATCGGAGGAGGAGCTGACCGATGAGGCCAGCCTGGAGCTGGGAAATTATAAGGGTCTGACCCTTACGGCCGTGAAGGCTGGAGTGACCGACGAGGACCTGGAGGCGGAGCTGGAAAACCTGAAGGGACAGTATCCGGCGGAGGTCACCGGACGTGCAGCTAAACTGGGCGATGTGGCCAATATTGACTACGTAGGGACCAAGGACGGCGAGGCCTTTTCCGGCGGGACTGCGGAGGGCTTTGACCTGGCCCTGGGAAGCGGCACCTTCATCGACGGTTTTGAGGACGGCGTTGTGGGAATGAACGTGGGAGAGGAAAAAGACCTGAACCTCACATTCCCGGAAAATTATAAGAGTGCAGATCTGGCGGGACAGGAAGTGGTATTCCATGTGACCCTGAATGCCATTAAGAACGCAGAGGAGACCGCCATTGATGATGCTCTGGCAAAAAGAGCCATGGACGACGAGAACGCTACCCTGGACCAGTTAAGGAGCCAGGTGTATGGCGGCCTCGAAAACCAGGCGGAGAGCAATTTCTTTAATGAGGCTGGAAGCGAGCTCTTAAACCAGGCCATTGAAAATTCCAAGGTCACCTGCGATCCTGACGCTGTGGACGATATGTATGACCAGCTTGTGACCACATACACTGCTTATGCAGGCCAGTATGGAATGGAGCTGGAGGAGTTCTTAAGTATGTTCCTTCAGACCGATAAGGCGGGCTTACGGGCCACTGCGGAGAACCTGGTGAAGCAGGAGATGGTGCTCAACGCCATTATTGAAGCCGAGGGGATCAAGGCTACGGATGAGGAAAAGGATAAGCTGGCCCAGATGAATTATTTTGCCGACGCCGAAGAGATGGTCTCCACCTACGGGGAGGAGTCTGCCAACCGTCTGTTCCAGATGGGAGCCGCGTATTACTATCTGATCGACAATGCCGTACAGGGAGCGCCTGCCGGGGCAGGGGAGACTGTGGAAGGCCATACAGAATCCCAGGCAGCAGAGACGACGGCTCCTTAGGAAATGGATGCGGATACCATATGAAAAGAAAAGCCTTATTTTTTGATATTGACGGAACGCTTCTGAGCGATCATAAAAAGGAGCTGCCGGAAAGCGCGGCCCGGGTCATTGCCCAGGCGCGCCGGGCGGGCCATCTGGTATTTATCAATTCTGGACGGGCCCGATGCCTGATGCAGGAGGTGGAGGCGGCTCTTCCGGTGGACGGCTACCTCTGCGGCTGTGGTACTTACCTGGAGATCCAGGGGAAAAAGGTCCTCCACCATGTGATCGGGAGAGAGCGGAGGCTGGAGCTCCAGAAGAGCATCCTGGCCCATGATCTGGATGGGATCCTGGAAGGGCCGGAGGGCTGTGCCGTACAGAGCCAGGTTTCCCGTCTGGAGGAGATGGAGCGGGTCAAGGAGCTGTTTATAAAAAGTGGTGTGGTCCGTCCGTGGGACTGGAAGAAGGAAGCGGCGGAGTTTGATAAATTCTGTGTTCTGGCAGATGAAAAGAGTGATGTGGACGGATTCTTAAGATCCCTGGCTCCGGATATGGCGTACATAGACCGGGGACGCGGGCTTTATGAATGTGTACCCGCAGGCTATGACAAGGCCACGGCCATGGAATTTATCCTGAAATATTTCCGGATCCCCCGGGAGGAATCCTATGCCTTTGGAGACAGCGCCAACGATCTGGCTATGATCCAGTATGCCGGACATTCGGTGATCATGGGGCAGCATGACAGGATCCTGGAACCCTATGCATCTTTTATCACGAAAAATGTGGAAGATGATGGAATTGCATTCGCTTTCGAGAAACTTAAAATTGTCTAATTTCAATAAAAAAATATAATTTATGTCGAAAATTGCGAGCGATTTTCCTTCACTTAATGAAAGAAATGTATTAAGATAGGCTTGCGCACATGACGAATGCGAAGGGGGCCAGACGATGAGAATGGAGGAACGGCTTGCTGCCCTGGAGTATGAGAACAGAAAACTCCGGGCAGACAACGAAAAGCTTCATGCCATCCTGAAACAGATGCAGATCACGCTGAACCGGCTGATCAGCTGCTATATTGTTGAAGCCAGACGATGAATGACTGAAATGGGAAAAGGGGCGCTGACCTGTATGGCAGCAGCCCCTTTCTGGAACGGATCAGCGGATGATCCCGTTGGTATCGGTGACCCAGATCTTTCCGTTGGCGTCTTTGAAGTCTTTATGCCCCCGTCCCAGCTCCGGCTTTTCAGAGGAGGTGGAGGAAGAGGAGGCTCTCTGGATATTTCCGGTGGTATTAACAAGATAAGAGGTTCCGTTTAAGTCTGCGGGAGCATACCGCTGGTCCGCAGGCGCGTCCTGGCGTTTTCCGTAGACATAGAGCACGTTGTCCTTCAGTCCGTGGTAGCCCTGGCCCTTTTTCTCGCCATCCGTGTGGAAGAGCCAGCTTTCGGTCTCTCCAGTTTCTTCATTATAGATATTCTGCTTTCCTGTCTTCATGACGCCGTCGTCGCCAAAGAAGAAGTTGGCGATGGAGTCTCCTTCCAGGTTTACGACCTGGCGGCCAGTCTGCATTTCACCCAGCTCGTTGAACGCATATTTTTTTCCCTGGATCGTAAAAAGCTCGTTTCCTTTTCTGGAGGCGTGATATGGGCGGCCTTCTTTAAAATAGAAGGTAAAGGTCTCGTCTGTCTGATGGATCCCCTGGATCCCTTCCATGATCCGCCATCCCTCGGCACGTTTTCCGTCGCCGTCCTTTCCATAATACTGATAATCCGCAATGGAGGCGGAGGCGGCGTTGCTGTCTGTGGAAACCTCTGTTTCCGGCATCTTCACCCAGCCCGTCTGCATCTTCCCGTCGATGAAGGTATAATAGTCGTCGCCGATCTTTTTGTCATACTGGTTTTCTACCATCCTTCCATCGGAATTAAAATAATGCCAGCTTTCGGAGGCTCCGGGACTGGAAGCGTTTTCCTCCAGCTTCACCCAGCCGGTCTTCATGCGTCCGTCGGTTTCACCGCCCAGGTAATAGACGGCTCCATCGATGACGGTCTTACCAGTGGCCATGTGGCCGGATTCGTTGAAATAATACCAATTTTCATTTAATTTTATCCATTTAGAAATAACAGATTTTCCGTTTTTATCAAAATAGTACCAATATGAAGCCGGTGTTTCCGGAGAGTCCATTTCGTCCTCATTCTGGAGCTCCACCCAGGTGTTTTTCACCATTTTTCCGTCTTCCCCCACGTAATAATCGTCGATCTTCTGGTTTCTGGCGATGGAGCCCTCCTCGTCCAGATAATACCAGTCGTCTCCGTTCTTTCTCCAGGAATCCGTGGTGAGATACCCGTCCTCATCGTAGTAGGCCAGCTGGCCGTTTTCCTCAGTCCAGCCATAAGAAGCGGCCAGTACCCTGCCTGTGTGGTCCAGGCCGGAAAAGGCAGGGGTCAGGGCCATAATGGCAGCAGCAGACAGAACTGCAAAATATTTTGTCTGTTTTTTCATAATCGATTCTCTCCTTTTTGTGGTCCGCACCAGAAAATGCGGGCGGTTGTTCCTTACGCGGTGATTATAACAGCGGTTTATGGGAGAAATCCAGTGAGGGTTGCTGGCAGAGCTGCCAGTCTGTGACAGATACCGGGAGCCCCTGCAATGAATGACTGGACTGGACGGGAGTGATGTGGTACAATGTCTGAAGGAAAAGAAGACATTGTACCACGGCGCATACCGGTTTCTGCGTTCACCGCGGAAATCCGGGCGCACAGATCCCCCGGAGGGGTGCTGCATCGTGCCGATGCAGTACAATGTCTGAAGGAAAAGAAGACATTGTACCACGTGTCTGAAGGAACAGGTATATCATGTACAGGCGCAGTGCGCTGGAGAGGAGTATACGTTTTTATGAGAATGAAAGTTTCCGACTACATTGCAAGGAAGCTGGTGGATGAGGGGATTTCCGATGTATTCATGGTCACCGGAGGCGGGGCCATGCATCTGGACGACGGCCTGGGCCATGAGCCGGGCCTCCACTGCACCTTTAACCACCATGAGCAGGCGTGTGCCATTGCGGCGGAATGCTACGCCAGGATCCACAATAAGATCGCTGCGGTCTGCGTGACCACAGGACCAGGCGGGACCAACGCCATCACCGGCGTGGTGGGCGGCTGGCTGGATTCCATCCCCATGCTGATCCTGTCCGGACAGGTCCGCTACGATACCACAGCCAGGAGCACAGGCCTTGGGATCCGCGCACTGGGAGACCAGGAGTTTGAGATCACAAAGGCCATTGACTGCATGACAAAATATTGTGAAATGGTCATCGATCCCATGCGGATCCGCTTCTGCCTGGAAAAGGCCCTGTATCTGGCCCAGACCGGAAGACCCGGTCCCTGCTGGCTGGATATCCCCTTAAACGTCCAGGGAGCATATGTGGAGACAGAGGAGCTTTTAGGCTTTGATAAAAACGATTACGAGGCAGGCGGCACCGGCTGGTCCGTCCATGGCTCCGGCTGCGACGGCTGCGGTCTCTGTGCAGGAAAGCTGATCCAGGGAAAACCTGCCATGATCCCAGAGGATGAGGCTGGAAAAGGTGAAAAGAGAGAGCTGCTTCCGCCGTCCGTATCCCTGGATCTGGCCAGAGAGATCGTGAAAAAGGTGAGAGAGGCCAAGCGTCCTGTGATCAATGCCGGAAACGGCATCCGTATCGGAAAGGCCTTCGACGTATTCCAGAGAGTGGTTGAAATGCTGGGAATCCCGGTGGTCACCGGCTGGAACAGCCTGGACTGCATGTACGACTCCCATCCCCTTTATGTGGGCCGGGCGGGCCATATGGGCGACCGTCCCGGAAACTTTGCCGTACAAAATTGTGATCTTCTCCTGTCCCTGGGAAGCCGTCTTTCCATCCGTCAGGTGGGTTACAACTATCCGACCTGGGCACGGGAAGCCTATGTGATCTATAATGATATCGATGCAGAGGAATTAAAGAAGCCCACAGTCCATGTGGATATGCCGGTCCATGCCGATGTAAAGGATCTTCTGGAGAAGATGGAAATGGTCCTGGAGGTAGAGGCTGTGTCCGCAGACGGAGGCCCCAAAGATAAGGAAGCTGTGGACTGGTGGATCTCCCGCTGCCAGCAGTGGAAGGAAAAATATCCGGTGGTGCTCCCGAAGCACTATGAAGCCGGAGAGGATCAGCCGGCCAACATCTATGCCGCCATCAAGGAGATCAGCAGAAGGGCTGAGGAGGATCAGATCACTGTGGTCGGAAACGGTTCCCCCTGCGTGGTGGGCGGTCATGCCTACGAGATGAAGAAGGGGCAGCGGTTCATCAGCAACTCTGCCATCGCTTCCATGGGCTATGACCTTCCGGCGGCCATCGGCGCCTGTCTGGCAGACCATACAAAGGATATCATCCTGGTGACCGGCGACGGCAGCATCCAGATGAACCTGCAGGAGCTGCAGACCATCATCCACAACCATCTGCCAATTAAGATCTTCCTGATCAACAACGGCGGCTATCATTCCATCCGCCAGACCCAGAAGACCCACTTCCATGAGCCGTTGGTGGGCATCGGCGTGGACAGCGGAGACTTAAGCTTCCCGTCCATGGAGAAGCTGGCCTGGGCATACGGCTATCCATACGTGGCCGCCCATCACAATTCCCAGCTGGGAGAGGCTGTGGAACAGACTCTGGCCACAGACGGTCCTGTGATCTGTGAGATCTTTGTGGATATGGAGCAGAATTTTGAACCCAAGGCTGCTGCCAAGATGCTGCCGGACGGAACCATGGTCTCCGTGCCTCTGGAGGATCTGGCCCCCTTCCTTCCGGAAGAGGAGCTGGCAGAAAACATGATCATTCCCATGATCAAGCCCCAGTAAAGCCCTATTAGGAGAAGTATATGAGAATCGTTATCACCGGCGCCACAAGTTTTGTTGGCGCCGCTGCCATTCAGGAACTTTTAGAAAACGGCCATGAGGTGTACGCCGTGGTCCGTCCGTCCTCCAGGAAGCTGGAGACACTGACCGGCCAGGAAGCCGGGAAAAATGCCTTAAGGGAGGGGCGTCTGCACATTGTGGAAAATGACCTTTCCGCCCCGGAGCTTCTGACAGAGAAGATCCAGGGCTCCTGCGATGCCTTCTGTCATTTTGGCTGGGGCGGATCCGGAAGCGGGGCCAGGACCGGGGAGCAGCTCCAGGAGGAAAATCTGCGGGCCTCCCTGGATACGGTCCGGGCTGCAAAGGCGCTGGGCTGCCGGAGGTTCCTGTTTTCCGGCTCCCAGGCGGAGTACGGAATGCATCAGACCAGGATGACGGAGGAAACGGAATGCGCGCCCAGATCGGCCTATGGAGAAGCCAAGCTCCGGATGCGGAGACAGGGAGAGGCGCTTTGTAAGGAACTGGGGATGCGCTATATCCACCTCAGGATCTTCAGTGCCTACGGTCCTGGCGACCATCCGTGGACGCTGGTGGAATCCTGCCTGGACGCCTTTACTGGAAATGCGGCCCTTTCTCTGGGGGCCTGCACCCAGAAATGGAATTTTATTTACATTACCGATCTGGCAAAGGCGGTGCGGGCGCTTTTGGAGACGCCGGAAGCGGCCTTTGAGGGACTCGGAAATCCGGTCTTTAACGTGGCCGGGGACGATACCAGGCCATTAAAAGAGTTCGTGGAGGAGATCCACAGGCTCTGCAAAGGAGGCGGAAACTGCCTGTACGGAGACAGGAAGGAGAACGCCGAAGGGGCCGTTAATCTGATCCCGGATATTGGAAAGATCTGCCGGATCACCGGCTGGAAACCGGAGACGGCCTTTGGAGAAGGGATAAAAAAGACCCTGGAAAGCCGATAAATATTGACAAATCCTTTTTTTTGGATACAATGATAAAAGCTAAAGGTACTAAACGGCGAAACGCCGAGTAAAAGAAAGAGACAGACACAAAATGAAAAAAATCAGCGTATTGATCCCATGCTACAACGAAGAAGAAAACGTGGGACCCATCAGCGATGCCGTCATCGACATCATTACCCGCGAACTTCCCATGTACGACTATGAGCTGGTGTTCATTGACAACGACTCCACGGACAGCACAAGACCTCTTCTGCGGGAGCTGTGCAAAAAGAACCCGAAGATCAAGGCTATTTTCAATGCCCGGAATTTCGGTCAGTTCAATTCGCCGTATTATGGGATCCTCCAGGTGACAGGCGACTGTGTGATCTCCATGGTGGCCGACTTCCAGGATCCGGTGGAGCTGATCCCCCAGTATGTCCATGAGTGGGAGAACGGCTATAAGATCGTCATCGGCATCAAGACCAGCAGCAAGGAGAATCCGTTCATGTACTGGCTCAGGAGCTGCTACTATAAGCTGATCCGCCGTCTTTCTGACGTAGAGCAGATCGAGCACTTCACCGGCTCCGGCCTTTACGACCGTCAGTTCATCGAGGTGTTAAGGAACCTGGACGACCCGACGCCGTTTTTGCGCGGCATCGTGGCGGAGCTGGGCTTTAAGCGGAAGGAGATCCCCTACGAACAGCCGAAACGCCGGGCCGGAAAGACCCATAACAATTTTTACCGCCTGTTTGATGCGGCCATGCTGAGCTTCACTTCTTATACGAAGGCAGGTCTGCGGCTGGCGACGTTCTTTGGCGGGTTCTGTGCGGCGGCAAGCTTCGTTATCGGCATCATCTACCTGGTGATGAAGCTGTTATACTGGGATCGTTTTGCTGCCGGCATGGCGCCGCTTCTCATCGGCGTGTGCTTCCTGGGATCAGTACAGATCTTTTTCATTGGCCTTCTGGGCGAATATATCATGAGCATCAACACCCGCGTCATGCACCGTCCTCTGGTGATCGAGGAGGAGCGGATCAACTTCGGTGGCGGACAGGACGGGGAAGCAGGATCAGAGGAGTAATATGAAATATAGCGTAGACGTGGTGCGTATCCGCGAGAACGCCATCCAGCTCAACGGATGGGCCATAGGAAAAACGCCGGAATCAAAGATCACATATGAGGTAGAGGATGGGGACCACAGGCCCCTGGATTTCAAATACGTGTCCACCAGGCGGGATGACGTGAGCCAGATCTACTTTAAAAAGACCGTGGACCAGGACCTGGGCTTTGACATCCAGTTTCCCTATGAGAGAGGACGGGACTATTATCTGGTCATCAGCGGCGATGGAAGGAAGGTCCGGGTAAGGTATAACGAGGAGCTGATCGCAAAGCGTTCCAGCGTGGCCCACAAGAGACGCCAGAAGATCCTGGACCTGATGAACATGGAAACGGTCCATGTGGCCTGGGATTTCTTTAAGGAAAACGGATTAAAGGCCCTGATCGTGAAATCAAAGCATAAGCTCCAGGGGATCGACAGCGATTATGATTACAGCGAGTGGCAGGAGCTGACAAAGCCCTCAGCGGAGGAGCTGGAGGCCCAGCGGAAGGCCGTATTCCCGTATATGCCGAAGTTTTCCATTGTGATCCCCGTTTATAAGACTCCGGAAAAATATCTGAAGGAAATGCTGGACTCCATCCTGTCCCAGACCTATGGAAACTGGGAGCTCTGCATCGCCGACGGAAGTCCGGCCGGAGAGAGCGTGGAGCGGATCTTAAAGGCATACGCCAGGAAGGACTCCAGGATCCGGTATAAAATCCTGGGAGAGAACCTGGGCATCTCCGGAAACACCAACGCGGCCCTGGAGATGGCAGAGGGAGATTACATCGTCCTGGCGGATCATGACGATATCGTAACAGAAAATGCCCTGTATGAGTGCGCGAAGGCGGTGAACGAAAATCCGGGGGCAGATGTGCTCTATTCCGACGAGGACAAGCTGGATATGGACGGCGGAGCCTTATTTGATCCCCATTTTAAGCCGGATTTCAACCCGGACCTTTTAACCAGTGTCAACTATATCTGCCACCTGTTCTTAGCAAAGAGGGAGCTGGTGGAAAAGACCGGGGGCTTTTGTCAGGAGTTTGACGGGGCCCAGGATTATGATTTCATTTTCCGCTGCACGGAGCAGGCAGAGCGGATCGTCCACATCCCCATGGTCTTATATCACTGGCGCTGTCACCAGGATTCCACGGCCAGCAACCCGGAGAGCAAGCTCTATGCCTTTGAGGCAGGAGCCCGCGCCATTATGGCCCATTATGAGCGGATGGGGATAAAAGCGGAAAAGGTAGAAAAGGGTGTGGATTACGGGATCTATCACACCACGTTCCAGCTGGATGGAGAGCCCCTGGTATCGGTGATCATCCCCAATAAGGACCACCGGGCAGACCTGGACGCCTGTATCCGCCCCATGCTCCAGAAGGGGACGTATAAGAACCTGGAATTTATCGTGGTGGAAAATAACAGTACAGAGCCGGAGACCTTCCAGTATTATGAGGAGATCCAGAAGGAGTTTTCCAATGTCCATGTGGTGCGCTGGGAGCGGGAGTTCAACTATTCCGCCATCAACAACTTCGGAGTGGCCTTTGCAAAGGGAGAATATCTCCTGTTCATGAACAACGACATCGGGATGATCGCGGAGAACTTTGTGGAAGAGATGCTGGGCTTCTGCCAGCGGGACGACGTGGGGATCGTGGGAGCCAGACTCCTTTATGAGGACGACACGATCCAGCACGCCGGCGTGGTCATCGGCTTCGGCGGCATCGCCGGCCATACCTTCATCGGCCTCCATAAGGCGGAAAACAGCTATTTCCACCGGGCCATGTGCGCCCAGGATTATAGCGCCGTCACTGCGGCCTGTATGATGAGCAAAAAATCAGTGTTTGAGGCAGTGGGCGGCTTCACTGAGGAGCTGGCTGTGGCCTTCAATGATATCGATTACTGCATGAAGGTGCGGGAACAGGGAAAGCTGGTGGTATACGCTCCCTACGCGGTGCTGCACCATTACGAGTCCAAGTCCCGGGGCCTGGAGGATACGCCGGAGAAGGTGGCCAGATTCAACCGGGAGGTGGCTGTCTTTGCCAGGAGATGGCCGGAGATCCTGAAAAACGGGGATCCGTACTATAATCCCAATCTGACTCTGCGGAAATCTGATTTTTCCCTGCGGGATCTGAAAAAGGAGAAGATCGGAGAGCCGTATAAGCTGGAGCTGCCGGAATCCGCAGAGTAGCGGGAATTTTTGGAGACCAGCGGACAGAAAGGACAATATGGAGATAAAGACAACCATTATCATTCCCAATTACAACGGCCTTTCCTTCATGGAGCCGTGCTTTGAGTCCTTAAAGGAGCAGACCGTCAGGGATTTCAAGGTCCTGGTGGTGGACAACGGTTCCACAGACGGCAGTGTGGAGTGGCTTAAGGAGCACCGGGTCCCGTCGATTTTCCTTAAGGAAAATACAGGGTTTTCCGGCGCAGTCAATACGGGGATCCGGGCGGCGGACACGCCCTATGTGCTTCTTTTGAACAACGATACCCGGGTGGAGCCGGGCTTCGTGGCAGCCATGGAGCGGGCCATGGACCAGTCGCCGAAGATCTTTTCCGTCAGCAGCCGGATGATCCAGATGTATCATCCGGAGCTTCTGGACGATGCCGGAGACATGTACAGTATCCTGGGCTGGGCGTATCAGAGAGGTGTGGGCCGTTCTGTAAACCTTTACCAGAAGTCCTGTCGGGTCTTCAGCGCCTGTGCCGGAGCGGCCATTTACCGCCGTGCTGTGTTTGATGAGATCGGCCTCTTTGACGAGCTGCATTTTGCCTACCTGGAAGATATCGACGTGGGCTGGAGGGCAAAGCTCTACGGCTATGACAACGTTTACTGTCCGGATGCAGCAGTATATCATGTGGGCAGCGGCACCAGCGGCTCCAGATATAATTCCTTTAAGGTCCGCCTGGCGGCCAGAAACTGCATCTATTTAAATTATAAAAATATGCCGGGCTGGCAGATCCTCTTAAATGCGCCGTTCCTGCTGGCTGGGATTTTCGTGAAATATCTGTTTTTTGTGAAAAACGGATTTGGTGGGGATTATGTTTCCGGTCTGAAGGAAGGGATCCGTACCAGAAAACAATGCCGCCGGGTGCCGGGGCTTTTGAAGCGTTTCGGTGCGGAGCTTAAGGTCCAGTTTGAGATGATCTGCGGCACCGGGCTTTACGTTTACGAGTTCCTCAGACGTCAGGCAGCCAAAAGAAAATGACGTTTTTCCAAAAATCTTAGACATTCTTAAGAAATCGTTTATAGGAAATGGCTCCCCGTTCATGCTATACTGTTGATAATTGCGGGGCAGTCATGTGATTACAGGGATCGGTGAACAATATGATCAAGGATAATCAGTCGGGCCTGAACCGGCTGCATGTGGTCCTGGACGCACTGGTGACGGTGGTTTCCTACCTTTTGGCATGGTACATCGTCATCGGAAGCGGATGGGCAAGGCAGCTGGGAAAGAAGACCCTGGAGATGGAATTTTACCTGGGCGCGCTCATTGTGATCGTCCCAGGTTATCTGCTTTTATATTCATTCTTTAATCTTTACACCCCCAAACGGGTCCTGGGACGGAGAAATGAATTCGGAAAGATCTTAAAGGCCAACACCATCGGTCTTCTGATCTTCGGACTGGTGCTGTATTTTGGAAGAAAAGAGCCGCATCTGTTCAACTTTTCCCAGCGTCTGGTCGTCTATTTTTATGGGATCAATGTTCTGATGATCACTGCGGAGCGCAATGCGATCCGTATGGTGCTCCGGTCCATGCGGACCAGGGGCTATAACCAGAAGCACATCCTTCTGGTTGGATATTCCGGTGCGGCCGAGGGCTTTGTGGACCGGGTGCGGTCCAATCCCCAGTGGGGCTACAACATCCGCGGGATCCTGGATGACAACCGGGAACGGGGCAGCCAGTACGACGGTGTGAAGATCATAGGTACCATCGACGATCTGGAGTATATCCTGGAGCAGAACTCCCTGGATGAGATCGCCATTACCCTGAGCCTGGGAGAATACGAAAAGCTCAGACGGATCGTGGCCTTATGTGAAAAGGCCGGGGTCCACACGAAATTTATCCCGGATTATGGGAATATCATTCCCACGATCCCCTATATGGAAGACCTCCAGGGTCTTCCGATCATCCATATCCGCCATGTGCCCTTAAACAGCCTTCCCAATGCCATGGTGAAGCGGGCGGTGGATATTTTCGGCTCCCTGGTGGGGATCATCCTGTTTTCCCCCATCATGCTGGTGACAGCCATTGCCATCAAGCTCACGTCGCCGGGGCCCATTATTTTCTGCCAGGAACGGGTGGGGCTCCATAACCGGCCCTTTAAGATGTACAAGTTCCGTTCCATGACCGTCCAGGATCCAGGCAAGGAAAAAAGCCGCTGGACAACTCCGGGGGATTCCCGGGTAACCACAGTTGGAAAGATCATCCGGAGGACAAGCATCGATGAGACTCCCCAGTTTTTTAATATCCTTATGGGAGATATGAGTCTTGTGGGCCCCAGACCGGAACGGCCGTTTTTTGTTGAGAAATTTAAGGAGGAAATCCCCAGATACATGATCAAGCACCAGGTACGTCCCGGTCTTACGGGCTGGGCCCAGGTCAACGGATACCGGGGGGATACGTCGATCATCAAAAGGATCGAGCACGATCTCTACTATATTGAGAACTGGACCCTGGGTTTTGATTTCAAGATCATGTTTTTAACGGTATTTAAGGGATTTATCAATAAAAACGCATATTAAACGAGGACAGAAAAATGAATTATGAAGACGAATTAGAGCGCTCCCGGGCAAGAAAGAGCCGGAGGCGTGAAAGCACGGTACATGAAAGGGAGTCCAGAGGAAGCTCTGCGGATCTCTGGAGCGCCACTGCGGAGCCGGGAAGCCGGGCCAGCAGGAGCCGGGCGGCCTCTGCAGGACCGGGCCACAGCAGCCACGGAAGCCACGGCCATAACAGCCACAGGCGGCGGAAAAATTCCCAGAAGAAAAAGATCATCATCGGGGTCCTTGTGGGGATCCTGGCGCTGGTCGCCGTGATCCTGGGCGCGGCCTACGCCTATCTGGACCACCATATGGACATCGCCAACAAGAGCGACTTCGATAAGTCGGATGTGACAAACCTGGAGCTTTCCCAGGAGACCAGGGACAAGATGGAAGAGGGCTTCTGGACCATCGCCATCTTCGGCGTGGATTCCAGGGACAATTCCACCGGTAAGGGAAACCAGTCGGATGTGATCATGATCGCCAACATTGACCGGAAGACCGGAGAGATCAAGCTGGTGTCCGTATACAGAGATACGTATCTGAACATCAACGACAGGAACGTATATAATAAGATCAACGCGGCCTACGCCGAGGGCGGCCCCCAGCAGGCCATCAAGGCCATCAATAAGAATCTGGATCTGAATATCACCCAGTATGTGACCTTTAACTGGAAGGCCGTGGCCACAGGGATCAATATCCTGGGCGGCGTGGACATTGAGATCAGCAAGGCCGAGCACTACTATATCAACGCCTTCATTACAGAGACTGTAAAGGGCACCGGTATTGGTTCCGTACAGATCAAGAAGCCGGGTATGTGTCATATGGACGGCGTTCAGGCCGTGGCCTACGGCCGTCTCCGTCTCATGGACAGCGACTACGCCCGTACAGAGCGTCAGCGCCTGGTGATCCAGAAGGCCTTCGAGAAGGCTGTAAAGTCCGATCTGGCTACCTTAAACAGCCTTGTGGGCAACATGGCGGCCATGTGCGAGACGAATATTGAGACCAATGACGTTCTCGCCATGGTGAAGAATGTGACCAAATACCACCTGGGCGAGACCATGGGCTTCCCGGCGGCCAGGGGAGAGGAGCGGGTGAAGATCGGAAAGAACCGTCTGGCCTGCGTGATCCCCCAGACTCTGGTGAGCAACGTGACCAGCCTCCACAGCTTCTTATTCGGCGAGGAGGACTATACGCCCTCCAGTACGGTCCAGACCATCAGTAAGAAGATCTCCGATGTCAGCGGCCTTCATAAGGCAGGCGAGGAGATCGGCCACGTGGCCACAGATAAGGGATACGTTCCCAAGCCCACCACCACGGCGGCTCCCGAGACGGAAAGCGCAGAGAGCAGCACCGCAGATGAGAGCGCAGAAAGCAGCTCAGGCTCCGAGGGAGAGACCTCTGAAGGAGAGACGCTGGAGTCCTCTGAGGGTGAATCCGGCTCCTCCGGTGAGTCTGGTATGCACGCCGGAGGCTGGGAGAGCCAGGCCACGGACAGCGAAGGAAATCCGGTGCGTCCGTCGGGTCCGGCCCATGAATCCACCGGCAGCCTTCCGGAGGAGTCCAGCCGTCCCCAGAGTCCTCTGGATGTCACAAGGCCCAGTGAAAATTATGGTCCGGGCTTTGAAAGTGAGTCTGTGACCGAGGCCACCACGGCAGGCCGCGAGCCTTCACAGCCCTCTTCCCCGGCGGGAGGAGGACCGGCTGGCGAGGCCACGGTCCAGAGCACGGAAAACAACACGTCGGTGATCATCGTATCGCCCACCAGGGGGAACGAGCCTTCCCAGGCCGCCCCGTCGTCTCCGGCGGACATGACCCTGCCCCAGGGAAACACGGGCGGGCCGTCCGGACAGTAAGATAAATATGGAAAAAGCGCTTCCCGGAGGGATTGGCGGGTGCTCGTAAAACAGTTAAACCCCAAATTTAACTATTTTACGGCATCTGTCAGACGGGGTTGGCTAAACAAAAGTTAGCGATACTTGGTTTGATAACCGAGTATCGCTTCTTTTTTACCCGTAAAAACGCTTTTGTGGAGGTACATATGATGCAGGAACTGAACTATACCCGTTGTGGTGATTACTATATTCCCGATATTCGCCTACCGGAGGAAAACAGACCCATTGGGCGGTGGGGACGGATGCACAGAGATTATATCAAGAAGCATAACCCTATCCTGTTTAACGATCTTTGCCTTAGTGGTGAGCTGTGGACGTATCTGGCTGATCTGAACGAGCAGGCACAGAGCCGCCTTGAACTTATCATCGAGCAAATGAAAGCAGCTGAGGGCGTGACAGAAAGCATGAAGCAGCACGATCAGATGGCATGGATAGGAACTATGAATAGCATCCGCAACCGAGCAGAGGAAATCATCTTCCGTGAAATGATCTATGAGGAGGATGCAATATGAGAATCCTTGAAGAATTTTGGTATGGCAATATCGAGCCTACCGAGTACGATGCATCTTCTTGCAAGGAGTACAAAAAGCTACTGGAGCTGATTTGTAGAAATGAAGAAAAGCTCAAAGCCACCATGACAGACGATCAGAAAGAGTTGTTCGATAAATACGCCGACTGCGTGCGAGAATATCAAACCATCACGGATTGCTTGATATTCTAAAACAGCTTTAAGCTTGGAGCAAGAATGATGTTAGCGGTCATGGAAGAATAATTGAATATACCAAGTGGGGACTTGGGCTCAAATCGGGCATAAGTCCCTTTTTAACTTCCGTTCAAGTTGTAAAACAGATTAGATATTCTAAATCGCAAAGATTAATTTGCGTTTGCAAATATAAAATTTGCAAAACAGGTAGAAATTTTCACATTTTTGTGCCATAATAAAGAAAACTGGGTGATTTAGTACAAGGAGGACTTCCATTATGCGTATCAGCTATAATAAACTCTGGAAGATGCTTATTGACAAAAATATGAAAAAGAGCGATTTGAAAGAAATGGCTGGCATCAGTTCTGCTTCCCTTGCGAAGCTCGGCAAGGGGGACAACATTACCACGGATGTTCTTCTTCGTATCTGCGAGGTAATGGATTGTCGGATTGAAGATATTCTTGAAACTGTCCGTGACTAACCAACACCGGAAATTTGATTAGGAGGATTCGATATGACTATATTGGGCAAGAAACAGATGTCAGAAGAAGACATCAAATTGAATTATATTACTCCGGTCATCCTCAAGGGTTGGAAAGGTCACATTACGATGGAGACCAAGATCACAGATGGTCGAATCAACATCAGGGGAAATTATTGTGGCTCGCAGTAAGCCTAAGTTTGCCGATTATATGCTTTACCTCAACGACGGAAAGCCTATTGTTGTTGTTGAAGCGAAAGACAACAACCATTCTGTATCCCACGGCTTACAGCAAGCGATGACCTACGCTCAGATGATGGACTTGCCGTTTGCTTATTCCTCAAACGGAGATGCTTTCTATGAGCATGACTTCCTGACCGGACAGGAACAGCAGATTGCTTTAGATAAGTTCCCGACACAGGAGGAGCTTGTGGCGAGATATTACGCTGAGTTGAATGATGGCAAGGGTATTTCCGATACGGAAAAGAAAATTGTCTCGCAGCCGTATTATTCTTCTCAAAGTACATATCCTCCACGCTACTATCAGAGAAACGCAGTTAATAGAACTGTTGAAGCCATCGCCAGAGGACAGCAGAGATTACTACTTGTCATGGCAACGGGTACAGGCAAAACATATACTGCTTTCCAGATTGTCTATCGCCTGCTCCGTTCTGACCTCAAAAAGAGAATCCTGTATCTGGCTGACAGAAATATTCTTGTTGACCAGAGTATTTTGCAGGACTTTGCACCGCTTGAAAAGACCATTTACAAAGTGGACTTCTCCGACAAGGAATGTCTGAGCAAGATTGCATCCCATGAAGTAAACTTTGCCCTCTATCACCAGATGGTCGGACAGAACGATGAGGAACACTTTAGACAAATTCCTGCCGAATATTTTGACCTCATTATTGTGGATGAGTGTCACCGTGGAAGTGCCAAGGAAGACAGCAACTGGCGTAAAGTTCTGGAGTATTTTTCTTCTGCGACCCAAATCGGTATGACAGCAACACCCAAGGAGAGCGAGAAAGTATCGAACATAGATTATTTTGGAGACCCTGTTTACATCTATAGCTTGAAGCAAGGTATTGAAGACGGCTTCCTTGCTCCGTTCAAGGTTATCAATATCACAACCAATATCGGTGACGGATGGAGACCGTACAAAGGTCAAACCGACATCTACGGCAACGAGATTGAAGACCGTATTTATAACAACAGGGACTACGATTACAGTATCATTCTCCAAGACCGTATTGACGAGGTTGCAAGGGAGATCACCGAATATCTGAAAAGCACCGACAGGATGCAGAAAACCATTGTGTTCTGCGCTTCCGAAGATCATGCCGAGCGCATGAGAATTGCCCTAATCAACCATAACGCTGACATGGTTAAAGAGAATCCGGACTACTGCGTAAGAATCACCGGTTCCGATGTTTATGGCAAGTCCAAACTTGACTATTTCATCTCCGTGTCCAGCCCTTATCCGGTTATCGCTACGACATCCGAACTGCTTTCCACCGGAGCCGACTGCAAAATGACAAAGTTGATTGTCCTGGACAAGACGGTTGAGAGTATGACCACCTTTAAGCAGATCATCGGTCGTGGAACCCGTATCA
Organism: Pilosibacter sp. YYHA0881; assembly: GCF_051602715.1. Classification (GTDB taxonomy): domain Bacteria; phylum Bacillota; class Clostridia; order Lachnospirales; family Lachnospiraceae; genus Alitiscatomonas; species Alitiscatomonas aceti. The sequence goes on from NZ_CP175657.1 coordinate 2,691,544, forward strand.
GAGAAAAGGACGGCAAGACGCATTTTGTCGTTATGGACTTTAGAAACGTGACGAGACTCTTTACCGACCCCGATTGGGACGGTCCTATTGAACAGGACGAAGGCTTCCAACACGGTGGTGGAGGAAACAAGCCGAAAGGCGGCGGTCATGGTGGCGGAGGAAAAGAACCTCCTGTTGCCCCCGTTGAAACTCCTATCGTCGATAAAGACGGATGTAGAGTGAAAATTATCAATAAGATCGTTTCTGTTTATGATGCCAACGGCAAACTGCTCCGACAGGAAGATATTATTGACTACACAAGAACCAACATCAAGGGCGAGTATGCTTCTCTGTCTGACTTCATCCACAAGTGGAAAGCATCGGATAAGAAAAAAACTATCGAACAGTCCTTTATGGCAATGGGCATTGATTTGAAAGCGCTGAAAGCAGACCAGGGAATGTCCGATGTAGATGATTTCGATTTCATCTGCTATGTGGCATACGGCAAGAAACCGCTGACGAGAAAAGAGCGAGCAAACAACGTGAAAAAGAAAGACTTCTTCAGCAAGTATTCTGCCGAAGCACAGGCAGTCCTCTCTATTCTCTTGGACAAGTATATGAACCAAGGCATTACCGAGGTTGAGGACATCAAGGTTCTGTCTCTTGCGGATTTTGCCGAATTTGGAAAGCCTGCAAAGATCGTAAAGCTGTTTGGCGGCAAGGCGCTATATGAAGCGGCTATAAAGGAGCTTGAAGCGCACATTTATGAATTAGAGGTAAGTTGACTATGGCGATGCAGTCAGGTTTTATAAAAAGAATCCGTGATATTATGCGTATGGACGCAGGTATCAACGGCGATGCTCAGCGAATTGAGCAGATGGTATGGATGCTTTTCTTGAAAGTATACGATGCCAAAGAAGATGACTGGGAACTGAACGAGGATGACTACGAATCCATCATTCCGGAAGACCTCAGATGGAGAAATTGGGCGAAAGCAGACAGCAACGGTCACGCTATGACCGGAGACAAGCTACTGAACTTCGTCAACAATACTTTGTTCCCCGTGCTGAAAGGCAATGATGTAAAAGAAGGAGACACGATTATCTATGAGGGTATCAAGGTTACACCCGATACTCCGATTAAGAAAGCAATCGTGAAATCAACCTTTGAGGATGCCAACAACTATATGAAGGACGGCGTTTATCTCCGTCAAGTCATTGATGTTATTGATGAAATCGAATTTGATGACGTCAAGGAAAGTCATGCTTTCGGTTTTGCGTATGAGGAAATGCTGCGTGAATTGCAGTCTGCCGGTTCTTCCGGTGAATTTTACACGCCAAGAGCTGTTACGGAGTTTATGGCTCTGATGATCAAGCCGAAGCTTGGTGAAAAAATGGCAGACTTCGCTTGCGGTACGGGAGGCTTCATCACTTCCTGGCTGGGGCAGTTATCCAAACAAGTAACCGATACTTCTACTCAAAAGCAGCTTGACGATAGTATTTACGGTATCGAGAAAAAGCCGTTCCCGTATCTGCTCTGTGTGACCAATATGCTGCTGCATGACATTGAAGTTCCCAACATCTACCACATGAACTCGTTGAAGCATAATCTGCTTGATTATACGGATGCAGATAAGTTCGACGTTATCTTGATGAACCCTCCGTATGGCGGACATGAGGACAAGTCTATTCAAGGCTTCTTCCCCGATGATCTGGCAAGCTCAGAGACAGCCGATCTGTTTATGTCGGTGATCCTGTACCGTTTGAAGAAAAACGGCAGAGCTGCCGTTGTCGTTCCAGATGGATTCCTTTTCGGTCTGGACAATGCAAAAGTGAACATCAAGAAAAAGCTCATTGGCGAGTTTAATTTGCACACGGTGATAAGACTGCCCGGCTCTGTGTTCAGCCCCTATACTTCCATTACCACCAATCTGTTGTTCTTCGATAACACAAAACCGACAACAGAAACGTGGTTCTACAGAGTGGATATTCCGTCCGACAGAAAGCACTTTTCCAAGACCAAGCCGATGGAATTAAAGCACTTTGATGATTGTATTGCTTGGTGGAACAACAGAGAGGTAATTCCCGACGGCGAATACTTTAAGGCGCAGAAGTTTACTGCTGATTATTTGCTGAATGAACAGGGATGCAATATTGACCTTTGCGGCTATCCTCACGAGGAAGAAGAAGTTCTCGATCCTCTGGATACGATCAGAGAGTATCAGGAGAGGAGAACGACCCTCAATGCCGAGATCGACAAGGTGCTTGCAGAGCTGGAAGCATTGCTGCCGGGAGGTGTAACCGAATGACCCCCGAACAATTAAAGGCAAGTATTCTGAAGTACGCTATGCAAGGCAAGCTCGTTGAGCAAAGAGCGGAAGAAGGAACTGCTGAAGAACTTTATCAGCGAATGCAGACAGATAAGCAAACGCTGATTAGAGAAAAGAAAATAAAAAATGAAAAGCCTTTAGCAGATATTATCGACGATGAGATTCCTTTTGATATTCCGGAAAGTTGGAAATGGGTTAAAGTTGGTAATGTTGGTTCGTGGAGTGCTGGAGCGACACCTCCAAGGACGAATCCAGCATATTACGGTGGTTCTATCCCTTGGTTGAAAACAGGCGACTTGAATGACGGATTTATAAAGGAAGTCCCCGAATACATTACAGACTTAGCTCTGGAAAAAACTTCTGTAAGGCTCAATCCGATTGGTTCTGTTCTCATGGCTATGTATGGAGCAACGATAGGTAAGCTCGGCATATTAGAAATTCCGGTTACAACAAACCAAGCTTGCTGCGCTTGCATCCCATACGCAGGAATGAATAATAAGTATTTGTTCTATTATTTGATGTCTATGCGTCAATCATACATCGGAATGGCGGAAGGTGGAGCGCAACCCAATATATCGAAAGAAAAAATCGTGAACTCACTACTTCCTCTCCCTCCTGTTGAAGAACAACTCCGAATAGTTGCCAAGATAGAGGAACTTCTCACGTATGTTGACCGTTATGCCGAAGCCTATGAAAAGCTGGAACAGTTTAACGCCAAGTTTCCAGAGGACATGAAGAAGTCAATTCTTCAATACGCCATTCAAGGTAAACTCGTAGAGCAAAGCCCGGAAGAAGGAACAGGCGAAGAACTGTACCGTCAGATTCAGACAGAAAAACAGCGGCTGATCAAAGGAGGCAAAATCAAAAAGGAAAAGCCATTGCCTGAAATTACAGAGGACGAGATTCCTTTTGATATTCCGGAGAATTGGAAGTGGGTTAGACTATCTCAGATTGCAATATTGGAAAATGGAGACCGTAGTGGCAAATATCCTGTTGAGAAAGATTATGTTGAATTTGGAGTACCATTTTTCGGAGCAAAAGATATGAGCGATGCGGTAATGTCATTCGATAATGTACGCTACATATCTGAGGAAAAGTTTGCTGAGCTTGGGAACGGCAAATTGCAAGACAAGGACTTTATTTGTTTACTGCGTGGTTCGGTCGGTAAGTGTGCATTGTTTATTGCGGACGAACGTCACCATACAGGATTTATTTGTGCTCAAATGGTTATTATTCGATGCATAAATATAGAGATTTGTCATTATTTAGCAAGTTTTTTAACTTCCCCATTTTACCTCAGGTATATTGATTCTAAGGTGACAGGGACGGCTGTGAGACAATTGCCTGCAAAAGAATTGGGGAATGTTTTGATTCCTCTCCCTCCCCTTGCCGAACAAAAACGTATCGTTGCCAAACTGGAAGAAATCCTGCCGTTGTGTGAGCGGCTGAAATGAGGTGATTTGCCTGATCGACCGAATAGTATATGAGATTCGTATGGCTTTGTCCCATGAGCTGTATTTATCAGCACTGGCACTTGCGCTAACATTGCCTGACACTTGTGGAAAGGCTGAATATCCTAACGAGGATTACAACGGCGTGCGCTATAAAAACTGGTGTAGCCAATATGTCATTACAGATAGATGTGATTCTCCATACGGATATGATATGCCCTATCTGAACGAAGAAATTATTTATAGTTTGCGTAATTGTCTGCTTCACCAAAGCACACCAAACGTAGAGAAATCAAAAATTCACGAATCTCGGTGCAAGGTTGATAAATTCGAGCTTCTCATAACCGGAGAAGATGGTGCTAACGGTGATCTAAGCATGGTCGCCTATGGTAAAGATATGAGCATAGTGCGGAGAGAACTGAAAGTACATATATCCCACTTGTGCTACATCCTTTGCACGGCGGCAGAGGACTATTACAAGAACAACAAGGAAAAATTCGATTTTATAAAGTATTCAATCGAAGACGACAGACCAAAAACTTTTTCGTGAAATGAACATTGCTTTCAGACAAAATACGATGCATGGATGAGCAAGACGAGGTAACCTATGATTTTTGATGGCAGATGGAAATGGGAATTGAAAAAACTGTCTTGGGCAATATCTCTTTGGAAAAAGACTCCAAGCCACAGTGAATATGGGAAGTATCAGCTGAACCGGCTGTTTTATACTCTGCCACCATCCTGCGAGAAGCCATTGAAGACGAAATTGAAGCAGAGAAAGTTGCTAAAGAGCAGAACCCGACACTTCCCGAATGCAAAATCATGAGCTGCGTAATCTCTGCTACGAAATATCCATACACCGACGAAGACGGTTGGGCTTTCCGTGGTAAAATCTGCGTATCAAGCTATTGTAAAGGACAAGTTGCCTCGCTCAAAGTGAAGGATGTGTGTAACTGGCTTTTGCATTCCTATGTTTGGGGTGTCGCAGGCTATGCAGATCAAAAAGGATTCGCCGATTTCTTGGTAGCATCTGACTTAGATAAAGAGAAATTCGTTCATTTTGTGTCATTTGACGAATGGCAGAAAGTGATGGATGTAGCTATCAAAAATGGTGCGTTTTGAACATCACAAACGGAATTATTCCATGCATGATTTAATAATTGAGAGGAGGATTATCAATGGATCAAAATGATCGAGAACAATTTTGGCAAACATTATGTTCTTTACCCGGAAATGATATTGTGGCAGAACGAGAACAACTATTCAAATCAATAAAGTATCCTAAGCTGCTTTTTCGGTATCGTCCTGTCAGCACAAAAAGCTTGGAAGCGCTCAGAACCAACAAGCTCTATTTTTCTTCTGCAAATTATTATGATGATCCTTTTGATACCTTTCTTCACATCGACATTGAAGCGATTCGGAAAGAGTATCTAAGTGCATTCCGGACTCCTAAAAGTACAGAAGCTGTTGTCGAGAGTGTTAAATCATTGCTTGGGGGTATTCTCTCCGAGGAGCAAGTAGCGCAGTTTACGGTTGAGAATGTGACAAACGCACTTTCTCATGGACTTACTGAAAGTTTTCTGAATGCAGCACTTTCACTTCGTGATGAAGTGAAAAAAGATACGTGGTCAGTTTGTTTCTCCGAAAATGGTTTTAATGAGGTTCTGTGGCTAAAATATGCGGATCAACACAGAGGTTTTGTGCAAATCTATGATCTTGAAAACAGCGACAACTTCTTATGTGGCAAACAGGAAAAGTGCGCTAATTGCGGAATCAAGAACTACGGAACGCCGCTATATCCGATTTATTATTCGGACACGCCTTATGATGCAACAAAATTTGCGAAATTCGTTATGCTCCGTAAAATAGCAGAGACAACCGCAACTCAGATTCCTCCAGAGCTATATGCAGGTATGGGAAGTGCTTTATGGGAACAAGAAAGAACGACTCTCATCAAAAAAGAGTGCCATAAATATGATGAAGAATGGCGAATGATCACTGGCTGCATTATGAAGCCGCCGGTTATGATGGAATGGATCCCAAGCGGTATAATTCTCGGTCTGCGAATGGACGTAGCAGAAGAAAATCTTGTTGTAAGTATGGCAAAAGAGGCCGGAATCAAAAACATTTATAAATCCTACATAAATGCTCAAAACAAGCTGGATGCTTATCTTTTGAAAGTGTAATCTTTCCAGCGGAGCCATTATCGCTATTGCCCGTATGATTCTTACTGCCATCTACCAGATGCTGTCTACTGGTGAGCAGTGGAATCCGGGCGATTTTTACAAAAGCGATATGCCTGCACCTCTGCTTGAAAAACAAAAGGCAAAGGCTATCAAACAAGCCAGGAAACTATTATTACTTCCTCCTGATGAAACATTCGCTTCTTGATCTGATTTCATGACTCTATAACACTTTAAAAAGTTGTCTGCCTTAGAAAGCTTATTCAAGTGCGCCCGTTTATGGTTTTCCTCTACTTTCTTTCACACTAACGCTCCGCGGGGAATGATCCCATGGGATAAAACATTCCCGCGGGAATCGCCATGGGACGGCTTTTGGCTGACCTGGCTTTACATTTCCCCTGTTTTTCCCATTTCCTTTTTACATAAATCTTACAAACATGTTACCGGATCATGGTTTTTAAAACTCTGGATCCGTGGTAAAAATTTAGTGTACATGAGAGATGAAAAAAAGAAATGGAAATGCGAAAGCAAGAGGAGGAAAATTATTATGAAAACAAGAAAGATGATCATGTTCACAGGCGCAGCCATCATGGCAGCAGGAATGATGGCTGGATGCGGAAGCGATACAAAGGAGACCACAGCGGCCCCCACAACTGCGGCAGAAACCACAAAGGAAACAGCGGCAGAGACAGAAAAGACCACAGAGGCAGCAGGCGCAGAGTTATCCGGCTCCATTTCCATGTCCGGCTCCACTTCCATGGAGAAATTTGGAAACGCCCTGGCGGAGAGCTTCATGGAGAAATATCCGGATGTGACCGTTACCGTAGAGTTTACAGGATCCTCCGCCGGCGTGGAGGCAGCTCTTTCAGGAGCCAGCGACATCGGAAACTCCTCCAGAAACTTAAAGGATGAGGAAAAGAGCGCGGGCGCGGTGGAGAATATCGTAGCCATTGACGGCATTGCCGTTGCGGTGGATCCCAAGAACACCGTCACAGACCTGACAAAGGACCAGCTGATCTCCATTTATACCGGAGAAGTAAAGAACTGGAGCGACCTGGGCGGTGAGAATATGCCTATCGTTGTGGTAGGCCGTGAGGCTGGTTCCGGTACAAGAGGAGCGTTTGAAGAGATCCTGGGGATCGAGGATAAGTGCGTATACGCCAACGAGCTGGACAGCACCGGCGCTGTAATGGCAAAGGTCGCTTCCACACCGGGTGCCATCGGCTATATCTCCCTGGATGCAGTGGATGACAGTGTCATCGCCTTAAAGCTGGAGGGCGTGGCTCCGTCTGCTGAGACCATCAAATCCGGTGAGTACTTCTTAAGCCGCCCGTTCGTAATGGCGACCAAGGGTGAGATCAGCGAGCAGAATGAGCTGGTGAAAGCGCTGTTCGACTATGTATACTCCGAAGAGGGCCAGGAGCTGGCTGCCAGCGTGGGACTGATCACCGTTAAGTAAGGAAACTGAACGCAGAATCTAAGGGCCGGAGCTGCCGATGAAGCGGTTCCGGCCCGGTTTTTGAAGAAAGTTGAGAGATTATGGCTGAAAAACAAAGCTTTTCCATCAAGGGAAACCGAAAAAACAAGGCGCTGGTGGAGCATGTTGCTGAGGCTGTTTTTACGGTCTGCGCCCTTCTGGCGGTGGTGGCTGTGGCATCCATTACCGTGTATATGATCATAAACGGGACCCCGGCACTTTTTAAAGTGGGGATCAAAGAGATCCTGTTCGGCACTGTGTGGCAGCCGGCGGCCAAGGATCCGTCCTTCGGGATCCTGTACGTGATCCTGACCTCCATCGTCGGTACCACCGCTGCTGTACTGATCGGAGCCCCGGTGGGGATCCTGACGGCGGTGTTCATTGAGGAGATCGCGTCCCCGAGACTGGCGGCTATTGTGAAACCGGCAGTGGAGCTCTTAGCCGGGATCCCGTCGGTGATCTATGGACTTCTGGGTATTTATCTTTTGAATCCGATGATGTATAAGCTGGAGATCGCTCTTTTTGCCGATGCACCGGACCACCAGTTTACCGGAGGTGCAAACCTGATCTCCGCAGTCATCGTCCTGGCGGTGATGATCCTTCCTACGGTGATCAACGTGACGGTCTCTGCCCTTCATGCAGTGCCGAAGCAGCAGAAGGCCGCTTCCCTGGCCATGGGAGCCACCAGGATCCAGACCATTTTTAAGGTCCTCCTTCCCAGCGCCAGATCCGGCATTGCGGCGGCGGTGGTCCTGGGAACGGGCCGTGCCATTGGCGAGGCCATGGCCATTACCCTGGTATCGGGAAGCTCCGTGAACATGCCGCTTCCGTTCAATTCCGTCCGCTTCCTGACCACAGCCATTGTTGCGGAGATGGGATATGCTGCGGGACTCCACAGACAGGTACTGTTTACCATTGGGCTGGTGTTGTTTGTCTTCATTATGTTCATTAACATTAGTCTTACAAAGATTTTAAAAGGCAGGGAGGACTCCTGATGGAACACGCGAGCATCATGAATAAAAAGAGGCGTGTCTCGGACCAGCTTCTGGAGGCGCTGATCTATCTGTGTGCATTTCTGGCCGTGGGCCTGCTTCTGGGGATCATCGGCTATGTATTCTGGAGGGGATTCCGTACCGTGAACTGGTCATTCCTGGTGACGGAGCAGAGCCCCACCAAGGGGATCATGGGTATTGCCGGAAATATTGTGAATACCCTGTATATTGTGGTCCTGACGCTTTTAGCAGCTACGCCCATCGGCGTAGGAGGAGCCATTTATTTAAATGAATACGCAAAACCGGGAAAATTTGTTTCCCTGGTCCAGTTTACCATTGAGACTCTGACGGGGATCCCGTCCATTATCTTCGGCCTGTTTGGGAACGTGTTTTTCGGTAAGATCTTCGGCTATTCCATGCTCACCGGAGCGCTTACCCTGACCATTATGGTACTGCCCCTGATCGCCAGGAATACCCAGGAGGCCCTGCGGACCGTGCCGGACAGTTATAGGAGCGGAGCCCTGGGCATTGGAGCCACCAAGTGGTACATGATCCGGACCATCCTTCTTCCCAGCGCCATGCCTGGGATCCTGACAGGAGTGATCTTAGCCATTGGCCGTATCGTGGGAGAGTCGGCGGCTCTTCTGTTCACTGCAGGCAGCGGCTATTACCTTCCCAAGGGAGGCATGGGCCTGTTCAGAAAGCTGTTTGAATCCGGCGGTACCATGACCATTGAGCTGTATTTACAGATGGCCAAGGGAAAATACGACGTGGCCTTCGGCATTGCCTGCGTCCTTCTGGCGCTGGTACTGCTCTTGAACCTGCTGACTAAGTATCTGGCCGGACGGCTGAATGTGGAAAATAGAAAGTAAAGGGAGAAAACATGCAGGATAGTAAAATCAGCGTAAGCAGTCTCAATCTCTTTTATGGTGAGAACCACGCTTTAAAGGATATTAATATTAAGATCCGTGAAAACACGGTCATGGCCCTGATCGGGCCCTCGGGCTGCGGCAAGTCTACATTTTTAAAATGCTTAAACCGTATGAACGATCTGGTGGACGGCGTGAAGGTGGATGGAAAGGTGCTCCTGGACGGAGAGGATATTTACGATCCCGGCGTGGACACCACGCTTTTAAGGAAGAAGGTGGGCATGGTATTCCAGCAGCCCAATCCCTTCCCAATGAGTATTTATGACAACATCGCCTATGGGCCCAGGATCCACGGGATCAAGAATAAGAGCCGCCTGGACGAGATCGTGGAGAATGCCCTGAAGGGGGCGGCCATCTTTGACGAGGTAAAGGACCGGCTGAAGGCGCCGGCCCTGGGGCTTTCCGGAGGCCAGCAGCAGAGGCTCTGCATCGCCAGGGCCCTGGCAGTGGAGCCGGAGGTGCTTTTAATGGACGAGCCCACATCCGCCCTGGATCCCATCTCCACCTTAAAGATCGAGGAGCTGATGAACGATCTGAAAAAGCGGTACACAGTGGTGGTGGTCACCCACAATATGCAGCAGGCGGCCCGCGTGTCCGATGAAACGGCGTTCTTCCTTCTGGGAGAGCTGGTGGAGGCCGACGAGACCATGAACATCTTCGGGCATCCAAAGGATAAGCGGACTGAGGATTATATTACCGGCCGGTTTGGCTGATGGGGAGGTAGCATATGTCACCAAGAAAATTATTTGAACAGGAGCTGGAGGAACTGCGCCAGGATGTGCTCCAGATGGCGGAATGGGTACAGGACGGATATGACTGCCTGTTTGCGGCTCTGGAAAAAAAGGATGGAGACCAGATGCGGAGGTACGTCCGTCATGACCGGACCATTGAAGATATGCAGAGGAACATCGAGTCCCAGTGCCTGAGCCTGCTTACCAGGCAGACGCCGGTGGCCAGGGATCTTCGTACAGTTTCCGCAGCCCTTAAGGTGGTGACGGATCTGGAGCGGATCGGCAATCATCTGTCGGATATGGCGGAGCTGTTTGTCCGCATGGACCTGCCGGAGCTTTCCAGATATTCGCCTGCCTTTCCGGATATGGTCCGGGAGACCAGGACCCTCATTGGGAAGGCCGCCAGAGCGTTTGTGGAGCGGAATATGGCCATGGGACAGGAGGCCATTGATGCCGACGATGGTATTGACGATTTCTTTAACCGGATCAAGGAGGACCTGGTAAAGGAACTGAAAAAGGACGGAAGTGATGCCGACGGCTGTGTAGATGCCCTGATGACCGCCAAATATCTGGAAAAGATCGGAGATCATGGAGTCAACATCGGCCAGTGGGAGATCTTCCAGGAAACCGGGGAGATCGACGAGATCCGGCTTTTATAGGAATGATATTTTATATAGAGAAACCGGTCAGTCCAGGGGGTGTGACAGATCCCTCCAGACTGGCCGGTATTCTTTTGGAAGGCCGGGCCGCTGCCCCGCCCTGGAAACCATATGCCCGGAGCGCGGCCGGGATGGCGTCTTTCCGGCCGGACGGTTACAGATCTGCCATCCGGTGCTTCAAAAGAGGAAGCTGTTCCCGCACCTGCTCCACCTCATCCAGATCGATGGAGGTGATCTGCATTCCTTCTTCTGCCTCCATCTGGTTTAAAACAGTCCCCCAGGGAGAGACAGCGATGGAATGGCCCCAGGAGTGGTAGGAAGCGTCCATATCCCTGGCAGGAGCTGTGCCGAAGGTAAAGACCTGGTTGTCCACAGCCCTGGAACGGAATAAAATCTCCCAGTGGGCCGGGCCTGTGGTCATATTAAAGGCTGCCGGGACCAGGATCACCTGTGCCCCGTCCAGGACCATGCGCCTGGCCAGCTCGGGGAAACGGAAATCATAGCAGATGCAGAGCCCCATGGGGCCGAATTCTGTGTCGAAGACCGTAGACTTATCCCCGGCAGTGAGCGTATCGGATTCCTTGAAGCGCTGTCCGCCCTTTACGTCGATATCGAATAGGTGGACCTTGCGGTGCTTTGCGATCTGGCGTCCCTCCCGGTCGAAGACATAGGCCGTATTATAGACATTTCCGGCCTCGTCGGATTCTGGGACGGACCCGGCGGACAGATAGACCTGGTACCGCTTAGCCAGCCTGGAAAGGGTCTGCCAGGAGGGGCCGCCGCTGGGCTCTGCGTAGACGGGGAAATTTGGTGTTTCATAGGGGCAGGAAAACATCTCCGGCAGGCAGATCATGTCTGCGCCGGCATCCTTTGCCTGGCAGAACAGACCGTCAAGGAGAGAAAGGTTGGTTTCTTTTTGGGCATACACCCGGGTCTGGAGCTGGGCAACAGTCAGAAGTTTCATGGATATTCCTCCGTTTAAATGTATGATAGATCCAGTATACCCCCTTTTATTGGAGTTGTCTATAATCCGGGAAACACTTGCAAGATCCAAAAAAATGTGGTAATATTCCCCTTGCACATACAGATGTATCATGCAGACGCACAAAAACAGCAAAATCGGATAAAGAGGACCATACCATGGAAAAAAGCAAGTATTATGTCGTGCGGGACAAGGCTCTGCCGGAGGTGCTCCAGAAGGTGGCCGAGGCGAAACAGCTTCTGGATAAGAACCGGTCTATGACCGTCCAGGAGGCCACAGAGCGCCTGGGCTTAAGCCGCAGCTCTTTTTATAAATATAAAGATGACATCGCTCCCTTTTCGGACAATACCCGGGGGAAGACGGTGACCCTGGTGATCCAGATGGAGGATGAGCCTGGGCTTTTATCGGATCTGCTCCATGTGGTCTCCGACTATCGGGCCAATATCCTGACGATCCATCAGACCATTCCGGTCAATGGCATAGCCACTGTGACCCTGAGCGTGGAGGTACGGGATAATACCGGCGATATGTCCGGGCTGGTGGAGGAGATCGAAAATATGACGGGAATTCAGAACATCAAGATACTGGGAGTAGAAAGATAGATGAAAGCAGCGATCATGGGATTCGGGACCGTAGGTTCCGGCGTTTATGAGGTATTGGACAGAAACAGAGAGACAGTAAGAAAAAAGGCCGGGGAACCCATAGAGATAAAATACATCCTGAACCGGAGGGACCTGCCCGGCAGCCCGGTGGAAGATCTGGTGGTCCATGAGATCGGGACGATCCTGGAGGATCCCGAAACGGGGCTTGTGGTGGAGACCATGGGAGGCACGTCTCCAGCCTATGAATACGTGAAATGCTGTCTCCAGGCGGGAAAGCATGTGGTCACCTCCAATAAAAACCTGGTGGCGGCCCATGGGACGGAGCTTCTGGCCATTGCCAGAGAAAAGCGGGTCAGCTTCCTTTTTGAAGCCAGCGTAGGCGGCGGGATCCCCATTATCCGCACCATCAACGAGAGCCTGGCGGGAGATGTGGTGGAGGAGATCTCCGGGATCTTAAACGGTACCACCAACTATATCCTGACAAAGATGTACGAGGAGGGCTGGGGATTTGACGAGGCCCTTAAGATGGCCCAGGAGCTGGGATATGCAGAGCGGAATCCGGAGGCGGATATCGAGGGATACGATACCTGCCGGAAGATCGCCATCCTGACAGCGGCGGCCTCCGGCCAGGAGGTGGATTATGAGCAGATCCCCACGGAGGGGATCACGAAGCTGACGGACGTGGATTTCAGCTATGCCGCCAGGCTGGGCGCTTCCATTAAGCTGTTTGGTACCAGCATATGCAGGAACGGCAGGTATTACCTGGAGGTGGCACCGGTATTCATCAATGCCAGAAATCCCCTGTATTCTGTCAGCGGCGTGTTCAACGGGATCCTTTTAAACAGCAATATGCTGGGAGAGTCCATGTATTACGGCAGCGGAGCCGGAAAGCTTCCCACTGCCAGCGCTGTTGTGGGAGACATGATCGCAGCGGTGCAGCTGAAGGACCGTCCGGCGGCCCTGGGCTGGACCGGGCAGCGGCTGGAGGTGCTTCCGGTCCGTCAGCTTCCCTGGAAATATTTTGCCAGGTTTAAGGGCAGCAGGGAAGAAAAGAAAACGCTGACAGAGGAGCTGTTTGGAAAGGTGCGCTGGCTGGAGCTGGCGGGGCTGGATGAGTTTGCCATTCTCACCGGCCCCATGACCGGCGAGGAGTTTGACCGGGCGGCCGGGCAGCTTGGCGGTCTGCGCCGGGCGATCCGGGCCCAGGTATAGGAGGAGAGACAATGGAGCATCTGATCTGGATCCTCAGGGAGGGCAGGATCCCCTGCCTCTTCCATGAGCTCACAGGCTTTTATTGTCCGGGCTGCGGAGGCACCAGAGCTGTTCTGGCCCTGCTGGCCGGCCATCCGGTCTTAAGCTTCCTGTACCATCCCCTGGTGCCCTACTGCGCCCTGGTGGCCCTGGTCTTTGCGGTTTCCTATGCCATATACTGGAAAACAAAAGATCCCAGGTTCCGGCTGTACTTAAGCGATACTTATGTACATGTGGGACTTGGGATCATTGTCGTTAATTTTCTTGTAAAAAACTATCTGCTGGCCGCAAAGGGCATCGATATCCTGGAACAGCTGCCGGGCTGGTAGGCAGCAGGAGCCCGTCCGGATGCCTGGAGCCTCTCCGGGCCTACACCGTCGGCAGAGACTGGCCCTGCTGCTGCAGCTGCTGTTCCAGCTGTTCCATGAACTCATTGATCAGAGCCGCATTGGCTGGATCCTTTACCAGGCTGGAAAGAGCCATAAAGTAGACGAACTCGCCGATCCCTAACACCACGGCGATGACACCTAAGACGATGCCAAAGATGGCGGTGGCGTAAAAGGGCTGCCCCCGTTTGGAGATGATGGCAAAGCAGACGGCCCCCACGCCCAGGATGATGGCCAGGGGAAAGGCAAAGCAGCAGAGGCAGAGGATCCCGAAGATCCCGCAGATCATGGAGACAGTGGCATAGCCGTTTCTGGGCCTGGGCTGGTCCTGCCTCATGGGATCCGGCGCTCCAGGACCGCCGGGGTACTGGTTCTGGCCGCCCGGCCCCTGTGTCCACTGTCCCTGGTTTCCGTTATTATAATCTGACATAAGATTTCCTCCGTGTGGTATATTCCCGGAAGGAGCTTCCGGGATCGTCAGTCACCATTTTATCATGAACAGTTCCTGTTGTCCATATGGGATCCGGTCCCGGCCGCCTGCGCCGGACCGGATATTTTAAGTTGCACATCTCCTGCCTTTGAATTATAATAGTCCTTGAGCCCTGTCTGGGAAAAACAGCAGGCAGAGACTGTGATCATTAGGAGAGACAACATGGATATCATTGCATCACTGACCAGTGAACTGAACGTGGGCCGCGGACAGGTGGAAGCGGCCGTAAAGCTCATAGATGAAGGAAATACCATCCCGTTCATCGCCAGATACCGGAAGGAGGCCACCGGCTCCTTAAACGATGAGGTATTAAGGACCCTGGATGAACGGCTGCGATATCTCAGGGGACTGGAGGAAAAGAAGGCCCAGGTGATGGCCTCCATTGCCGATCAGGGAAAGCTGACCGGAGAGTTAAAAAAGAAGATCGGGGAAGCCCGGACCATGGTGGCGGTGGACGACCTTTATCTGCCCTACCGTCCCAAGAGAAAGACACGGGCCAGCATGGCCAGGGAACGGGGACTGGAGCCCCTGGCAGACTGGATCGCCTCCCAGAACGCAGGAACCTCTCTGGAGGACGCGGCAAAGCCCTATGTTTCAGAGGAAAAGGGCGTGGATTCCGTAAAGACGGCCATTGCCGGGGCAAAGGATATCCTGGCCGAGCGGATCGCTGAGGATGCGGGATACCGCACCTGGGTCCGGGAGATCACCATGAACGAGGGAAGGATCGCTTCCGAGGTCCGCGGCGAGGAGGATCCGGAGTCCGTATATGAAAAATACTTTCACCACGAGGAACCGGCAAAGAGCTGCCCCGGCCACCGTGTCCTGGCCTTAAACCGGGGGGAAAAGGAGAAGATCCTGACGGTGAAGGTGGAAGCGCCGGAGGAAAAGATCCTCCAGTATCTGGAGGCCCATGTGATCACCGGGAAGGATCCGGTGACGTCTCTGGTCCTTAAAGAGGTGGTAAAGGACAGCTATGGCCGCCTTATGGCTCCGGCCATCGAGCGGGAGATCCGGAACGCTGTCACAGAAAAGGCAGAAAACGGAGCGTTCCAGGTGTTTAAAAAGACTTTGAACCAGCTTCTTATGGAGCCTCCCATCAGCGGCCAGGTGGTCCTGGGCTGGGATCCGGCTTTCCGTACCGGCTGCAAGCTGGCGGTGGTGGATCCCACCGGAAAGGTGCTGGATACGGTGGTCATCTATCCGACAGCGCCCCAGAATAAGGTGGAGCAGGCGAAGAAGGTCTTAAAGGATCTGATCGAAAAATATCATGTTACGCTGATCTCTCTGGGAAACGGAACGGCGTCCCGGGAGTCAGAGCAGATCATCGCGGACTTTTTAAAGGAGATCCCCGAGGATGTGCGCTATGTGATCGTAAACGAGGCAGGGGCGTCGGTATATTCGGCCAGTAAGCTGGCCACAGAGGAATTCCCTGGCTTTGACGTGGGACAGAGGAGCGCCGTTTCCATTGCCAGAAGGCTCCAGGACCCGCTGGCAGAGCTGGTGAAGATCGATCCTAAGTCCATCGGCGTCGGCCAGTATCAGCACGATCTGAACCAGAAGCGCCTGGACGAGGTGCTGGGCTCTGTGGTGGAGGATTGTGTAAACCGGGTGGGCGTGGACTTAAATACTGCGTCTGTATCCCTGTTGGAGCACATTTCCGGCATATCCAGGACAATTGCAAAAAATATTGTGGCCTACCGGGAGGAAAACGGGGCCTTTACTGATCGGAAGCAGCTTTTAAAGGTTCCGAAGCTGGGGCCCAAGGCCTTTGAGCAGTGCGCCGGGTTCATGCGTATCTCGGGCGGCGCGGATCCTCTGGATGCCACCTCGGTCCATCCCGAGAGCTACCGGGCGGCCAGGGAGCTTCTGGAGCGTCTGGGCCTGGAGCTGGATCCCGCGGGCTTTAAGGGAATGGCCGGTTTAGGGAGAAAGGTAAAGGACCGGAAGTCCATGGCAGAGGCACTGGGGATCGGTGAGATCACCCTGGACGATATTATTTCTGAGCTGGAGAAGCCGGCCCGGGATCCCAGAGAGGAGATGCCAAGGCCCATCCTGCGGACCGATGTGCTGGATATGAAGGACTTAAAGCCCGGCATGGTCCTGAAGGGAACGGTCCGGAACATCACAGATTTTGGAGCCTTTGTGGATATCGGCGTCCATCAGGACGGCCTTGTACATATATCTGAAATGTCAGAAAAATTCATCCGCCACCCCCTGGATGCAGTCAGCATCGGGGACATCGTGGACGTGAAGGTCCTGGATGTGAATATGGCGAAGCGGCGGATCGCCCTCAGCATGAAGCTTTAATAACCTAAGGCTATAAACAATTATGGAATGGAGGAAGCAGAAATGAAGTACAATTTTGATGAGATCATCGACCGGACCGGAACTTCCGCAACAAAGATGGAGAGCCTTCCCAAGGGCTGTCCGGACGACGCCCTGCCGTTATGGGTGGCCGACATGGATTTTGCCTGCGCAGAGCCCATTTTAAAAGCCCTGCATGAGAGGATCGACAAAAAGATCTTCGGCTACACCATGTACGACACCGACGAGTGCCTGGGCGCAGTCCTGAACTGGTATAAAAAACGCTACGGCTGGGAAGAGCAGAAGGAGAACCTGTTTTTCTGCGGCGGCATCGTATCCGCTTACGCCGTGCTCTTAAACCTTCTGACAAAGGAAGGCGAGGGCGTGGTGATCCAGCGTCCCATTTATTATCCATTTACCATGAAGGCCAACAGCAACGGCCGTCAGATCGTGGACAGCCCGCTGATCTACGCAGACGGGAACTATACCATCGATTTTGACGATCTGGATAAAAAGATGGCGGAGCCCAACAATAAGGTACTGGTATTCTGCAGCCCCCACAACCCGGCTGGCCGCGTATGGACCGAGGAGGAGATCCGGAAGGTCGTGGATATCTGTAAAAAATACGATAAATGGATCATCTGCGACGAGATCCACTGCGACCTCTTACGCTGCGGCATGACCTTCCATCCGATCCTTAAGGTAGCACCTGATTACGCTGACCGGATCGCTGTCTGCACTGCGCCCAGCAAGACCTTTAACCTGGCGGGAATGAAGACATCCAATATCGTGATCCATAATAAAGAGCTCCAGGCCGCCTGGAAGGAGCTGATCGGAGGCAAGCTCTCCATGAACGGCGCAGGAACCCTGGGCCTCACTGCCATGATCGCCGCCTACAACGAGGGCGAGGAGTGGCTGGAGCAGTTAAAGGAATATCTGGACGGCAACTTTGCCTATATCGACGCCTTCCTAAAAGAACACCTTCCCAAGGCTCATATGGTTCCGTCGGAGGGAACGTATCTGGCATGGATCGACTTCAACGGATATGTGGACGGCGATGCGGAGAAGTTAGAGGAGATCATGCAGAAAAAGGCCAGGGTGGCTCTGGATGAGGGCTATATCTTCGGCGATGCCGGAAGAGGCTTTGAGCGGATCAATATCGCTACGCCCAGAAGCGTGGTGGAGGACTGCATGGACCGGATCCTCAAGGCGTTTAAAGAAGAAAAGTTAGTATAAAGGAATCCTGCAACATGAAAATCAGTGTAACAATGACTGCCAGGGACCTGTTCCAGTTTTCCCTGTATAATTCTTACAGTGGATTTTCCGGGGCGTTCAACGTGATCTTTACGTTGGGCGCCCTGGCGATCCTTGCGGTCACCTGGAACTGGGAGACCATCAATGTGTATCAGAGGATCCTTCTGGTATTCTGTGCCCTGATCTTTACGGTGGTGCAGCCTCTGATGCTGGACCGGAAGGCGAAGCAGCAGGCCGGGGCCATCGGTTTTTCCGCGCCCTTAAACCTGACCCTGGGAGACGAAAAGATCGACGTGGAAAAGGCCGGGATGACCGGAGAGCTTTTCTGGAACCAGGTATGGAAGGTAGTCCGCATTAAGAGCATGTACATCATCAAAACAGGCCCTGTCCACGGCTATCTGATCCCCAACCGCTCCATTGAGGGACGGGAGCAGGAGCTGGTGGAGATACTTAAAAAGAATCTGCCGGAATCCAAACGGAAAGGACTGAGACCATGATCGCAACGAGCTTTGGGCCGGAGGATACGTATGCCCTGGGAAAACGCCTGGGAGAGGCGGCGAAGGCCGGGGACGTATTCTGCTTAAACGGTGATCTGGGCGTGGGAAAGACAGTATTTACCCAGGGCTTTGCCTGCGGACTGGGGATCACAGAGCCGGTGAACAGCCCTACCTTTACCATTGTCCAGGAGTATGACGGAGGACGGCTCCCACTGTATCATTTTGACGTATACCGCATCGGCGATGTCAGCGAAATGGACGAGGTGGGCTATGAGGACTATTTTTATGGAGGCGGGGTCACGCTCATCGAGTGGTCCAGCCTGATCAGCGAGATCCTTCCGCCCCATGTGACAGAGGTGACCATTGAAAAGGACCTGTCCCAGGGCTTTGATTACAGAAAGATCACGGTGGAGGAGACATAAATGCGGATTTTAGGGATCGAAAGCTCGTCCCTGGTGGCCTCTGTGGCCATCGTGGAGGACGATATCACCATGGCGGAGTTTACCGCCGATTTTAAGAAGACTCATTCCCAGACCCTGCTTCCCATGATCGACGACATGGTAAAGCTTCTGGGGATCGAGCTGTCCACAGTGGACGCCATTGCGGTTTCCGGCGGCCCGGGTTCCTTTACGGGCTTAAGGATCGGTTCAGCCACGGCCAAGGGGCTGGGGCTGGCTCTTGATAAGCCGCTGATCCATGTGCCGACCCTGGACGCCACAGCCTACAACCTGTACGGGGCCGGCGCTCTGATCTGCCCTATCATGGATGCCAGGAGAAACCAGGTCTATACGGGGGTCTACCGGTTCCGGGAAGAATTTGAGATCCTCCGGGAACAGGACGCCATGGACATGGGAGAGCTTCTGGAGGTGTTAAACGGCCTGGGAGAGCCGGTGATCTTCCTGGGAGACGGAGTGCCTGTTTTTAAATGCCAGATCAGGGAAAGGCTCACAGTTCCGTTTTCCTTTGCTCCGGCCCATGTGAACCGCCAGAGAGCCGCCGCCGTAGCGGCCCTGGGCGCCCGTTATTTTGCGGAAGGGAAAATGGAAAGCTCCGATGACCACAGGCCGGACTACCTGAGAAAATCCCAGGCGGAGCGGGAGAGAGAAGAGAGAGAAGCAAACGGTTGAATAAAATTAAAAGGTACTACAATAAATGTTGGGGTGTGTGATTGAAAAATCATGAACCCTGACATTTTTTCTTTAGGATAATAAAAGCTACAAGTATCGTTTAACCAGTAAAAAAGATGTGAAGGTGTAAAAAGTGTGAAGTGTGAAGCAATGAGCCGAAAATAGACCATAAACGTCCCTTGTGTGGAAAATCTGGTTTTTAAGATTTATCCAGAATGAACAGCACATTGCTGTTGAAGGAGTTTTAGTGTTTCCGGATCAGCTCCCTGCTCTCCGAGGAACTGAATTACGTTATCAAGTGTAAGTGCAACTTTTTCAGGTTTTGATGGATGGATGATGGCTTCGTAATCATCTGGTTTCCATTCTTCATTATTAAGAATCATGTGATAAATGCTTGTAAGCATCATTCGGGCTATGGCAATGATTGCTTTTTTCCTGCCACGCCGTTTCGCCAGTCGATTATATTTGATGGCGTAATAAGGATTTTTCCTGCTTTTTACAGCAGCAAGTGCACACTGGATGAGTAAAGGCTTTAGATATTGACCGGCTTTTGAACAACGGGTAGATTTCTTTTTGTTGGCACTCTCATTATTCGCAGGGGTAAGACCAGCCCAGGAACAAAGATGTTTATCCGATTCAAAAACCCCCATATCAGCACCGATTTCTGAAATGACAAACAAAGCAGAACGCTCAGTAAAACCAGCGATCCTTGAAATACGTTTGATTACTTCATCGTACGGGCGGCTGAGGCGGAATAATTCGGTTTCAATTTCATCCATATAGGAGCTGAGAAGTTCCATGTGCTGTTTTGCGTGGGACATCTTAAAGCGTTGTTCCGATAATATCTCAAAACCGCGTATGCTGTCAAAAATCTCTTCATTAGAAACTTTGATGCCACCATGAATCAGTTTTGCACATTCCTTTTCGTCAAAAGGAACGTCTGAAAGAAGATAATTCATAATGGATGAGGCGGTTTTTCCAAATGGATCAGTGAGGACACAGTCAATACGGATACGTGAAATAGTCATACTATTCTGGTAGCGGTTTTTCTCAGCGGAACGCATATAGGAAAGTTTGAGACGATATCTGGAAAGCTCACGGAGAGCCCTGATATCAGCAGGTGGAATAAAAGAAGCTTTAACGATATCAAAGCGAAAAAGATTGGCAATCCATTTTGCATCACGTTTGTCAGTTTTCTTACCCTTTATGGCTTTGACATACTTGGGATGAGTAAGGATAACGTGCATATGCGGCTCAAGGATGTTAAAAACAGGGATCCAGTATTTACCGGTGGATTCCATGCAGACATGCAGACAGTTATACGAGAGAAGCCAGTCACGCATAGCTGCAATCTGTGAATTGTTGGTGGAGAAGGATTTCACTTTATAAGTTGCTTCCAAAGTGACAGGATCCGTAATGCAGACAGCAGCAACAACCGTTTTTTTGTGAACATCCAGCCCAGCACAGATAAGGTGTTTCACTTCAAAATCCATGTGATACCTCCTTTCAAAGAGAGCAAAAAGAGACATCAGCATTGACTGTCATCCAAGCGAAAAGACTTATCATGGAAACGGGGTTTCCAGAGGCATCAAGTGCCAACGTCTAAAATGATAAGTGTACGGGCTCGAAGTCCCAATTGTTTGTGCTTAAAAGAGGATGACGGCACATATATAAATGCGGGATAAGATGGTCTTTCACCACTCCCTCAGTCGTGCTCTGTAGTATACTGATATCTCTAACTGGATTTTAACACAAAATGAAATAAAAAGTAACCCGTAAACAAAGATTCATGCATTGTTTGTGCCGAAGGCAGGAACGACGCAAGGAGGGCATGCCACAACGGTATGTTTAAATAAATGAATAAGGTACTTTAGGATTTTTGTCGACAGGTTGGGAAATGCTGGTAGATAGAAATCCTAGTATGAGGCGAAGGTTTTTGACTGTGATTTATGGAGATTCTATATTAAACTGGCGTTTGTGTTCTTTTCCAAAGTTTCTGCTGTGAGCGAAAAGTGCCATTTCAACCAGTCAGGTAATCTGAAGTATTGAAAACGTAGGTAAAAAGCCTTTAGAAGACTATGCAGACTTCTCTATGTAAGTATTACCAATTATAGCAGGTTCTTAATTCTGCTCTGTTATACCAAGAAACGATTTTACTGGGGATATCAGAGTCCAAGATATACCAAACAGTGAAAAGTATTCACAGAATGGATTATAACGGCAGAACATTTCTAAATCCTTACGTACGAATACATAAAAATAGGGAGGTATTCTTGAGAATCCTCCCTAGAAAATAATAACATAGATCCCAAATTTATCTAATGTAAATTTTCCAATATGAAATATCAGGTATATATACTGAAGTGGTAAAAGGAAAGGACTAAGATTGCCGGTTTGTGGATTTATCTTGGTGAAACTTTTTTAGGTGTTTTATTTTTGCAGAATTCCTGGTATTTGCTTATAAAATCCAAAACTACCGGATTAGGATTATCTTTCCAGTAATATGTCCGAAAACAGCGAGAATGATAGGGCGGTAGCGTTTTTTTCATCACAATGTTTTGATATCGGCCTGCAACAGGAAAGATAAATGGGGGAGCAAAAGCCACACCTAAATTGGCATTTGCCATAACAAGTTTTGAGTCAAAAGAATTAACAAACATGGTATCCTTGATTAAAAAATCTTTTTCAAAAAATTTTTTAACATGAGCAACACTTCCTGGTTGCATGCTTAGTAGTGTTTGGTTTTCCAGTTCTTTAAGGGGAACTATGTCATATTGGGCTAGTGGATTATTCCGGTGAAGAATTAAGTACCAGTCTTCGTCATATATTGTGAACATTCCTAGATTTTTCGAATCAAAATTCAGCAAAGATTCTTCCATTTGATCGGTAGAAATCATTACATCGATTAGCCTTTCTTCAAAATCTTTTGCCAATGTAGGATAGGGTGCTTGAATGCAGTTGATTTTTACTTTTATTTGAAGAGTGCTTACATATTTGCCTAGAAATTGATTTAACAAAACATGATCATAAACGCCCACTCCTATGCGCAGTTCCGATTGGAAATCGCTTTGGATATCTTGAACCTGTTTTACCGTATCATCGTATAAATGGATAATTTCCTTAGCTCGTATATAAAAATCCTGTCCAGCAGCAGTCAGCTCTACTTGTCTCGTATCTCTATAAACAAGATAAACATCAAGTTCTTTTTCAAGAGCGCTGATTTTTCTGCTCATGGCAGTTTGTGTGATATGTTCTTTTTTTGCAGCACGGGTAAAATTTAGGCATTCAGCGAGGCTGATAAAACAACGGATGTTATCAAAATTCATGATTTATGTGCGTCCTTTCCAGTGGTGTTTAGATAGCTTCTAT
Source organism: Pilosibacter sp. YYHA0881 (assembly GCF_051602715.1). Lineage (GTDB taxonomy): Bacteria > Bacillota > Clostridia > Lachnospirales > Lachnospiraceae > Alitiscatomonas > Alitiscatomonas aceti. Next base: position 2,714,536 of record NZ_CP175657.1, read on the forward strand.
GATGATTTGTCATGAGTTCAGCCATTTTTTTCGTTTCACAAATTTGTGAAAAAACTGTATAATTTAACTCAAATATAACTCACGATTTCAAACTGAAGCTTATTATATCAAATAAAAATGTCGAATACAAGAGAGGAGCGAGGAAAAAGATGGAATTTACAGAAGAAATCAGAGCCAGATTTATGAAGGTATCGCCGGCAGCCATTGGCCATCATATTTCCAATGGATTCATGAAAGCAGAAATTAAACCAGTGAAGGATGAAATGAAAGTAGTCGGCCCAGCGTATACGGTCCGGCTAACAGAACGGGATAGTTCAGCGTTGTATTATGCTTTACAGAAAGCGCCAAAGGGTTCCGTTCTTGTGATTGACCGGTCTGGAGACCATACATTTGCCTGTGTGGGAGAATTTCTGGCAGAGATGGCTAAAGGATGCGGTATGGCTGGAATTGTGATCGATGGTCCGGCAACTGATAAGCTGGCTTTAAAGAAAAGCAGTTTTCCGGTATTTTGTACAGGTTTTTCTCCAGTTACCAGTGTTGTGACTGGCACAAGTGGAGAAGTGGAAGTGGATATTGAATGCGGCGGAGCAGTTGTTCGTACTGGTGATATCATTTTAGGAGATGCGGATGGAGTAATTGTTGTGCCAGAGGATTTTATGCCCTATCTTGAGGATGCAGAAAAAAAGGAAGCCAGTGAATCGGAAAAAAGAGAGCAACTGAAAAACGGTTTGGTTTACAATCGGAGAGAAGATTTTGATATAATAAAATTCTTTGAATTTGGCGTGAATCAAGCTATTGCAGAAGCGAAAAAGAATGAGTGTGGATACTAGGAGGTGCGAAAAATGGAGTTTACAAAGGAACTGAAGGAACGACTTCTGGGAGTTGCGCCAGCTCAGTTTGGACATCATATTGAGCATGGATATATGCATCCGCGGATTAAACCGGTGGAGACATTTATGAAAGTGGCTGGTCCGGCCTATACGGTTCGGGCAACTGAGCGTGATGGTTCGGCTTTGTATTATGCGATTATGAAAGCACCTAAGGGTTCCGTTGTTGTTGTAGATCGTGGCCGGGAAGACATTTTCGCCATTGCCGGAGACCAGCTTGTTTTGATGATGAAGCACAGAGAATTAGGAGGGTTGGTGATTGACGGTCCCGCAACAGATCGGATTGGCCTTGGAAGACTTGGTTTCCCGGTATTTTGCACTGGATTTTCTCCGGTGACGACCCTCTGCAAAGGAACAAATGGAGAGGTTGACATTCCGATTCAGTGTGGAGGAGCGGTAGTTCATCCTGGAGATATTATCTTGGGAGATGCAGATGGCGTGATTTGTCTGCCTCCAGAGTTGTTGACGGAAGAATTGCTTGTAACGGCTGAGAATATGACGAAAAGTGAGATTCAGAGGGCAGAGAAGATTGAAAAAGAAGGTTATCGATTCTTACAGAGAGATGATATGGATGTGGTAAAGTTTTTTGAATATGACAAAGCAGCGTTGATTGAACGGATTAAGAAAGAGTGTGCCTACACTGACTAGGAAGGAGGGGGAAGATGGAAGAAATTATAGGACGTCGGATATTTTTAAACATTAAACGTCCGAAAAAGCAATTGATTGATCAGTTTCGGGGAATCCCTTCCAGTAACATTGGGGATGTGGCAGAACGACTCTTTTGTACCAATTCCAGTCTTCGTCCTATGAATAAGGCACCGATGGCAGGAACTGCTTTTACAGTGAAGTGTCCAGCTGGTGATAATATGATGTTCCATATGGCCATGGATCTGGCACAGCCGGGAGATATCCTTGTGGTCGATGGACAGGGATCTATGGAACGTGCTTTGGCAGGGGAAATAATGATGAGGTACTGCAAGGCGCGAGGCCTGGCAGGTGTAGTTGTTGAAGGGTGTATACGAGATAAGGAGGCCATTCAGGGAATGGATTTCCCGGTTTACTGCAAGGGAATTACGCCTCAAGGGCCATATAAAAATGGACCGGGTGAAATCAATGTTCCAGTCTGCGCTGGAGGCCAGGTGATTCTTCCGGGAGATATCCTAATTGGAGATCAAGATGGAATTGTTGTAATTCATCCGGAGGATGGACAGAAGCTACTTCGGGAACTGAAGGAAAAGGTTGCTCTGGAGGAAAGATTAATTTCAAGCTATAAAACTGGAATTTTGGATCGTGAAGAGCACGAAAGTCTATATCGGCAAAAATTGGAAGCTCTTGGATATCAGTACTATGACGAAAATTAAATCAAAGGAGGAATGATTATGAGAAAAAAAACGTTGAGACTTGCATGTGCAGCTGTTGCAGCGATGATGCTTTTGACGGCTTGCAGTGCCTCCGCAGATAAGGCAGAGACAGCAGCGGGAGGAACTGGGGGGCAGCTTCAGCAGGTGCTGCAGGATCTGTAAAGGATACGATTACTAAAAGACAGATTGCCGATCAGACCACCTTTGATCCGTATAAGTCTGCTGATCAGAATAGCTGGGAGCTCATGTATGATATTTATGATACATTGTTTCGTGAGGAAGCAGATGGCTCTTATGTACCTAATCTTTGTACGGAATATTCCTTTAATGAGGATGGCACTGAGTTGACTATGAAACTTGTAGAAGGTGTAAAATTCCAGAATGGTGACGTGATGACAGTTGATGACGTAGTATTTTCTTTAAATACCTCCATTGCGTCATCTTTTACAACGAAATTTACCAGTAGCATGAAGGAGGCTGTTAAGGTAGATGACAATACAGTAAAACTTGTTTTGAAATATGCATACGCACCGGTTATCGGTAGTTTGGTTAATGCTACAACTTCTATTGTTCCGAAGCGCGTTTATGAGGCGGATCCGGAAGGTTTTGCTCAGAATCCGGTTGGATCCGGTCCATACATGTTGAAGGAGGTTGTAAAGGGTGAAAAGTATGTTTTTGAAGCATTTCCGGATTACTTCAGAGGAGAAGCTTCGATTAAAAACATGATATGCCGTGTAATTCCGGATAACAATGCAGCTCTCATGGCCTTGGAAAGCGGAGAACTTGATGTTATGCAGCCCAATCAGGATTATTCAGACAGACAAGCAATAGAAGATAATCCAAATTTGGAATATTATACAGCTCCACAGGCTTGTACCTTCTTGATTGCATTCAACAATGCTAAGGGAATCTTCTCTGATAAAAGAATGAGAGAAGCTGTTGCAATTGCAATTGATAAAGAAGAAATTGCGCTTGGAGCAACCAATGGTTATGCGACCCCGACAGAAGCTGGAATTACTCCGCTTTGTCCACAGGCACCCAAGGATTTCAAGGGGCTGGAAAGGGATGTGGAGCGTGCAAAACAGCTGGTTGCCGAAGCAGGATATCCAAATGGGGTTGACATCACTATGCGAATTATCGGAGCAAGCAACTATACCAAACCGGCAGAGGTTGTACAGGCCCAATTGAAGGAAATTGGAATTAATCTTTCAATTGAACCGATGGAGCGTGCTTCCTGGTTTGATCTTTGCTATACCGGTGGTGATTATGAGATTTCTATTTATGCAAATGCAGTTCAGGTTCTTGATGCAGATTTTGGAGCATATCCGTTCCTGCACAGCAGTGAGTTAAACGGTGGAAATAACTATATGGCGATTAACAATCCAGAACTGGATGAGTTATTGGATAAGGCAAGAATCTCTGATGACGAACCAGAAAGGGAAAAATTGTACTTAAGAGTTTGTGAGATAATTCGTGACGAAAGTCTCTTTGTACCCATGTACACTGGTGAAAGAACATATGCGGCCGTTAAAGAACTGAAAGGAGTCAAAGCGGATCCAATGATGAGATACTATACTTACAATTATAGTTGGGAATAAAAGAAGTTCCGTGTATTGATGAGACAGATTGACCGGAGACGACGCGGAGAAATCCAAGAAGTCTCCGGTCAATTTTAGAAGGAGGTAACATGCTAAAGTATATCGGGAAACGTCTTTTGTGGATGCTTCCAGTTGTTCTGGGCATCTCATTTATTTTATTTACGATTATGGATTTAACACCGGGAGATCCGGCTAGAGTCATTCTGGGGGAATATGCCAGTCAGGAAGATGTGGATGCATTGCGTGAGGAAATGGGTTTGAATGATAATTTTTTTGTACGTTATGGAAAATACATAGTCTCCGCAGTAACAGGTGATCTTGGCCAGTCTTATCGTACTGGAGTTCCCGTGGTAGAGGAGATTGCTGCCCGTTTTCCAGTAACATTGAAAATTGCAGTTATGGCCATGTTTATTGCTGTGTTTATTGGAATTCCAGTTGGGATTATATCAGCGGTGAGACAGTATTCCTTTGCCGATATTGTAGCAACAATGTCAGCGCTGGCATTTACTTCTATTCCCGCATTCTGGCTTGGTCTCCTATTAATTCTACTTTTATCCGTTCAGCTTCATCTTTTGCCAGCAATAGGTTCAGATTCTTGGAAACATTTGATCATGCCCTCTGTTTCGCTGGCAGCCGCTCAGATGGCAACGATTATGCGTATGACCCGTTCTACCATGCTGGAGGTTATACGGCAGGATTATATTCGTACGGCTAAAGCTAAGGGAGCGGAACCTCGTCGGATTATTTTTCATCATGCTATTAAAAATGCCTTGCTTCCAGTTATCACAACTGTAGGACTTAGTATCAGTAATCTGCTGGGAGGAGCCTTGATTATTGAAAATGTATTTGGAATATCCGGTCTTGGAACTTTAATGGTTAACTCAGTAAAATCTAAGGATGCACCGATGCTGATTGGAAGCGTCATGTTTGCGGCGGTGGTTGCCGGTCTTGTTAATTTAAGTGTTGATGTTCTTTATACATATATTGACCCCAGGATTAAAGCTCAATTCGTAAAAAGGAGGAAGTAGGTGGAACATATGGCAACAAAAAAAGTTAAAAAGCGCAGCCAGTTGAAATCCATCTGGTTTCGGTTTAAAAAAAATAAACTGGCCATGTTTGGCTTGGTTTTATTTCTTACTCTGGTAATTCTTGCAGTGGGGGCAGGTATCTTTTTTGACTATGATACAGAAGTTATTGGACAACATATGAAAGAACGTTTGCAGTTCCCAAGTCGAGACCATTGGTTTGGTACAGATCAATATGGCCGCGATGTGTTTGCAAGAATTATTTATGGTTCTAGAATCTCTCTTGTAGTGGGATTGTTTACCGTAGGAATTGCTATGTTGGTAGGAGGTGGTATAGGAGCGCTTTCAGGTTACTATGGTGGAAAAACCGATATGATTCTAATGCGTATAATGGATATTTTCCTTGCCCTTCCGGGGACGATTCTGGCAGTGGCTATTGTTGGTGCATTGGGGCCGGGCTTGTTTAATGTCCTTCTTGCAATGAGCATTTGCCGAATACCTCAGTTTGCTCGAATTGTTCGCTCTTCCGTGATTTCTCTTCGTGGACAGGAGTTTATTGAGGCTGCCAGGGCCTGTGGAACGAAGGATGTCAGAATTATTGTAAGACATATTCTGCCCAATGCCATCGGACCTTTGGTTGTTCAGGAAACTCTAAATATGGCAACGACAATTCTTGGTGTTGCAGGACTTAGTTTTATTGGTCTGGGAATTGAAGCACCAATTCCTGAGTGGGGATCTATGCTTTCCGAAGCCAGAGACCAGATGCGTTATTATCCATATTTAATGATATTCCCTGGAATCTCTATTATGTTGGCGGTTCTGTCTTTGAACTTGATTGGAGATGGATTACGTGATGCTTTGGATCCCAGAATGAAAAATTAGGAGGCAGATATGGAACGGTTATTGGAAATCAAAGATCTGTATGTGGAGTATCAGACAGATGATGCCCGGGTTTTTGCTGTGAATGGAATCAATCTGAAAGTTGGGAAAGGCGAGACGTTGGGATTGGTGGGAGAAACTGGTGCTGGTAAGACAACAACTGCCCTTAGCATTATGAGGCTTCTTCCTGAAAAAGTAGGAAAAATCAAGGGTGGAACTATCATTTTGAATGGAAAAGATGTGACGGCTGCGACAGAGGCTGATATGCGTCTTCTTCGAGGCGAAACTGTTTCTATGATTTTTCAGGATCCTATGACGAGTTTGAATCCCGTATTGACAGTAGGGGATCAGATTGCAGAGGTGTTGGATCTTCATAAAAAATATAGAAATAAAGAGGAAGTGGAGAGTCGTGTTGATGAAATCTTAAAGATGGTAGGTCTTCCGCCAGAACGAAAAAATGATTATCCGCACCAGTTTTCTGGTGGAATGAAGCAGAGAATTGTAATTGCGATTGCACTTGCCTGTGAGCCACTCCTTCTCCTGGCAGACGAACCAACGACGGCCCTGGATGTGACGATTCAAGCCCAGGTATTGGCACTGATGGATGAATTAAAACAAAATCTTAATACGGCTATGATTTTAATTACTCATGATTTAGGAGTTGTTGCTAAGTCATGTGACAGGGTTGCAATTATGTATGCTGGAGAAATTATTGAAACTGGAACAGTAGAGCAGATTTTCTCTGGAGACCATCACCATCCCTATACGGTTGGACTTTTTGAGTCAATTCCGGACTTAAAGAAAAAGACAAGAAGGCTTCATCCGATTGACGGTTTGATGCCGGATCCAACAGATCTTCCAGAAGGCTGTAAATTTCATACCAGATGCCCCCAATGTATGGATATTTGCAAAAATAAAATTCCATCGCCTATGGAAAAGGAGGGGCATGTAATCTGTTGCCATCTGTATAATGAGACGACTGATTAGGGGAGGAATAAAATGAATACGCCTTTGATAGAAACAAGACATTTAAAGAAATATTTTGAGACATCCAGTGGACTGCTTCATGCAGTAGATGATGTAAATCTGACAATTGGGAGGGGCCAGACTCTTGGAGTTGTGGGAGAATCAGGTTGTGGAAAATCAACATTTGGTCGAGTCGTACTTCGTCTTCTGGAAGCAACTTCAGGAGAAGTTTTGTATGATGGAGAAAATATTCTGAAGTATTCTAGGACAGAAATGGATCGAATGCGCCAGAAAATGCAGATTATTTTTCAGGATCCTTATGCGTCTTTAAATCCTCGTATGACAGTTAGCGATATTATTGCAGAACCTATTCGTGTGTGTAAAACCATGAAAAATAAAACAGAGATTATGGATAAGGTAGACGAATTGATGCAGATAGTTGGTCTTGCGGATCGCTTTGTGAATACATATCCTCACGAACTGGATGGAGGAAGAAGACAGAGAATCGGAATTGCTCGGGCGTTGGCATTAAATCCAGAGTTTATTGTCTGTGATGAGCCGGTGTCAGCTCTGGATGTTTCCATTCAGGCACAGGTGCTGAATCTGCTTATGGATCTGCAAGAGGAGCGCGGTCTGACTTATATGTTTGTTACTCATAACTTAAGCGTTGTAAAGCATATTAGTGATGAAATTGCTGTTATGTATCTGGGACAGTGTGTAGAACGGTGTTCTTCAGACGAATTGTTTGAAAATCCCCTTCATCCATATACCCGCGCTTTGTTGTCTGCGATTCCGGAGCCAAGTTTGGAAGCCAGAAATAAAAAGCAGGAAATAATTCGGGGTGAGGTTACAAGTCCAATCAATCCAAAGCCTGGATGCCGATTTGCGGCCAGGTGCCCGTTTGCAAAGCCGGAGTGCATGGAAAAAGATCTGGAGTTTAAAGAAGTAAGTTCGGGACATTTCGTTGCTTGCATTTTGCATCAGCAATAATTGTGTGGTAACCATAGATCTAGATTGCAAGATAGGAGGAATAAAATGACAATTTTAGAACGGATTGAAGAAAAAAAAGAAGAGTTTGTCGGACTTCGGCGTCGGATTCATGAATATCCGGAACTTTCTATGCAGGAGATTGAGACGACCAAGCTGGTTCGTGAATATCTGGATCATTTGAGGATTGAAAATTATCCCAATGGGAATCAAACAGGAGCAGTAGCAATCTTAAAAGGAGCAAAGCCTGGACCGGTAATCGGGCTGCGGGCTGATATGGATGCTCTGAAACTTACAGAAAATACAAACCTTCCGTTTGCTTCAAAAAATGCGGGAGTTTGCCATGCTTGTGGTCATGATCTGCATACGGCGGTTCTATTGGGAACGGCTTGTTTGTTAAAAGATTATCAGCCTGAGCTTTGTGGGACTGTAAAATTTCTGTTTCAGCCAGCGGAGGAAGGTTATGGAGGAGCAAAGTCTATGATTGCCAATGGGGCTCTTGAAAACCCGTGTCTGGATTATATTCTTGCGTGCCATACCTGGCCGGAAATGCCAGCGGGAACCATTGGTGTTCGAAAAGGAGCGATGCTTGGGGCATCAGATTCGTTTAAAATTACTGTAAAAGGCAAGGGGGGGCATGCGGCCCATCCACATAAAGGTATTGATCCAGTAGTGGTTGCGGCACATATAATTACGGAGATTCAAACCATTGTGTCCCGCCGTGTGGCACCAGTGGATCCGGTGGTTATTACCGTGGGACATCTGACGGCGGGAACTGTAAGTAATATAATTCCCGGTGAAGCGGTGATGGAGGGAACGGTGCGGACCCAAAATCCAGAGACCAGAATCCAGGTTTCTGAATATTTAAAGCAACTGGCAGTAGGAACAGCCTACGCCATGGGGGCAGAAGCAGAGGTGGAATATGATTTTGGGTATCCGCCCACCATGAATGACCCAAAAGTAATCGATTGGATCAGTGAGGCGGTAACAGAAATTTTGGGACCGGAACGCCTTCTTCAGGTTCCAGTTTCTTCTATGGGTTCAGAGGATTTTTCTTTTTATTTAGAAAAGGTTCCGGGAGCCTTGTTCCGTATTGGAACTTACGATGAAACACCAGAATCCAAATGGGCTCTGCATAACCCGGCAATTATATTCAATGAGCAGGCAATTCTGACAGGGATTGCAGGCATGGTAAGCAGTGTGTTTAAAATCAGCGGATCGGATATGAACGTATTAAAGGGATAGCCAATTGACCTTTTTTTAATGTTTTGTTATAATTCCTTTTATCTCTATGAAAGAAAAGGGAGCGAAGATTCATGGAAACTTGTCTGCGAGTCATGAATTCTCAGGATACGAAAGCGGTGATGGCCCTTGAGGCAGCCTGCTTTTCTGATCCGTGGACATGGGGGATTATAAAAGATCTGCCAGACAGTCCTTGGGATGAGACCTGGCTTTTGGAGGATGAAAGAGGCACACTTCTCGGTTATCTTACATGTCGCTTTTTGGCAGGAGAAGGAGAATTGATGCGGATTGCAGTTTTTCCTGAGTTTCGGGGGCAGGGCTATTCCAGAGAACTGATGGATCGAATGGAAAAATCAGCCGCAGAAAAGGCCGTTAACGCTTTGAGTTTGGAGGTACGGGCTGGTAACGAGGTGGCCCTCGGACTTTATCAATCCTACGGTTTTCGGGAGGAAGCGCGGCGCAAAAACTACTATCAGCAGCCAGTGGAAGATGCTGTTATTATGTGGTTGCGAAATATCCCAGTCGTTTCCACTTAAAATTCTCAAATTTTCATGTATACTGGTATCGCGATCCTGGAGCCCCCGGAGAATGCCTGAGGGCCCCTGCCTTTTTAAATATACAAGCGCAGGGAGGATATTAGGAAGCGGAAAGGTGAGGATTACATGAGAAAGTACGGGAAAACAGGGAAGCTGGAGACAGTGATCTGCAATATGTGCGGAAAAAAGATCGTCGTTAAAGATGGGATCGTCCGGGAAGGGGCGGCTGCGTTCGACCACGCGTGGGATTATTTTTCAGAAAAAGACGGAGAGGTCCATCATTTCGATCTGTGCGAATCGTGCTACGATGAGCTGGTGGGCGGGTTCCGGATCCCGGTGGACGTGGAGGAGCAGACAGAGCTTCTTTAGAAAATATGCAGGAATGTACAGGAGGGCGCAGGTAAAATCATATTTTTACCGCGCCCTCTCTTGCGTCCCTGCGGCGGTTTGTGATATGATTCGTAAGAGCATATAAGGACTGAAAGAAACTGGTTTAGGAAATGAGGAATTTAGAATGTTAGATATCTGTTTACTGGGAACAGGCGGCATGCAGCCGCTCCCCTACCGCTGGCTCACCTCTATGATGGCCCGCTGCGACGGCAGCAATCTGCTGATCGACTGCGGCGAGGGGACACAGGTGGCCCTGAAGGAGAAGGGATGGAGCCCCAAGCCGGTGGACGTGATCTGCTTTACCCACTATCATGCGGATCATATCAGCGGTTTGCCGGGATTCCTTCTGACCATGGGAAATGCCGAGCGGGTGGAGCCGGTGCTCCTGGCCGGCCCCAGAGGCCTGGAGCGGGTCGTGGGAGCCTTAAGGACCATTGCGCCGGAGCTTCCGTTTCCTCTGGTGTTCCGGGAGCTGTCGGAACCCAGGGAGCAGTTCCAGGCAGGCCCCTTTGTGATCGATGCCTTTAAGGTGAACCACAATGTGGCCTGCTACGGATACAGGATCTCCATTCCCAGAAAGGGCCGTTTTGATGTGGAACGGGCAAAGGCACAGGGGATCCCCCAGAAGATGTGGAGCCGGCTCCAGAAGGGGGAGACCCTGGAGCATGAAGGGCGGATCCTAACGCCGGATATGGTCCTGGGAGAGACCAGGAGGGGCCTTTCCGTTACATATTCCACGGATACCAGGCCGGTGCCGGTGATCGCGGAATACGCAAAGGACAACGATCTGTTTATCTGCGAGGGCATGTACGGAGAAAAGGAGAAGGCGGCCAAGGCCAGGGAATATAAGCATATGACGTTCCAGGAGGCGGCAAGGCTGGGCCGGGAGGCTGCGCCCAGGGAGATGTGGCTGACCCATTACAGCCCGTCCCTGATCAGGCCGGAGGACTATCTGGAGGAGATCCGGGAGATCTTCCCAAGGATCAAAACAGCCCGGGACGGCTGGTCCATGGAACTGGGCTTTGACGAAGAGTAAAGCCGGAAAGAGGTTTTGAAACAATCATGAAGATACGTAAAACGGATGAAGATGTATATATTCTTGCCATAGAGAGCTCCTGCGATGAGACGGCGGCGGCTGTGGTGAAGAACGGCAGGGAAGTCCTGTCCAATGTGATCTCCTCCCAGATCGCCCTCCATACCCTGTACGGAGGCGTGGTGCCGGAGATCGCATCCAGAAAGCATATTGAAAAGATCAACCAGGTGATCCGGGAGGCCTTAAAGGAGGCGTCCATGACCCTGGAGGAGATGACGGCCATTGCTGTGACCTATGGTCCCGGTCTTGTGGGCGCTCTTCTGGTGGGAGTGGCAGAGGCCAAGGCCATCGCCTACGCGGCGAAAAAGCCCTTGGTGGGCGTCCACCATATCGAAGGCCACGTTTCGGCCAATTTTATCGAGCATCCGGATCTGGAGCCTCCCTTTGTGTGTCTGATCGTCTCCGGCGGACATACCCATCTGGTGATCGTGAAGGATTACGGGGAATTTGAGATCATTGGCCGCACCATGGACGATGCGGCGGGAGAGGCCTTTGATAAGGTGGCCCGCGCCGTGGGACTGGGATATCCCGGCGGTCCTAAGGTGGACAAGGCGGCAAAGGAAGGAAATCCCCATGCCATGGAATTCCCCAGGGCAAAGGTTGGTGGATCTGCCTATGACTTCAGCTTCAGCGGCATGAAATCCGCTGTCCTGAACTACATCAACCAGGCCCAGATGAAGGGAGAGGAGATCTGCGTGCCGGATCTGGCTGCCTCGTTCCAGAATGCGGTGGTGGATGTGCTGGTGTCCCGGGCTGTGGCGGCGGCGAAGGAATACGGCTATGATAAGCTGGCCATTGCCGGCGGAGTGGCCTCCAATTCTGCCTTGAGGGCAGGAATGAAGGCAGCCTGTGAAAAAGAGGGGATCCGGTTTTATTATCCATCCCCGATCTTTTGTACAGATAATGCGGCAATGATCGGCGCTGCCGGTTATTATGAATATATCAATGGCGCCAGAGCCGGGTGGGATCTCAATGCGGTCCCCAATTTAAAGCTGGGAGAGCGGTAGGCGCTGTCTGAAGGGAGAAACTATGATGGGAGAAAAGGGGGAGAGGACTGCGGCTGTGGTCCTGGCGGCTGGCCAGGGGAAGCGGATGCAGTCCGGCGTGGCGAAGCAGTACCTTCTTCTGAAGGAGAGACCTGTGATCTGGTATTCCCTGGAGGCCTTTGAAAAAAGTCCGGTGGATGAGGTGATCCTGGTAACCGGAAAAGAGGAAACAGACTGGGTACGGGAACATATTGTGGACCGGTATGGGTTTAAAAAGGTCAGGGCAGTGGTCGCCGGAGGCGCAGAACGGTATCATTCTGTTTGCCGGGGATTGTCCGCCCTGGACGGACAGGATCAGAGACCAGATCTGGTCCTGATCCATGACGGAGCCAGGCCCCTGATCTCGGAAGAGGTGATCCGGAGGACCATAGAGGCGGCCCGGGAGTACGGGGCCTGCGTGGCAGCCGTTCCGGTGAAGGATACGGTGAAGGTCGCCGACGGGGATCAGTTTGCAGAAACGACCCTGGACCGGAGCCTGTTATGGCAGATCCAGACGCCCCAGGCGTTCCGGTACGGTCTGGTGAAGGGGGCCTATGACAGCCTTATGGCAGATCCGGCTCTCCAGAAGGGGATCACCGACGATGCCATGGTGGTAGAGCGCATGACCAATGAGAAGGTGAAACTGGTCATGGGAGACTACCGGAATATCAAGGTGACAACACCGGAGGATATGACTGTGGCAGCGGCTTTTTTGGATGATCTGAAAAAGATGTAAAAAAAAGTAAAAAAAGTTTTGAAAAGCGCTTGACAAAAACGCAAGTATCGTATAGAATGTAAAAGCACATTTGAGAGAGCGCTTTGGAGAGATATCGAAGTGGTCATAACGAGGCGGTCTTGAAAACCGTTTGTCCGCAAGGGCGCGTGGGTTCGAATCCCACTCTCTCCGCTACTGTATCGCGGAGTCGGGTAGGACCGGATCCGGTGCAGCAAACTGAATATCGGATTCCTTAAAGGA